>CAYLUU010000233.1:0-1540 GCA_964386925.1 uncultured Sarcina sp. | reverse complement strand
ATTTCGTCCTCCTGCAGCGGTTTCGTCAAATGCTCATTCATACCGGCCGCCTTGCTTCTCTCAATGTCATCAATAAAAGCATTGGCCGTCATAGCGAATATCGGAACAGTCTTTCCCTCCGGATAATCCAATTCTCGTATTGCCTTTGCCGCCTCAAGGCCATCCATCTCCGGCATCATAATATCCATAAAAATTACGTCATAATCTTTCGGTGCCTCAGCAAATGTATTCACGGCATCTTTGCCATTTGCTGCCCAGATAACACTGAGTCCCTGTTTCTCCAAGAGGAATCTTGCAATCTCTGCGTTCAGCTCATTATCTTCCGCAAGCAATGCTTTTCTTCCTGTCAGATCAAGAGTTTCCTTCTTTTCCTCCTCTTCAACCACGGCCTCCGGATCGATTTCAAAAGGAATAATGCAGGTAATCTTCGTTCCCACACCGAGCTTTGATTCAACCTGTACACTGCCGCCCATCAGCTCTGCCAGCTGCTTTGCAATCGGCATTCCAAGGCCTGAACCCGCATAGGTGGTTCGTGCGCCGGACTGTCCCTCCTGCATGAAAGGTTCAAACATGTGCTGCTGGAACTCTTCGCTCATGCCAATGCCGGTATCCTCGCAGGTAAAGGCAAAAACAGCACGATGCTCATCACATTCTAATTCCCGACATCCTACGACAACACTTCCATTTACATGGTTAAACTTAACCGCATTACTGCCGAAATTCAGCAATATCTGTTTCAGATGCGTCGGGCTCCCTATCAGATGAGGGTGCTTGATTTCTACATCTCCCAGCGAAAAATTCACGCCTAAATCCATGGCTTGCGCCCCGGATACCGTGCAAACTTCCTTCAGCAGTTTTATCAACGAAAATGCATCCTGCTTTAAAACAATGCGGCCTGACTCAAGTTTATTCATATCCAGAATATCATTAACAAGAGAAAGTAAATGATCCGTAGAGATTCTGGCCTTTTCCCTGCATTCTTTTAACTTCTCCGGATCATTGCTGAAGGTCTCAGCCATTTCGAGCATACCGCGAATTCCATTGATTGGTGTCCGGATATCATGACTCATGCGGCGCAGGAAATCAGACTTGGACGCATTCGCCTTCTCTGCATCCAGTGCAATCAGCTTCAGTTTTTCCTGATACTCCAGTTCCCTTTTCTTGTCGCTGGTTATCTCTTTATCGACATACAGGACCTCTGTAACACGTCCGGCTTCATTTCTTTTCTTAACGATGAATTCCGCTGTAAACCATTTATCATCCGGAGATTTATAGTCAAATGCAATCGATGTTTTATCCCGGAGTCGATCCGCCAATGTCATCGGATCAATAAACTGCCACATAACCTCTCGCATTTCAGGAGCAACGGAAATCTCCATGGTTTTCTTACAAATATCATCATTCAATCTCGCAGAGCCTGTAATATCAATATCTTCCAATGCTTTCCTTGCAGCAATCGTTTTATAGCTTCCATCCTCAAGGCTCTCCCAGAAAACAGTAGTATATTCATTGGCAATCGCCTGAATGATCTCTGTGTTCT
>CAYLUU010000232.1:0-1572 GCA_964386925.1 uncultured Sarcina sp. | reverse complement strand
CTCTTAAAGGAGCTGCAGAGCCAGAACGAGCGAATGTTCCTCTTAACGTTCCTCGTTCTCAACACCGGCAGGACTCAGCAGGAACTGGAAAATAACGTTTTCCAGGCCAGCAGTATCGCGCAGAAGCACAACTGCAACCTGGTCCGTCTGGACTTTCAGCAGGAGCAGGGGCTCATGAGCACACTGCCGCTTGCCTATAACCAGATCGAGATCCAGCGCGGTATGACGACCAGCAGTACGGCGATCTTCGTGCCATTCACCACGCAGGAGCTGTTCCAGGAGAGTCCGGCGGCGCTGTATTACGGCCTGAATGCGCTTTCCAACAACCTGATCATGGTGGACCGCAAGACATTGAAGAACCCGAACGGCCTGATCCTGGGAACTCCTGGCTCCGGTAAATCCTTTGCGGCAAAGCGCGAGATTGCCAATGCCTTCCTCGTGACCGATGATGACGTGCTCATTTCAGATCCGGAGTCGGAGTACTCGGCTCTCGTGAAGCGCTTTGGCGGGCAAGTCATTAAGATCAGCCCGACCTCGGATCAGTACATCAATCCGATGGACATCAACATGAATTATTCCGGAGACGGCGACAACCCGATCGCGCTCAAGGCAGACTTTATCCTGTCCCTGTGCGAACTGATCGTGGGCGGTAAAGAGGGCCTGAAGCCGGTAGAGAAGACGGTTATCGACCGCTGTATTCACAAGATCTATCAGCAGTATTTTGAGCATCCCGGCAAGGATAACATGCCGATTCTGGAGGATCTCTACAATGCGCTGCTCGAACAGGAGGAGCCGGAAGCCAAGGCTGTTGCAACGGCACTTGAAATCTATGTCTCCGGTTCTCTGAATGTCTTCAATCACCGGACGAACGTGAACATTTCCAATCGCCTCGTGTGCTATGACATCAAGGACCTCGGCAAGCAGCTGAAAAAGATCGGCATGCTGATCGTGCAGGATGCAGTATGGGGACGAGTCACGGAGAACCGCTCCCAGGGGAGAAGCACCCGGTACTACATGGATGAGATGCACTTGCTGCTGCGCGAAGAACAGACGGCGGCCTACACCGTCGAGATCTGGAAGCGCTTCCGTAAATGGGGCGGCATTCCGACCGGAATCACGCAGAATGTCAAGGATCTCCTGGCATCGAAGGAGGTCGAGAACATCTTTGAGAATTCGGACTTCATTTACATGCTGAACCAGGCCATCGGCGACCGCTCGGTCCTGGCAAAGCAGCTGAACATCAGCCCGCATCAGCTGTCTTATGTGACGCACTCTGGAGAAGGCGAAGGCCTATTGTTCTTCGGCAATGTCATCCTACCGTTCGTCGATCGTTTCCCGAAGGATCTGGAGCTGTACAAGATCATGACGACGAAACTGGAGGAAGTGCAGGAAGCGAAGGAAGAAGCTTCGAAAGATGGATCTGGCAAGGTGCCTGTCAGGAAAATGCCTGCAGCGCCGGAACAGAAGGAACAGACCGAAGCATCTGAGCGTGCCTTAGTAAATGGAATGCCGACCGCGCAGAAAACCAACACAGTGAAGGAGTAATAAATGGAAAAGAAGCTGCAGGAGGAG
>CAYLUU010000231.1:0-1624 GCA_964386925.1 uncultured Sarcina sp. | reverse complement strand
CTGCTGGATCCGTTCTACCATTACCATAAGCCGTGGTTCGGGCTGAAGGCGGTTCTGACCGAGAAGGAATACCAGGTGGTGGGGAGCCTTCGGAATTTTGACTATGACTCTGTTCTGGTGGGATCCTCTGTGGTGGAGAACAATGACAATCGCTGGTACGACGAGGCCTTCGGCGGGACAACCATTAAGGCGGTACGCAGCTACGGCGGAATCGCTGATCTGGTCTGGCTGCTGAATGAAGCCTATGATGCGCAGGAGTTAAAGAGGGTGTATTTTAACCTGGATCCGTCTTCGCTGACGCAGGAAGCCCAGACGACCTTCGAGTCGTCCGGTTGTCCGATGTACCTGTATGACCGGAATCCCTTCAATGATATTAAGTACCTTCTGAACGCGACGGTTCTGTTCGAGAAGATCCCTTATGAGATCGGGCAATCGCTGTCTTCGAGTTATGAGGAGGGACTGTCGTACAACTGGGCAGAAGGAAAGGACTTCTCAGAGAACGGTGTTCTGACGCACTATGAGCGGCGAAAAGAGACTGCAGAGATGCTGGCACCGGATGCCAAATCCGCAGAGCTGGAGGCTAATCTGGCATTGCTGGAGCAGGTGGTGGCGGCCCATCCGGAGACGGAGTTCTATTTTTTCTATCCGCCGTATTCGATGATCTGGTGGGACGATGCCCTGCGGGCTGGGCTTCAGGAGGTGTACCTGTACGACGAGGAGAAGGTGGCCGAGGCACTGCTTCAATATGAGAACGTTCATTTCTATGATTTCCAGAACGTGGAGGAGACGGTGACGGATCTGAACCGGTACATGGATACGGTGCACTTCGACCCGCAGGCGAACTACGAGATCTGCCAGTCGATGGCAGCAGGCGAGAATGAGGTGACGCAGGAAAATTTGGCGGCTGTTCTGCAGAGAACAAGAGAATTGATCGCAGATTATGAAGCGAATCAGATCGCAGAATTCGAAAAAGATGGGCGGTTCGTGTACGCGGAGTAAAACATAGGGGAGGCCTTCCAACTGCTGGAAAATCCCGATGTGCTGTGCTGATTTCAGATATGAATTCGAAGGCTATGGAGGATTTACCTGTAAATCAACGAACATCGAAGAACGCAGAGGGGAAATCGAGGTGGCGCAATGGCGATTAGCGGATGGTATAAGAGTGGAAAAGAACTCATCGAAGAGATGAAGGGAACCCAGGTTCCGGGCGGAATGCTGGCAATCTGGTATCTGGGGCAGGCCGGAATCGTGGTGAAGGCGGCGGAGGGAACGTTCGCCATCGATCCGTATCTGGGGCACCCGGAGCCGGATGTAAGGCGCTTTGCTGCGCCCTTTGCACCAGAGGAGCTGGACTTTCTGGATGCGGTTCTGTGTACGCACAATCACAGTGATCATCTGGATCCTTATACCCTGAAGGGGATTGCAGCGGTTTCACCGGAGACGAAGTTCATTGTGCCAAGACCCTGGACAAATGTAGTGGAGGATATTGGCGTGAGAGCGGAGAATATCCTGGGAGCCGCTGTAGGTGAGATAATTCGTATGGAAAGCAGGGCAGCGAATGCGCCGAACCGCATTGTCGGAGCAACCACAGAAAAATCAATCCATACGGACAGCGCACCGGCAG
>CAYLUU010000230.1:0-1630 GCA_964386925.1 uncultured Sarcina sp. | reverse complement strand
CGAATTAACAACCTTTTCCCAGCCCTTGATCTCCTGCACCTCGTCGAGAAACAGGCATGTCCTGCCTTCCGGAGAAAGGCTGTCTTTCAGCTCTGCATACATCTGCTTCGCCGTCGTATTTAATCGTAACAAAAATAGCGGACAGCCGTTTCCGGGATGGGAGCAGCTGCGCTTGCTCCTTCATCTTTTTTCTGAATTTTCGTAAAGTTTCTTGACCTGGAGCTAACTTCAGGGATTATGCTAGATGCGGATATTAGGAGCAAAAGGTCCAACATCATATTTCGAAGAGGTGACAAATGACCATCAAGGAAGTATCGGAAAAATACGGGCTCTCCCAGGATACGCTCCGCTACTATGAGCGCGTGAGTGTCATCCCGGCAGTCACAAGGACCTCCGGCGGAATTCGTGACTATCAGGAGGAGGATCTGAAGTGGGTGGAGCTTGCAGTATGCATGCGCAATGCCGGCCTTCCCATTGAAAGCCTGATCGAGTACCAGCGACTGTTTCAGGCAGGGGATTCCACCATTCCCGCCAGATTGGATCTTCTGAAGGATCAGATGGACGTTCTGCAAAAGCAGAAGGCGCAGATCGAAGAAACAATGGCGCGGCTCTCATACAAGATATCGAGATACGAAGAGGCCATGCGGACCGGCGTTTTGACATGGACAAAGAAAGAAGGAGAAAACTGATTATGGCAAAGTTAATTGCATTTTATTCCAGAGCAGATGAGAACTATTTCGGCGGCGCAATGAAGACCGTTAAGGTAGGAAACACAGAGAAGGCCGCAAACATGCTCGCAGAGCTGACCGGCGCGGACCTGTTCAAGATTGAGCAGAAGGTTCCGTATTCCGCAGATTACCGGGAATGTGTAGATCAGGCGAGAAAGGATAAACAGGAGGATGCAAGACCGGCGCTCGTTTCCCTGCCCGAGAACCTTGATCAGTACGATGAAATTTATCTGGGCTATCCGAATTACTGCGGCACCATGCCGATGGCAGTCTACACATTCCTTGAGAGCTTTGACTTCACCGGCAAAAAGATCCATCCCTTCTGCACGCATGAGGGAAGCGGCCTCTCCGGCACCGAGCAGGATATTCGAAATGCCGCAAAGGGTGCAGTTGTCGGAAAAGGCCTTGCCATCCACGGAAGCAGCGTAGACGCCGCAAAACCGGCACTGCAGAAATGGATTCAGGAGTGATGCTAAAACCGGTCTCATCAGATAACCGAAAATTCGGCTAAGCGCGAAAAGCCCCTGCGATCTCATCTGACCTTTGGACCAAACGCATAGTCCAGAAATCAGATTTCGGATTTAGTTCGATGGCATCCGGTGTAAGCTTCGCTCTCTTTCCATTTTCTCCGCCTTCCTCTTCCCCGGTTACGATTCAGTTACGGGGAATCCATTATGATGCGTACATAACAAACAACAAAGCACTGCCGCCAAGGTGCTGAGCACAAGAGAGCGCGGCAATGACAAATAGTAAAGAGCACCGCCAAAGAGCGGACACAAAGGAAGAGGAGATTACAACAATGAAGAACATCATGACTAGCATCAAGAAGTACGCAGCACGCATCACAGCCGGCATTGTTGCCGCAGCAGCACTGGCAGCCACTCCGCTGGCCGCAGCCGTTC
>CAYLUU010000229.1:0-1633 GCA_964386925.1 uncultured Sarcina sp. | reverse complement strand
CGGGGAGATTCCGGTGGCTGGGGAGAGGTGATGGAACAATGGAATCAAAAGAGAAGGCTGATACACAGGATTTGGCCATTAAAGAATTTATGCGTCAGTTTATTCCGTCGGAAGAGGGAATCCCTTCGGTAGATGATCTGATTCGTGAGGTTGCGAAGTATTATGATGCCGACAGGGCATACATTTTCGAACAGGACCTAACGGAACAATTCTGTGTCAACACCTATGAATGGTGTGCGGAAGGTGTTCCCCCGGAGATTCAGAATCTGCAGTGGGTTCCTTTGGAGATGATGGATCCCTGGTGGAAAGAATTTCGTTTAAAGGGAAGCTTTTTCCTTTCCTGTGATGATGAATATGCAAAGGCGGAACCATTCATTTATGAAGTATTAGAGCCACAGGGAATATCGAGCCTTATGGCGGCTCCCTTTACGCTCGGAAATGACATAATTGGTTTTCTTGGCGTTGACAATCCGAAGAGCAACATAGATCAGCATCTTTTTCTGGAAGTTGCTGCGGCTGAGCTGAATCAGCAGATTCTGACGATTCGTGAGAGAGCCAGAGATAAGGAAATGGATGAGGCTTTCGATTCCGTTTATTTTTCTCTTGACGCAGCGCGCTGGGAAATGATCTTTGATAAAAACGGAAATATGACTTCATGTATTTGGAGCGATCTGTTCCGAAAAATGCTGGGATATCAGGGAAAGGAAGATTTCCCTGATGAACTTTCATCCTGGTCAGGCCTCTTGCATCCATCGGATAAGGAAAGAGTTCTTGAAGCTTACTGGGCTGCTGTAAACGATCATACGGGGAAAACAAAATACAGCGTTAAGTATCGCCTGCTGATGAAAACCGGCGGATATCGCTGGTTTGCTGCGGACGGAAGTCTGACCCGATATGAAAATGGAATGCCCAAGCACTACTATGGTTTATTCCGGGATATCAATGAAGAAGTTCTGGTGGAACAGCGCCTGGAAGAGGCGAAAAAATCCGCGGAAGCAGCCAATGCTGCCAAGACCACATTTCTTTTTAATATGTCTCACGATATCCGAACACCGATCAATGGCATTATGGGAATGTTGGATATCGCAGATAAAACGGCGGACGATGTTGAAAAACAGGCTGACTGCAGGAGGAAAATAAGAGAGGCCTCCGGGATACTTCTGGATTTGATCAATGAAGTCCTGGATATGAGCAAATTAGAGTCAGGAGAAGTACAGATTGAACATGTTCCCTTTGACCTGATTCGTGTGAGTACAGAGGTTTATTATGCGGTCAAGAAGCAGGCAGAGGACAGAGATATTGAGATTGTTCAGGAAGACTGCAATGCAGAGGCTGCCAGATTAATAGGAAGTCCCCTGCATTTAAAGAGACTGATGCTGAATATTGTCGGAAATGCGGTCAAGTACAATAAGGATCACGGGAAGATATTCATTACTTGCCGAGAGTCTGTCATTGATGAAAATCGGGTTAATCTGGAATTTAAATGTCGTGATACCGGCATGGGAATGAGTCCTGAGTTCATGGAACATATATTTGAGCCATTTACGCAGGAGAATGCAGACGCAAGAACCAAATATGGCGGGACCGGGCTGGGGATGTCGATTACCAAGAGCCTGGTGGATAAGATGGGAGG
>CAYLUU010000228.1:0-1650 GCA_964386925.1 uncultured Sarcina sp. | reverse complement strand
CGGCAACAATGCCGGTTACGATTCGGTTACAGGCGATCCGATATGATACGTGCATAACAAAGAACAAACACAGGAACCTCAAGCCAAAGGCTGAGTAGAAAGGATGCACGAGATGTTGGAATTCGTACTGTTTGAGAGCTTAGTAGAGAGCGCACACCGTAACGAGCACCATGAGTATCATGAATGAGGCGGAAGAGAACGAGGCAGCAGAGCAAAATGAAAAACAGAATAGATGGGAAAGAATAAGCCCGGCGCTTTATCGAACAAGGATAAAGGCCGGGCGTTTTGATGTATAAACGAGCTCTGAAGCGTTGCATGAGCTTGCGTAAATGGTAACGGTTGTTATAGGTCCGTTCGATCGACAGTCCGCACTACAGGCTCTCGATGCAGTGAATCAGGGCGTCGACATTTTCTTCTCTCGTGGCCCAGCTGGTGCAGAAACGAACGCAGCTATGGGTGTCATCGATTCGCTGATCGTAGCTGTATTCAAACTGCTGCGAGATCTGCGCAAGGTGCGCATCGGGGATGATGACGAAGATCTGGTTCGTGCGGTTGGGGGCAAGGTACGTGTAGCCCTTGGCCGTGAAGGCCGTCCGGAGCTTCTCTGCCATCGCGATGGCGTGCGCGGAGATCCGCATATAGAGATCATCGGTGAATAAAGCGTCGAACTGCAGACCCAGCAGACGCCCCTTGGCCAGCATGCCGCCGCCCTGTTTGATCAGGTAGCGGAAATCCTGCTGCAGCTCCGGATTGCGGATGACAACAGCCTCTCCGAAGAGCGCGCCTACCTTTGTGCCGCCGATGTAGAAAACATCACACAGATCAGCCAGATCCGGCAGCGACAGATCATTGTCCGGTGCGGCCAGTCCGTATCCGAGCCTTGCACCATCCAGGAACAGATACAGCCCGTATTGATGGCATGCATCAGAGAGCTCCTGCAGCTCCTGCTTCGTATAGATGGTTCCGATCTCTGTGGGATTGGAAATATAGACGAGCTTTGGCTGAACCATGTGTTCAAAGCTGGCATTGTGAAGATGTGCCTCGCAGGCAGCAGCGACCTGTGCGGCTGTAATTTTGCCATCTTCACTGGGAAGACCCAGAACCTTGTGACCGCAGGATTCCACAGCGCCTGTTTCGTGGACATTGATGTGTCCGGTAACTGCACAGAGAACGCCCTGGTGCCTGCGGAGCGCGGCATTGATCACGGTGACATTGGTCTGCGTTCCGCCGACCAGGAAATGGACAGCGAGCTCTGGATTCCCGCAGGCGGTGCGGATT
Source organism: uncultured Sarcina sp. (assembly GCA_964386925.1). Taxonomy (GTDB): domain Bacteria; phylum Bacillota; class Clostridia; order Lachnospirales; family Lachnospiraceae; genus CAG-791. The sequence goes on along the minus strand of CAYLUU010000228.1, from coordinate 372 downwards.
TTCGCTCTGGCAGCTTCGCAGTAGATATCCTCGCTGTAGCCGGGGGTCTGCTCGAGATTCGTGTCAATCAGGCGTGCCAGCACATCCGGATGAGCACCTTCGTTGTAGTCACATTGAAACAGGATTTTGTCGTTCATAGCGGTCACCTCGATGATAAAAGTGCAGTCATTTTATCATGGTATCCGATCTGTTAGGATACAAAAATCCGAAACACTCTTGCAAATGGGTTCTGAACAGTTACCTTGAAGTTCTGTTCTGAAGAAGAAACAGGCATCAGTCCTCGGGCATATCGGAAGCTGGCTGGTCAGAATTTGTTCTGCCGCGATACATCAGGGCCGCGATGAGAACGGTTGCCGGCACGCTGAACACGAC
>CAYLUU010000227.1:0-1654 GCA_964386925.1 uncultured Sarcina sp. | reverse complement strand
GCATCTGTCCGATATCCTGATGCTTCAATTCGCCAATTTTCAAATCAAACAGCACAAAGCAGCGCAGCAGACGGTTGTAAAAAACCAGGTCTACCATGAAATGCTCCTCGTCAAACGTGAAGCGTACCTGTCGGCCAATAAAAGCAAAGCCAGTGCCAAGTTCCAGCAGGAACTGCTGCAAATTATCAATAATGCGGCTCTCCAACTCGCTCTCGGAGTATTCCGGCAGTTCCTTCAAGCCGAGAAATTCCAGTACATACGGGTCTTTAACGGCATCTTTTGCTGTCTCAACCTTCTGTCCTTCCAGCGACAGGCGATAAACCTTGTCCTTATCGGTGCTAAGAGCAATACGCTCGTAGAGTGAACTATTGTATTGCCGTTTCAGTTCGGCAAGGCTCCAGTCATTTTTTACAGATTCAATTTCATAAAAATGACGCTCATCGATGTTGTCTATCCGCATGAGCTTGAGATAATGTGACCAGCTCAGATAAAACTTCCTGCCGCTACTGACAGTTGGAAGATTTTCGAATTGGTCAGACAGTGTCTGACTGATTTGATCCTGCGAATAAATGGTATAAAACTGCCGCATCTGCTTCAAATTTGTCGTTGAAAAACCTTTTCCGTATTTCTCTCCAAGGTATTTCGACAGTTCCTGCAAAATTTGTTTCCCATAGGCAGCTCTGTTTTGTCCGTGCTGTTCCTCCTCAACGATCATTCTGCCGATTTCGTAATAGGCATAAACCATAGAAAGATTGACCGCTGTTTTGGCGTTCTTTCGCGCCTGCGCCAACACATTTGAAACGCCATCAAGGAAGCTTTGGTTAATCGGGGTTATCTCATCCTTTCCCATAATCCGACCCTCGTTTTCTATTTTTCCACATCCACATCATTCTCGATCTCGCGAATGATCCTTGCCGGCACGCCGCCTACCATACAATTATCCGGAACATCCTTGGTAACAACCGCACCCGCAGCTACAACAACATTATTGCCGATCAAATTCTTTTCTTTAACAGCACATCCATAGCCGACGGCTCATCCTGCAGCTTAATTCCCTTACTCAGCCAGCCGTCCTGTCCTCTTTCCAGTCTTGGCCAGAATATACGCTTCATCGTAAGAACAGTGATTCTCTATCGCGAACTGCGTCAAGGCATGATCCAGATAGCTGAATTGTCTTGAATGCACAAAACCACGGCCGCATTCCAACCATGCCCGGTGATATAGTGCCTGCAACTTTTTCTCGTCTACATCGAATATACCCATCTAAATTCCCCCTGCCTGCGATTTCTTTCGCTTCGGCGCCGTCAGCTCGAAACTCAGCGTCAGCAAATTCTGGATGGAATCATTCAGATCCTTTTTCTCCCTCTTTGCCATACCCAGCATTCTGCTTTACCTCATTTGAATAGTATTCTTTTTCAGAATTTTCTTCTCCAAACAGATCCATGATCTTCTTCTGACGCCTGGAAGCTTTTTCATCATCCCATAATGCATCAAAGTCATAGCCATCTCGTCTATAATTGGCGAAATATGAAAACCACTTCTTAGAAATAAAACCGGCCTTCTTGTCAAAAAACTTGCCATAAGCCACTTTAGTTACCCATTATTTCCCGTACTTTTCCTTCTTCTGATATTTTTCCAATTCAACCATTGCCTC
>CAYLUU010000226.1:0-1686 GCA_964386925.1 uncultured Sarcina sp. | reverse complement strand
TCTTTGCAACAAGATCGCCGATGTACTCAGCTGCTGCGATATCATCTGTGTGCTCCAGGGCAGCCTTCACTTCCTTTTCTACCGTACCTGCAGCAGCAATCGTCTTGCCAGCCTCATCATCGATGACCTGTGCATAGATGTGATTGTTGCTTCTGTAAACGGAAAGGCGCGGTCTCTCAGCGGTTCCGCTGAAACGGTTGCGAACCTTCATGTGTTTCTTTTCGCGGATTAACTTTCTATTTTCCTTCTTAACCATTGTATACGCTCCTTATCCGATTACTTCTTACCAGTCTTGCCGACCTTACGACGAATCTTCTCGTAATCGTACTTGATACCCTTGCCCTTATACGGCTCAGGCTTTCTCTTTGCTCTGATATCTGCTGCCCACTGTCCGACAAGCTCCTTATCAATTCCCTTAACAAGGATCTTATTGCCTTCAACAACTGTCTCGATTCCTTCCGGATCTTCCATGTCGACATTGTGGGAATATCCTAAATGCAGCTCCAGGACCTTGCCCTTCTTCAGAGCTCTGTAGCCGACACCATTCAACTCCAGTGTCTTGGTGTAGCCCTCGGTAACTCCGACAACCATGTTGTGAACCAGTGCTCTGGTCAGGCCATGAAGTGCCTTAACTTTCTTCTGATCATTGGGTCTGACAATCTTAAGTTCACCGTTCTCCTGCTCCAGCTTCATCTCTGCAGGGAGAGTTCTAACCAGTGTACCCTTAGGCCCCTTAACCGTCACTGTGTTATTTTCTGCTACATCAACAGTAACGCCTGCCGGTATAGCGATTGGCATTAAACCGATACGTGACATGCCCGTTCCTCCTAGTTCTCATTCTACGTTTTGTGCATGTATCAATTGATGTACGGATAATCAGGAATGTCCCACCCATCCCGTGGGACCTCTTCCCGATGCTTCCGTTCTCTTATGATGCGCTTACGATGTAAGCGCATCCTCTTTCATTTCCGGAATTACCAGATGAAAGCCAGTACTTCACCGCCGACCTGAAGCTCTCTTGCCTTCTTGTCCGTGATGACGCCCTGATTGGTGGAAAGAATAGCAGTTCCAAGTCCATCCAGAACCTTCGGTACATTGTCCTTGCTGGCATATACACGCATGCCAGGCTTGGAAATTCTCTGCAGACCGGTCAGAATGCGGTCATTGCGGTCAGAACCATACTTCAGGGTAATGCGAATGTCCTTGAAGTTTCCGTTGTCAACCAGATCAATTCTGGAAATGTATCCCTCATCCAGAAGGATGTTGGCAATTGCCATCTTGATTTTGGAGTTCGGAACATCAACGGTATCATGCTTTGCTGTGTTGGCATTACGAATTCTCGTAAGCATATCAGCGATCGGATCACTCATAGACATAATTTAATTCTCCTTTTCTGTGCGATATCCTTTTAAATGTTCAACCCGGTAATTACCAGGAAGCTTTCTTAACACCCGGGATCTCGCCCTTGTATGCGAGTTCACGGAAGCAGATTCTGCAAATGCCATACTTCTTCAGTACGGAATGCGGACGGCCGCAAATTTTGCAGCGTGTATAAGCACGAGTAGAAAACTTAGGTGCCTTCTGCTGCTTGATCTTCATCGAAGTCTTTGCCATCTCAATCTCCTCTTATTACTTTGCAAAAGGCATGTTGAACAGTCTCAGCAACTCGCGAGCTTCCTCATCGGT
>CAYLUU010000225.1:0-1733 GCA_964386925.1 uncultured Sarcina sp. | reverse complement strand
TGGAAATCCCCTCCCTGAATATCACCAAACACGAGGAATAACAGCCCTTAATTCCCCAGGGTGGATGTGTATTAATCTTACAGATTTCATTATACTGGAAGCAACCAGAAACGGCAACGTGATTATTTGACCAGCAAGGGAGGAAAAAGCTATGTTAGGAACAGATGGACGTTTGTATGATGAAGACTTTGATTTTGATGACGACGGAAAGTTAAATGCATATGAGTATGCAGTGATGGACGATGTAGTGTTTGGGCATGATGAGGAATCTGGTGATAGTGATGAATTAGAGGATGATTTAGCAGGTGCAGGCCTGAATGCGATGGATCTGGAATTTATGGATGACGATGAAAGACGGGAAGCCCTGGAAGATGCAGGCCTGGATCCGGATGATTATGATTTTGACTAAAGTAAAAGCAGGTGGCCATTCCGTAGAGGAGTGCCCTGATCATGTTTAAAAAGGAAACCGCATCTGGAGGAGGATTTGTCATGGGGAAATTTATGATTGAAGAAGGCATTATTATTGATGATATTGAGCTCGTATTGAAAGGAATTGCGGTGCTGTCAGGCAAGAAACAGCCGTCTGCAGAGACCATTCGTAAGTTTATCACGAATGAGAAAAATACAAAATTTTATATAGATCCTAAATGCAACAGCAAAATGCAGCCAGATCGGGACACCGTATATCTGTGGCTGGACAGCGGATATACAGACGCATATGGCAATGCCATTATGATTTCTCTGCTTAATCATTGTGGGCAATACACGGGGCATTACTATGGCACCATGACAAATCTGGTGCAGCCAATCAGAGATTACTTTAAGCAAAATAGAAAAGACATTAATCGAAATGCTGGTGCACTTAAGGGAAAATATGAGAAGAAGATTGCCGAGAGAAGTATCCAACATATCGAGAACGAAAATGAGTTTTTGCTTCAGCTGTGTAATGCTGCAGATGAAGGGAACATGATGGGTAGATTTTTCAACATCGCAGACTTTGTGGCTATGGAGGACGAGGAGCCCATTGCAGAGTTACCCGTTGAGTCTGAAGAAATGCCAGAGGATGTCGTGGATACCCAGGAAGAAGAGATGACCATGGGCCTGCTTCTGGAAAAAATCGATGACATGCAAGCTTACATTGATGAGCTTCTTGCAGTTATTGAGAAGAATTCAGAGGATAAGGAGAAAATTCGTGCGCTTGAGGCCAAGAATGCGGAATTGCAAAAAACATTTGTGCAGATGCGTACCTTTGTTGCAACCGAGACTGAAGGGAAAGAAGAACCGCAGGCTTCAGGCGGACATGCTCTTCTTGGCAGAAATGGTCGTATACTTGTGCTTGGAGCAACAGAGCTGGATATCAATACCATGGCTGGTATCGCTAAAGACTATGGTTTTGATAAAAAAGATTTTGACTACGAGACGGATTATAAGAAAGTGGTAAATTACGCCGGAAGAATCAGCGGCAGCTATAAGGCCATTATTCTTGGAGCCGTTCCGCATAAAGTGGCAGCATTGGGCGATTGGTCAAGCCTGATCGTCAAGTGTAAGCAGGACAATCCTGAGCAGATTACGGTAGACGCCAGAAATCATGCCGGCGAGCTGAAGGTTACGAAACAGTCATTTCGAAGTGCATTGATGGAGGTATGCCAGGGACTGAAGATGGTGGGGTAACAAATCTATTGAAGAGACGTGATTCCTGGAATATACTAAAAAGAGGAGCATTGTTTGTATTT
>CAYLUU010000224.1:0-1756 GCA_964386925.1 uncultured Sarcina sp. | reverse complement strand
TTAGGGAAACGCTGATTAAAGCGTTTCCCTCGCCGGATTTGCGCTGCGAAGCAGCGTTTTCTTAGTTGCTCGGTGCCTCGCCGCCGGGGCCGCCCGCACCACCGCCGCCTTGCGGTTCTCCGCCGCCGTCATCCATCATGACCGACAGATCGCCGGAGGAGCTTGCGGTATTCGCAGAATACAGGATCGTATCGCCGGGATACAGGCCCTCCGTAACCTGTGTATAGGTGCCATCGGTGATACCGAGGGTTACGGTCTGCTGCTTGGTTTCCTTCTTCTTATCATCTGCATACATCAGCACATAGGAGCTTCCGTCCTCTGCCGTCTGGATGGCCGAAGAGCTGACCGACGTTGTGTTCAGTGCCTCGCTGATGGTCAGCTTGACCTCTACGCTCATTCCGCTCCGCGCATCTTCGTCTGCGTCAAAGTTAACCTCTGCCGTAAAATACGACACGCCGTTATCCGTTGTGGCCACACGGGAGATGGTCTTGATGGTTCCCTGATACTCCTTGTCCAGAGCGTCTACCGTAATGGTTACCGGATCGCCCTCTTCTACACCCTGGATGTCATACTCGTTGATCTTGATGTCGATCTTCATGGTGTCAAAGCTGGTGATCACCGCAGCGGCTGTTCCGGAGCTGGTAAGGTCTCCAGCCTTTACATTCAGCGCCGTCACCACACCGTCCATCGGGGCCTTCACGTTGCAGTCCTCGAGCTGCTCCTTGAGATCCTCGAGTTTTAATTTGTTGGAATCCTGCTGGCTGCTGTTCGCCTGCGCACTCTCCACCTGAGAAGCATAGGTCTGCAGCTGCTGCTCGGAATTGCGGACTGCCGCATTGTAGCTGTCTACCGCACTCGTATAGGAGGTCTGAGCCTGAATCAGCGCATCGTACAGAGAGGTCAGTGTATTCTCCTCGCCCTGCTTTGCCGCCTCATAACTGTTCACGGCATCGTTGTACAGAGTTTCTGAATTCGAAAGGGATGTCTGCGCCGACTGTAGCTTCTGCTCCAGAGAGGCAATTTCCTGATCGTATGCTGTCAGGTCTGTGATTCCTTCATTCGACGCCTTCTGTCGGTTTTCCTTCGCCTGGTTCAAGGAGAGCTGTGCACTCTCTACCTGAGACTGTGCTGACTGCAGATTGGAATAAGAGCTGTCCACGCTCTGTTTTGCCTGAAGAATTGAGGAAGATAACTGCTGATTGTTCAGTTCCACTTCATCGTTGTATTTCTGCTGGGCGGATACCAGATTCGAATATGCCGAATCCATGCTGTTCTTCGCATTCTGGATGGAGGAATCCAGGCCATCATTGAGGTTCTGCTGGTAATTGCTGTAGGTCTGCTGTGCAGAGGAGATGCTGGCCGCAGTGCTCTTCTCGGAGGCATTGATCGAGGCCTCCAGTTCATCAATCTGCTCCTGCAGGCTGTCGGAATCCAGGGTCATAAGGACATCGCCTTTTTTGACCTCGTCGCCCTCCGACACATTCACGGTCAGTACCTTCACGCCCGAGAGATCCGGCAATACGTTCTGCTCGGATACCGGTGCAATGTTGCCGGTAAAGCTGTGATAGGTGGAAATATCCCGCAGTTTTACCTGTTCCTCCGTCAGCTGCGCCGTCGCACTCCCGCAGCCTGCCGTGGAAATGACCATCAAGCCGGCCAACGCCACCGCTCCCAGCCGCACACTCCTCTTCCTGTTCATCTTTTTTCTGCCCTTTCGCGTCAAATAGTCCATTACTGTGAGATTTCGGGTACAACA
>CAYLUU010000223.1:0-1770 GCA_964386925.1 uncultured Sarcina sp. | reverse complement strand
CAACATCTCTTTTTGTCATTGTCTGATAATACATTTTGTTTGCGGACTCCATCTGTCCTGCGTTTGGAAAGTTCCATCCTGCCATTGTTTCTTCCTCCCTTAAAATTAGTGGTTTTTTGTTTTTCTATCATGAATGGCTCCGGCCATTATGAACTTATTCCGGTCTTCACACCTTTTGCAATGCTCTGATTCTCTGCTGGTAGCTGTCTGTGCCCACACCATTTACAAGCTTTATGATCTTCTCACCGGCTTCCATGATCTTTTCAAAATCCATTCCGGTTTCAATTCCCATTGAATCCAGCATAAAAAGCACATCCTCTGTTGAAATATTTCCGGTTGCACCTTTTATATAAGGACATCCTCCAAGACCTGCCAGCGAAGTATCGATCTTGTCAATTCCTGCTTCCATTGCTGCCACCACATTTGCCAGTCCCATTCCTCTTGTGTTGTGCATATGAAGCATCCAGTCCATTTCCGGAAAATCCTCCCGCAATGCCATGGTTCTCTCATAAACCATCTTCGGTGTTCCCAGTCCTGCCGAATCAGAGAGGGAAACCTGTGTTGCACCTGCATCTGCAAATGCCTTTACGATTTCCTTGATTGACTCATAAGGAATGACTCCTTCCCACTGGGATGCAAACGGCAATGATATGGAGCCTGCAAATCCCATGTGGTTATCTCTTGCGATCTGACCGGACTTGGCAAAGGTCTTCATAGAGTCCAGGGGCGACCGTCCTGCACCGGCTTTATTGTGCTCCATGCTTGCAGAGACATTTAATTTGATCTTCTGGCATCCGCAGGCTGCAGCCCGTCTTACATCATCCGGAAGATACACCAGGCCTCTGTACTCAACGCCTTCTTTTTTGTGAAGCTTTTCAAAGACCTTGTCCGTATCTTTCATCTTGTACATTGTTTCGTAAGTGGAAAAAGCTCCGACCTCGATGCATTTGCATCCCGCATCAACCACTTCTTCGATGATTCTTACCTTTTCTTCCACCGGATAGATTTCCGGTGCTGTCTGAAATCCATCTCTTGTCACAACTTCACAAAGTGTTACCTTTTCAGGAAAAATCTTTTTCGCCACTTTTTTGGTCCGTCCTTCCTTTATTTTCTGTATCCACACATTATTTCAGCTATATATCATTTATATATAACTGATACATCAGTTGATGCAAAAAAAATTTATTTTTCAGTGCAGAGGAGATTTTTCAATCCCTCTGCCCCCTGATTTTCTCATACTCCGATGCGTACATACCCTTCCCGCATTCTCTGGATCGCGTCCCTTGTATGCTTATGAATTACTTCTATCGCTTCTTCGTATTTGCCTTCGTCTACCAGCGCCATAAACGTCTTATGTTCCTCAATTGGAATCCGGCTATGCTCCGTTACCACACTGTTCGATGCCGCACGATATTGGTTTCTTATGCTTTAATAAAATTCATATAATCTTTTATTATTCATAAGACCAACCAGATAGCAGTGAAATTCGGAATCGACTTCGCTGTATCTTACAAAGTCTCCTTCATTCAGCGCCTTTTCCTGCTCCTCGATCTTCTTTCTTAGTATTTCCTTATCTTTGTCTGTAAGATGAGGAAGGACAATGGGAAGGACGTACTGCTCAACACATTCTCTGCTCTGGTAAATATCCGTGATATCTCTCAGATCCATTCGAGCTGTAAAAAATCCAACTTTCGGAACCAGTCTCAACATACCCTCAGAATGAAGTCGTAAAAGCGCCTCTCTGGTAGGTGTATAGCTGAAGTTTAATTC
>CAYLUU010000222.1:0-1809 GCA_964386925.1 uncultured Sarcina sp. | reverse complement strand
GTTATCTTGTCTACTGCGTAACAGACACATCTGTCCGCTTCGGTTTTGTTATGCACGTATCATAGGACATGACTCGTAACCGAAACGTAACCTAGTACATCGCTTGCAAAATGACTAAGGAAACGCTGATTAAATTAGCATTTCCCTAATCTTAACCACTAAAAAAGGAAGCTGACTGCCTTTTAAAGCAGCCAGCTTCCCTTGATTTTATTCTTATGTACTATCTCCTCTGTCATGCCTCAAATGCTGCCTTGAGAGCCTGATCCAGATCCCAGATAATGTCATCAATATTCTCCGTTCCGATGGAAAGACGGATGGTGGACGGAAGAATATTCTGCTCTGCAGCCTCTTCCTCGGACAGCTCTGCGTGTGTCGTGGTCAGCGGATGAACAACCAGAGACTTCACATCCGCAACGTTTGCCAGCAGGGAGAAAATCTGCAGGTGATCGATGAAAGCAAACGCCTCTTTCTGTCCACCTTTGATGTCAAAGGTGAAGATCGAGCCGCCGCCGTTCGGGAAATACTTCTCGAACAATGCGTGATCCGGATGATCTGCGAGTGCCGGATGATTTACGCTCTTCACATACGGGCTGGCAACAAGGTAATCCAGAACCTTTCTGGTATTCTCCCAGTGGCGCTCCAGACGAAGGGACAGTGTCTCCGTTCCCTGCAGCAGCAGGAAGGCATTGAAGGGAGAAATGGCAGCGCCCTCATCACGAAGGATGATTGCACGGATGTAGGTCACATATGCAGCCTTGCCGGCAGCCTGTACGAACGATACGCCGTGGTAAGACTCGTTCGGCTCTGTGAACTGCGGGAACAGTTTGCTGGAGGACCAGTCAAAGGTTCCGCCGTCTACGATGATACCTCCAAGCGTGGTTCCATGTCCGCCGATGAACTTTGTTGCAGAATGAACAACAACGTCAGCGCCATACTCGATCGGACGGATCAGATAAGGCGTTCCAAAGGTGTTGTCAATGACCAGCGGAAGGCCATGACTGTGTGCGATCTTTGCGATAGCCTCGATGTCCGGAATGTCTGCATTCGGGTTCGTCAGGGTCTCAATATAGACAGCACGAGTATTCTCGTCAATGGCTGCCTCAACCTCTTCAAGATTTCTGGTGTTTACAAACTTTGCTGTTACACCATAGTTCGGAAGGGTGTGCTTCAGAAGGTTGTAGGAGCCGCCGTAAATGGTGGTCTGTGCAACAACATTCTGTCCTGCATGTGCCAGTGCGGTGATTGCGTAGGTCACAGCTGCTGCACCGGAGGCAACGGCCAGAGCACCGACGCCGCCCTCAAGGGCATTGATTCTCTCCTCGAATACGCTCTGTGTGGAGTTCGTCAGTCTTCCGTAGATGTTGCCGGCATCGCGCAGTGCAAAGCGGTCTGCTGCGTGCTGTGCATTGTGGAACACATAAGAGGTCGTCTGATAAATCGGAACGGCTCTGGAATCAGTAGCCGGATCTGCCTGCTCCTGTCCTACGTGCAACTGTTTGGTCTCAAATTTGAATTCATGCTCGCTCATGGTATTATCTCCTTTATCTTATCGAATGTAAGTTGTTGTGTGCCTCGATGCTTCAGGCCAGAGGTCCTTCGGACCTTGGCCGCCTGCCTGCTTCAATCATGAATTCGTCTGCAAGCAGCCGATTCATGTTGAACCTCGTTCCAATTGTTCAGAGCCCATCTCCAAAATGCTTCGCATTTCGTTTTTTCAAACTGTTCAGCTCGCATCTCGAATTTCCTCCGGAAATCCTCGATGCTTCAGGCCAGAGGTCCTTCGGACCTTGGCCGCCTGCCTGCTTCAAT
>CAYLUU010000221.1:0-1811 GCA_964386925.1 uncultured Sarcina sp. | reverse complement strand
TTCTGGCCAACCTTGAAGACCTTCTTCGGGCTCTCTACACGACCCCAGCTCATCTCGGAGATGTGCAGCAGACCATCTGCGCCGCCCAGATCTACGAATGCGCCGAAATCAGTGATGTTCTTAACAGTACCCTCTACAACATCGCCAACCTGCAGGGACTCGAACAGCTTTGCAGCTGCCTCTTCTCTCTGTGCAGTCAGGAGCTGCTTGCGATCGCCGATATAACGACGTCTTCTCGGATTGTACTCCGTGATTACGAACTCAATCTCCTGTCCAAGATACTTAGACAGATCTTTCTCATACGTATCGCTTACAAGAGAAGCCGGGATGAATACGCGGATTCCCTCAACAACAACGCAGATACCACCGGAGAGAACCTGAGAAACCTCGGCCTTCAGGACGGTCTTGTTCTCATATGCCTCTTCGATTACCTTATTGCCGCGATCCAGAGCCAGTCTCTTATAAGACAGAGCCACAGTTCCCTCGCGGTCGTCTACCTTCAGAACCTTCACATCCAGCTTGTCGCCAACGCTCAGCTTGGTGGTCAGATCCAGAGAGTTGTCATTGGAATACTCCTGACGGGTCAGGATTCCATCGCTCTTGTATCCGATGTTCAGCACGGCTTCTTCCGGCTTAACATCAATGACGGAACCTTCGACCACCTCTCCATTATGAATTGTCTTAAATGATGCGTCCAGCATCTGTTCAAAAGTCTGTTCTTCTGACATTACTTTGAACCTCCTCGATAATATTTTTCGGGGTCGAAGCCCCTGCGGTGATTCCGATGATCTTCTCGCTTCCTGATAGCTTCAGATCAAGATCCTCAACCGTTTGAATGAAATAAGTCTGACTGCACGCTGCCTTGCAGATTTCATACAGCTTTGCCGTGTTCGAGGAACCTCTTCCTCCGATGACAATCATGACATCCGCCTGCTCTGCGATACGTCTGGCCTCTGTCTGCCGCTCACTGGTGGCATTACAGATAGTCTCATTCGTCTCGATATTATATCCATTATTTTCAATTAAATCAATAATTTTCTCGAATTTTTCCGCATTAAATGTCGTCTGTGCCACAATGCAGACCGTTTTGCTTCGATCCCCTTGGTATTCCTTCGCTTCCTCCTCGGTTTCGATCACAACTGCAGGGGTGCTGCTCCATCCTACCGTACCCTCTGTTTCCGCGTGTCCGTGGTTGCCGATGATGACAATCTGCTTGCCCTCTGCACTGGCCTTCTGTACAATCTCATGAATTTTCTTTACAAAGGTGCAGGTGGAATCCACCACTCTGGCTGTCCCGCTGCTCAGAGAATCATAGGTGTCTCTGCTGACGCCGTGCGAACGAATGATAATGGTTCCTCCGTTCTGCTCTGCTGCCTCTTCCACGGATTCGAGAATGCCAACCCCTTTCCGGCGCAGCTCTTCCACTACATTCTCATTATGGATGATCGGACCAAAGGTCTTAATCGGGCCGCTCTCGCCTTTTTCAATCTCCCGGTATACTGTGTTCACCGCGTTCTGTACACCAAAACAAAAACCGGCCGTCGATGCCGTGATGACCTTCGGCCGTCCCAGCTGCTCCGCCGCCAGATTCAGAATCTCTTCCGTCACCTGATCGATGCTAAGGTCCGAGGAATCCAGGAGTACGGCATCCTCTGCCTGCCGCAGCGGCGACACCGCGCGCGTCATATCGCGGTGATCACGCTCTGCAATGTCTGCCTTGATCTTCTCGAGATCCAGATCATCCGGTGATTTGTCCGCGCCGCTTTTCACTGCCTTTACGTTCTCAATATAGCGGCGCCGCGCCCGCACCT
>CAYLUU010000220.1:0-1812 GCA_964386925.1 uncultured Sarcina sp. | reverse complement strand
CTTACTGCCGCTGCGCTCTCTTCATTCCCAGCAGATACGCAATCGTCATCAGAATTCCAATCGGCAGGGAAACCCATGCGGACTGAACAAAGCCTGCAATAATGTACGTGATGAATGAAATCACTGCAACACTTACCGCATACGGCAGCTGCGTGGATACATGATTCACATGATTGCACTGGGCTCCTGCGGAGGCCATGATCGTGGTATCTGAGATCGGAGAGCAGTGATCGCCGCAGACAGCTCCTGCCATGCAGGCCGAGATAGCAATGGTCATCAGGGTCGGGTTTGTTGCCTCAAATGCATTGACAACGATCGGGATCAGGATCCCGAAGGTTCCCCATGAGGTTCCGGTTGCAAATGCAAGAAGGCAGCCGACAACAAAGATAATGGCCGGCAGCAGATTGACAATTCCGGAGGCACTGTTCTGAATCAGTGCGGCAACGAACTCCTTGGCACCGAGGCTGTCGGTCATAGCCTTCAGCGTCCATGCAAAGGTCAGGATCATAATGGCCGGAACCATCGCCTTAAAGCCCTCTGGAATGCACTGCATGCACTCGTTAAAGCTGATCACCTTCCTTGCAACATACAGACCCACCGTGATAAACAACGCAAAGGCACTTCCCAGTGCCAGGCCAATCGAGGCATCGCTGTTCGAGAAAGCTGTTACAAAATCAGTTCCGGAAAAGAATCCGCCCGTATAGATCATGCCGATCACGCAGCAGACAATGAGTGAGAAGATCGGGATCAGCAGATCGATTACACCACCGTTTCCGATGGAAAGGCTGCCGCTTCCGTCTCCGTACGGACGATCCGGCGTTGTGAACAGGTCCCCTTTACACGCATTGTCCTCGTGCTGTTTCATCGGTCCGAAGTCGATGTCCAGAATTGCAATCGTCAGCATCATTACAATTGTCAGCAAGGCATAAAAATTATACGGAATGGCACTGATAAAGAGTGCCAGGCCGTCCTCGCCCTCTACGAATCCTGTAACCGCAGCCGCCCAGGAAGAAACCGGCGCAATGATGCAGACCGGGGCTGCCGTTGCATCGATGAGATAGGCCAGCTTGGCTCTCGAGATCTTGTGCTTGTCCGTCACAGGACGCATGACGCTGCCCACTGTCAGGCAATTAAAATAATCATCAATGAAGATCAATACCCCCAGAAGGATCGTCGTCAGCTGGGCGCCTCTTCTCGTCTTAATGCGCTCACTGGCCCATTTTCCGAACGCCGCCGACCCTCCGGCGCGGTTCATCAGGCATACAATTGCTCCCAGAATGACCAGAAAGACCAGAATGCCGACGTTGTAGCTGTCCGACAGAACACTTACAATACCGTCCTGAAAGATATGCGTAATGGTTCCTTCAAAATGAAAATCGGAATAAAACAATCCTCCGACTACAATTCCAAGGAACAATGATGAATACACTTCCTTTGTGATCAGTGCCAACGCAATGGCTACAATCGGAGGCACGAGTGCCCAGAAAGTCGCGTACATACTCGGTACATATTCCATGACTTGATTCTCCTCGCATTCGACTATCATTTCTACTGTGTTCTGCGCCTTCGATTCTAATCCGAATTGCTCCTCCTATTCATGATTGGAATTGCAGGCGATGAATCGGCGTCAGTCTTCTCATTATACAGCTGCTCAGCACTTCTGTGGTTTCAATCATCAATCGCCTGAAAGTACGGATTGTTATACACTTCCATCTGATTAATATTGAAACAGCAGGTACTAAATAGATACAAATACAGTAACTATTCAGAGCCCATTCGCAAAACGATACTCGAAGATGCCTGATGGCATCT
>CAYLUU010000219.1:0-1814 GCA_964386925.1 uncultured Sarcina sp. | reverse complement strand
CCGGAGATGCACAGTCCGATGTACTCAGACAGAGTTCCGTAGATATCTACCTCGCAGGATACCGGAATGCCCTTGCGCATCATACGGCTGTTGACGTAGCAGGGAACGAACTTGAACATATCCTGGAATGCAGGCCAGCACTTGGTGGTCATGGCAACATACTTGCGATAGCCCTTGTGCTCCTCAGCCCAGTCAAGAAGGGTCAGCTCATACTGAGCCAGCTTGTTCAGCATCTCAGGCTCCTTGCCTGCCTCATAGCCCATCTCCTGTGCCATGTCTGCAGCAGTTGCAGCGATTCTCGCATCGCCCTCATGCTTCAGATAGGACTCATACAGATCCAGCTCAGACTCTTCCTCGACCTCAACATCCAGGTTGTACAGCTGCTTGATCGGTGCATTGCATGCCAGGAAGTTGGACGGACGAGGTCCGAAGGTGATGATCTTCAGGTTTGCAAGGCCATAAGCAACTCTTGCAACCGGAAGGAAATCGTGAATCATGTCAGCGCACTCATCAGCATCGCCAACCGGATAATCCGGGATGTAGCACTTGGTGTTGCGAAGAGCCAGGTTGTAGGAAGCATTCAGAACACCGCAATATGCATCGCCGCGGCCGTCGATCAGATCGTCCTGAGTCTCCTCAGCTGCTGCACAGAGCATCTTCGGTCCATCGAAATGCTTTGCCAGAAGGGTCTCGGAGATCTCCGGTCCGAAGTTTCCAAGATATACGCACAGTGCGTTGCAGCCGTTCTTCTTGATGTCTTCCAGAGCGTTCACCATGTCGATCTCGCTCTCGATGATCGTGATAGGACACTCGTAGATGTCTGCTGCATTGTACTTTTTCGCATAGGCTGCAACCAGCGCTTTTCTGCGGTTCTCAGCAAGAGAAGCCGGGAAGCAGTCGCGGGATACAGCGACAATGCCAAGCTTAATTACCGGAATATTGTTCATACCATCCTCCATAATGTGACAATTGCTGTGAATAATTTCACAAACTGTTACCTAGATTATAGTTCTTCCGTTGTGATTAGTCACCAATAACAAATGCTTAGTTTTTTGCAATTCTTGCTTAAAAGCCCTGTCCGGCGGCTGTACAGATGGGCGAGTTCACGCGCCCAGATGCACAGTCATCGGACAGGCAGCCATTACTCCGGATACACCAGATGCTCCTCATTGATGCCGTACAGCGTGCGGTCCAGATAGCGTGCCGCCAGCCATTTGGCCATGCCAAGGTTCTGGTCCAGGTAGTTGCCGCAGTCTCTTGCCGCTGCGCCCGGAATCTCTCCTTCATAATCCCGGATGAACTCGAACATCCGGGTAATCAGAGGCGCGATCTCCTCCGATGTCAGATCTCCCTCGAACAGCACATAGCAGCCAGTCCGGCAGCCCATGGGGCCAAAATAGACAACCCTGTCCTTCCAGTCTTCTTCGTTGCGAAGGAACGTGGCTCCCAGATGCTCAATGGTATGCAGCTCCGCGGTATTCATCACCGGCTCCCGGTTCGGAGCCGTCATGCGAAGGTCAAAGGTTGTGATGGTTACGTCGCCGAAATGATCCTTCCGGGAAACATAGATTCCCGGCTCCAGCTTCAGATGGTTGACGGTAAAGCTTGCGATTTTCTCCATAGTGAATTCTCCCTCTCTAAATCTGTAAGATGCCAGCCTGGTGACAGGGTGGCGGCAGGATGTCCAAGGTCAGGGCCTTGCGAGGCCTCGGTACTTGCGAGCGTATCATGCGAGCTTAGTACCGCGAGGTCCGAGGACGGAGCCGCCGCTTTTGGAGTGGCCGAAGGCCATCTCGGTGCTGACGAAGTCAGCA
>CAYLUU010000218.1:0-1859 GCA_964386925.1 uncultured Sarcina sp. | reverse complement strand
GATGCCATCGGGCATCTTCGAGTATCGTTTTGCGAATGGGCTCTGAATAGTTACATTCCGTCGCTGTACTAGATCCTCACAGCATATACTTGCGCAGTGCTGTGGTGAATTCCTGAATCCGCTGCTCTGCGATCTCCTTCAGCGGAACATTCTCCAGACAGTCCGCATACCGCATTTCGCTCTGGTACAGCCACTGCGTATCCGGCGATGCAATGGATTCGTAGTGGTTGCAGTGCAGCCACTCCTCGTAGGTGATCGGCAGGTCGTATCCTAATTTTTCCTGAATCAGGGCATGCATGTCGATCTCACCGCTGCGCTCGAGCATGCCGTTCCAGAATGCCAGCACCTCTTCCACGTGCTCATGAATTTCGTAGCGCCTTGCTCCGCCGTCATAGATGATGCATTTCTCGAACAGGGGATTCTGCATGGACAGGGTCTCGCGGCGAAACTCCGGTGCAATGATGCCGCCCTTCCAGTAAAAGTCCACGTCCGGCAGATTGATGCCGGAAACGCCCTTATCCTGATAGGTGCTGAAGATCCCCTCGTAGAATACGGTGATAAATCCCTCGAACTCCGGCCAGAATTCCCGGATCTCTGCCGTGAACTCCTCCAGAATTTCGATCCCCTTCGTTCCGCCGATGGTGAAGATGATAATGTTGCGAAGCTGCGCACCATGCTCGCGATAGAAATCGATGACATAACGCATGCAGTGAATCAGAGTCGCGCCGGAGGCAATGATGTCCCCAATCATCAGAGTACTGTTCGGCACCATGGTCAGCTTACTGTACTTGATTTCCAGACCGGTGATTTCATCATCTGTAAAGACGCGTTCACTGGACAAAAAGCTGATGTCATGTACACGGATATGCTCCCGATAGCAGCTCTCCTCCAGCGGATAATTCAGAGCACCGCGCAGAATCGAGAGAATGTTGGCGGTGGTAACCTTTTTATTTTCCTTCAGATAATAGAGCATCTGCGAGGTTGCCGGGATGAGACAGTGGTAAACCTCGTATCCCACGATCTCCGGGTAATTCATCAGCTTTCGGGTCTCCGCTTCGGAAACCACATAATATTCATTCACATAATTGCCTCCGGCCAGCTTGTAGCACTCCACTCCCTGATCGGAAAATTCTTTTACCAGACGTACATTTTCCCAATTGCTCATCATGTTCTCCTGCCCTCTGCGGTATTGCGTAACTCTTCTGTACGAGAATATAGCAAGATCGCCGCGTTGTCGAATATTATTCTCTGTTTGGCACCTGACGATTTTAACATGAGCTGCTATTTACCCGCCAGACAGGAGTGGACATCTCCACCGACCGATTCTGACTGGTACAGTAACCAATACGAATCAGGCGGCCCGCAGACGAATTCATGATTGAAATTGGCAGGCGGCCGCTAAATTTCCCTCGGTTACGGCCTGGTTACATCCACTCCTCTATGATACGCACATAGCACAGAAACAGCTCTGAGCTAACACACAACACTTCGCACAGCGAAGGCAATCATTCATATACTACTAATTATTGAGGAGGAACTATTATGAACACAATGACTGAGAATTTCCGTAACCTGCACCCGAGAGCATTTCTTGCATCGCGCATTGTGATGACAGCGGCACTGTTCGCCGTTGGAGTGGCCGGCGAGTTATTTTACCTGAAGTTATATGGGGTTATCTAAGGAAACGTTTGCTAAGGAAACGCTTTAATCAGCGTTTCCCTAATAATCTGGCACTACCGATCCGATGTCGGATTCAAGGTCCAAGGCTCTTCCCGCTGGCAAAGGCTGTGCTAAGAGTTTTGGACCTTTTCTAAATAGACCTGAAAAACCATGAAAAATTGATGTACAATGATTACCCA
>CAYLUU010000217.1:0-1909 GCA_964386925.1 uncultured Sarcina sp. | reverse complement strand
GGCGAGTATCTCGCATTCTCCTGTGTGCCCTTGCGCGCCTGCCAATTTCAACCATGAACTCGTCAACTGGGTGCCCAATTCATGTTGAAATCGCCAGGTGCGAAACAGATGGTATAATGACGACATGGCTACCTACGCAATCAGCGACATTCATGGCGCATTTGATGAATTCCAGCGGCTGCTGGACAAACTGAATTTCCAATATGATGGAAGCGATTCCCTGTATCTGCTGGGAGATTACGGTGACTGGGGCGCGAAATCCATGGAGACGATCCTGGAAGTGAAGCGCATGGACGAGGAATATGACTTCGTTCATTGCCTGATGGGGAACCATGAGCTGATGTTTCTCGCTGCGATCGAGTACGGCATCACGGAGGACGGAGTGCGGGAATCTGCCAGGAACTGGCTGGAGAATAACCATGGGCAGGTGACCTGGGATGCTTACCGGGAGCTCCCGTGGGAGGAACAGGAAGAACTGCACAGCTGGCTAAAGCAGCTCCCTTTCTCGTGTGACATAGAGATCGAAGGCAGACTGTTCATGGCGGCACATGCCTATCCGTTTTTTGATGATATGGAGGCGACGCCGCAGCAGCGGCAGCGCAGCCGTATGGACGCGGTGTGGAGAAGGCTGCTGCCGAGAGAGAACCCGTTCGCAGCATATTCTGGCGTCAAATCATACAGCGCTCTGATCTGCGGGCACACCATCACGGATTATTACTATCAGGAAACCAACAGACCGGCAGGACGGAGCCTCGCCGGCGCGCTTCCGGCAGGACACAATCGGATCTACCGCGCGGAACACTTTATCGATATTGACTGCGGAGCTAAATGTCTGGGCTTTGAAGGCGAGCAGGGGTCTGCGGCGAGAGCCGCGGCCGACCGGGCACAGCTTGCAGCATACTGCCTGGAGACGAATGAGGAGTTCTATGTCAGCCGGCCGCAGACCGTGGTGGGCGAGCTGATGACGGGCGAACGCAGCCCGGAGCTGGAAGCGCCGGATATTGAATTCTATGAGCTGTATCCGCCGGAACCGGATGATAGGATGTGGAGACCGCTGGAACTGGAACGCGGCGAGGTGGATTATCCGGAGCTGGAGCCTCCGCAGATTGGAATTCCGAAGATTCCGGAGCTGCCGGAGCTGCATCTTGCGGGGCGAGGTGTGGACGCGGCGAAGCGTCTGGTACAGAGGATTTTAAACGACTAGCCATATAACTGGTACCTCGTTTGTGAAATACTGGCCATATTAACCTGCCTCCCTGATTTCTGGATGGCATGCGTCGAAAATCCATGGCATAGCTTGCCCGGTGGGCGGAACAAAAGATTACGGGAAAGGAATGAAGCTGTTCGATGTACTGAAATACGTATTTATTACTGTCAAAATCCCGGACAGTGACTGCGTGGCTTTCGCCTTGCATTCGGAAAACTTTGATGTGGCGGGGCAGAGCGGACAGCTGACAATGATATAAATGGTATTACAGAAAACAATGGTTGTGATCGTGGTAATCATTGCGGCGGTGGGGCTGTTCTTTCTGATCCGCTGGGTGAATCGGCACAGTCGTCCAAGGCCGCTGGCGATGGACGAAATGGAGGGCCACGACTTTGAATATTACTGCGCAGACCTTCTGCGCAGCGGTGGGTTTCAGCATGTAGAAGTGACGCGGGGGAGCGGAGATTTCGGCGCGGACATTCTGTGCGAACGGGACGGTGTAACCTACGCAGTACAGTGCAAATGCTACGACAGTGTGGTGGGTGTTCATGCCGTCCAGGAGGC
Organism: uncultured Sarcina sp.; assembly: GCA_964386925.1. Classification (GTDB taxonomy): domain Bacteria; phylum Bacillota; class Clostridia; order Lachnospirales; family Lachnospiraceae; genus CAG-791. The sequence goes on along the minus strand of CAYLUU010000217.1, from coordinate 138 downwards.
GTTCGCCGGGCGGGCCTTCTATGACCGGATGGTCGGCGCGGTGATGACGAATCGATATTTTACAGCACCGGCAGAAACCTGCGCACGGAAGCTGAACATCCTCCTGTGGGACCGTGACTGGATTGGGGCGCTGCTCGA
>CAYLUU010000216.1:0-1918 GCA_964386925.1 uncultured Sarcina sp. | reverse complement strand
GTGTCAGTCTGCGTTCCATCCAGATGTATGAGCAGCGCGGCAAGAACATCAATAAGGCCAGTGCCGGCACGCTCTATGCAATCTCCCGCGTGCTGGGATGCAGCATGGAGGATCTGATGGAGTTTTAACAGCTCTCCCATTTCAGTGCTGCTGCAATCTATCCCTGCAGCAGCCCCAGCGCCGCCGCAATCACCTGCAGCTGTACTCTGGCCAGATAATCATTCGGATGATTCAGCCAGTTCCCGGTCAGATCAATGTAGCGCTTCCTGCGCTCCAGGATCTCCTGCATTCGCTGCACGTCCGCAAGTGCAGTCCGCTCGAACCTCCCGCACATTTCCCGCAGCACTTCTCCCTGCTCCTCCTGATGCGCGCAGAAATAAATCGGCGGCGTCGCCGCCAGCACATTGGGCAGCGTCGTTGACACCAGCAGGAATTCCACCGCCGGCAACTCTCTTCGAATCACAGTCATGAGTTTCCGGATTCTCTCCCCGAATTCCCTTCCGCTGCATCGATCATTCATCCCGAAGGCTAGGATCACCAGATCCGGCCGATAGGCACACACTCTCTCACTTGCATGCTCAATCCCCCAGACCGAATCCATACCGCCGACTGCGGTATTAGTCAGCATTGTCTGCGGATTTTCACGTTTTAAGAGTTCCAGCAGGAGCTCCGGCCAGATCGGCTGATGCGGCGGCAGGCCGTACATCCCGCTGCAGTCATATCCGCAGGAAATGCTGTCTCCATAGAGGACAATTCTGGCAGGCTCGCGCCGGGATATTTTCCCTGCAAAATTCGGCAGCGCATCCAGCTGTGAAACAGGATGCCATTCCATCCACTGCTCCTTCGTCTCGTAGGTAACCGCAATCTGCCGCTGCGTGATGTAGGAGGGATTCTCTATGCCCGACAGATTGATATACCGGCCATCGGTTGTTGCCACCGGGCCAAAGCCAAGCGGCTTTCCGCGCCTTGCTTCCTCCCTCTTCTGCCCTGCGACAGCCTCTGCCTCGCTCGCATAGAAGAGAGCATCCCATTTCGCACACGGAATGGTGCTATTCTTCGTCCGGATGAGCTTCCCGTTTTCCAACACGTAGTCGCGATTCTCCTCGTACACCTGCTGCCCATCATAGCTCTCTACCCGCAAAACCCGTTCCGGCACTCTGGCAAAAGGAGCCCGGCATTCGCCGTTCTCCTCAATCATCGCCATGGTTTCCCGGTACTGTACACCACTGCCCCAGATGGGAGCCACAATATCATCGAGGTTTTCTTTACGTTCTACCATTATCCACACCTCCGTTTCAATGACTTTTGCATTTTACTTCATCCACTCTCATCAAGTGAATTTATCGAACATGCTCCGTCATAGTATCACCACCGTGGCATCTGCACATCCTATACGCTGTGTAATATTTTTCCCATTCATCAGCAGTTATATTTCTGTTACAATGAAAGCAATATATTCCGAAAGGAGGCTCTTATGTGCAACAGTTCTCAATTAAGTAAAATCATCCAGGGCATCGTCCTCGCATACCGGACTGTCTATGGGTCAGCAATCAAAGAGATTCTCCTATATGGTTCCTACGCCAGAGGCGACAATGACAGTCAATCTGATATTGATTTTGTCGCGATTGTAGATGGTGATCGTCTCGAATTACAGACGAAACTTGCGAAGGTTTGGGATGCCGCAGCTGATCTTGGTTTAGAGCATGACGCAGTTATCTCTCCTGTCGTTATTCCATATACTGAATTTCTAAAATACAGAGATAAACTCCCCTATTATCGGAACATAGAACAGGAGGGACGACGCATTGGATGATCTTGTTGCATACCGTCTGTCCTCTGCTGACGAGAAATTAAACTCCGCCCGAATTCTTCTGGAGGCTGGACAATATAAGGATTCAATTGGGCGTTCTTATTATGC
>CAYLUU010000215.1:0-1922 GCA_964386925.1 uncultured Sarcina sp. | reverse complement strand
CAAAATATGAGAGTAAATGATTGCCCATGCGATGGAATTGATATGCCGAAGAGCCCTGATAAAACGCTGGAATTCTATAACCGGAATGCAGACAGCTTCATGGAGAATACGCTGCACGCTGACATGCATGAGACGCAGGACCACTTCCTTGAGCTGGTCGAACCGGGAAGCCGGATCCTGGACTTCGGCTGCGGCTCCGGAAGAGACGCGAGATATTTCCTTTCGCATGGATATCAGGTGGATGCCGTAGACGGTTCTGCGGAACTGGTAAGAAAGGCGTCCGAACAGCTCGTCATTCCGGTGAGGCAGCTGCTCTTCCGGGATCTGAGCGAGGTGGATTGCTACGACGGGATCTGGGCCTGCGCGTCGATCCTGCATCTGCCGAAGAGTGAACTGAAGGACGTTATGCAAAAAATGACGACCGCCCTCCACGACAATGGAGTGATCTACGCATCTTTCAAGTATGGGACATTTGAAGGCGAGCGGAACGGAAGGTACTTCACCGATTTCACAGAAGAAACCATTCGGGACTTTCTGCAGAACATGCCGGCGGTGCAGATCCGGGAATGCTGGATCACAGCAGATGTGCGACCGGGCAGAGACGATGAGAAATGGTTGAATTTGATTCTGTGTAAAGCCGGGAATGATAGGCTCAGCTGTCGGTGACGAAACATACCTGATGTCGTAGATTCTGCTCAGGACTAAGTGCATTGAAGAACCGGTGAACGGATAGAAGGGATATGCAATGTCTGGAACCATTCCGGAAGAGGTCGGATATCCTCTTTCGATTGACTGGAAATACCATAATACGCTGGACATAGAGGGATTCTCACAGATGATGAAGGATCCCTCTTATTGCTATAAGTTCTACTGGCTGGAAGCCATCGTGTGGCTGATTTCCGAAGGGAAACAGGACACAACCTTCGACGAGATCATCAATGAGATGATCTGCAACGCGTGGTACTCCGTCCGGGAGTTTCACATCCATCTCAGCGGCATGCGTGCAGACGGTGAGGTGCGGGACGGTCTGGAGAGAGCAGTGCTGATGTTAACGGAACTCAGTGATCTGCCGGCAAATGCATCCAAGATAGAAATTCAGAATGCCATTAAAGAGCATGATGCCGAACTGAAGAAATCAAAGGAACAGCTGACGAATATGGTTCCCGGACGGGCACTTGCAGGATTTTTCGTCAAAGGCGAAGAGGAGGTCCCCTGGAACAGCGTGCCGCGATTAACGGAGTACATCCGACGTTTCGACAACACATTGATCCGCCTGCCGTACACCTTCGGGGATAGCAGCAAGCTGAAAAAAGAAGTCCATTTCAACTCTGACTGGATGGCAATGATCCAGGACAACACCGTCAACATTCTGGGCTGGATCCAGTACGAAAAGGTGAAATGGCTGCAGAACAACAATCCGGAGGTACCGGGGCTGATCTATAAGCTGGCACCGATGGATGAGAAAATGCGCAAGCTCGGACATGTACGCAAACTCTGGGAAGGCATTCTCGATCTCACGCCGGTCCGCGATGTCTTCACCGGCCAACCGGTTGTTCCCAAAGAATATGATGTGGATCATTTCATTCCTTGGTCCTTCGTTATGAACGACGAGCTGTGGAATCTGATGCCGATGGATTCCAGCCTGAATTCGTCCAAGAGTAACCGATTGCCGAAGTGGGATCCGTTCTTTGACGCTTTTGCCGGCAATCAGTATCTAATGTATGAACTGATCCACGAAAAGCCGGAGCTCTATAAACGCTTCGAAGCTTGCTATCGGGATAACCTGCACTCCATCTGGGCCGGACAGGAACTGTATCGGAAAGGAAACTCCAGGGAAACCTTTTACAGTATCCTCGAGAAGAACATGATGCCGGTGTACGACTCGGCAAAGAGACAAGGGTATGAGGTGTGGAATTATTAAA
>CAYLUU010000214.1:0-1950 GCA_964386925.1 uncultured Sarcina sp. | reverse complement strand
GAATCTTGAAGTTTGCGATGGACTTCTTTGCTCTGGTGTAAACAGGATGCTGACCAGTAATGGTCTCCAGATCCTTTGCAGCGGTCTCCAGAAGCTTCTCATTCTCCTTTGCCTCACCGACAGCCATGTTGACAACGATCTTGTCAAGCTTCGGGATCTGCATGGGATTGGTGTAGCCAAACTTCTTAACCATTGCCTCACGAATCTCAGTATTGTACTGCTCTTTCAGTCTGCTGCTCATCGTTTCTCCTCCTTTCTCCCTTATTTGATTTCCTTGCCGGTCTTCTTGGCAACGCGAACCTTCTTGCCGTCCACAACCTTGAAGCCAACACGTGTTGTCTTTCCGTCAACAACCAGCATAACATTGGAAATGTCCAGAGCAGCTTCCTTCTCTGTAATTCCGCCTTCCTGGTTCTGAGCTGACGGCTTATTGTGCTTGGTTACCTTGTTTACGCCCTCAACGACAACCTTGTGGTTCTCGCGGTCGATAGCAGTAACCTTTCCCTCTTTGCCGAGGTCCTTACCAGCGATGACCTTTACGGTATCACCAATTTTGATCTTGCTTGCTGCCATTTCAATCCTCCTTACAGTACTTCCGGAGCAAGGGACAGAATCTTCATGAACTGCTTATCACGAAGCTCTCTTGCTACGGGTCCGAAAATACGAGTTCCGGTAGGTGTCTGATCATCCTTGATGATAACAGCTGCGTTCTCATCGAAACGGATGTAAGAACCATCTTTTCTGCGTGTCTCACGAACAGTACGAACAACAACGGCCTTAACTACATCGCCCTTCTTAACCATACCGCCGGGAGCAGCTTCCTTAACAGAAGCCACAATCGTATCGCCAATTCTGGCATATCTTCTGGTAGATCCGCCGCAAACACGGATGCAGAGAAGCTCTCTGGCACCGGTGTTATCAGCGACCTTCAGTCTTGTTTCCTGCTGAATCATGTCTTCGTCCTTTCTGACTTCGAACAACCTGTGATAGGACTAATTATCTAGCCTTCTCAACGATGGATACAACTCTCCATCTCTTGGTCTTGGACAGCGGTCTGGTCTCCATAACCTTAACCGTATCGCCGACGCCGCACTCGTTGTTCTCATCGTGTGCCTTCAGTGTATAGGTCTTCTTTACAATCTTTCCGATTACCGGATGCTTTACGTGGTTCTCGATTGCAACAGTGACGGTCTTGTCCATCTTGTCGCTGACAACCTTACCGATACGGACTTTTCTAAGATTTCTTTCCACGGTATTAACTCCTTTCCGGTAACAGATTAGTTAGCAGCCTTTGCAGTGATCACTGTCTGAATTCTGGCGATGTTCTTGCGAACCTCCGTAATTCTTGCCGTGTTCTGCAGCTGATTGGTTGCGTTCTGGAATCTGAGGTTGAAGAGTTCCTTCTTCGCAGACTCAAGATCCTCCTTGAGCTCGTCGATGGTCTTATCCTGCAATTCCTTCATGTATTCAGTAGACTTCATTCTGCACCGCCTTCCAGATCTGCCTTGGAAACGATCTTGGTCTTAACCGGAAGCTTGGTTCCAGCCAGACGAAGAGCCTCTCTTGCAGTTTCTTCAGGTACTCCGGAGATTTCAAACAAAACTCTGCCGGGTTTTACAACTGCTACCCAGTACTCAACAGAACCCTTTCCGGATCCCATTCGAACACCCAGGGGCTTGCCGGTTACAGGCTTGTCAGGGAAAATCTTGATCCAAACCTGTCCGCCACGCTTGATGTAACGTGTCAGAGCGACACGGGCTGCCTCAATCTGATTGGAGCGAACCCACTTAGCCTCGGTAGCTACAAGACCATACTCACCGTATGCCAGCTTGTTGCCACGTGTAGCCTTACCACGACGATCGCCGCGGAATACTGCGCGATACTTAACTCTCTTCGGCATTAACATTAGTTGTCACCTCCCTTGGATTCATCAGAGGCAGCGACTGCCTG
>CAYLUU010000213.1:0-1977 GCA_964386925.1 uncultured Sarcina sp. | reverse complement strand
GATTGTAATAGATCATCGTTGAAAGCACGCTTTTGTGTCTCATCATCTGTGACAGCTCGAGCGCAGCAACAGGATGTTCTGAAAACCGGGCATGGAACATCGCAAAACCATGGCGGAAGCGATGGCTGAGATTATTTTCGCGTGCATCGTGATCGATCGGAATGTCGACCTCTGCAAGGTATTTTTTTAAGTGTGCATTCCATGTCTGATCATTCAAAGTGCGTCCGTAGCGATTAAGAAAGACGTAATGATTACTCTCGGGCGCATCATGAACAGAGACGATGTCAGCAGCTCCCATCTCATAATTGTCCGGATATTTCTCCATGGCTTCGGAATGGGCCGTCTCAATGTAGGAAATAAGTTCTTCATAAAGATCGTAAGTAATGATGATCCGCCAACGAGATAACTGATAATCTCTGGATTTATACTGGCTCCGGCTGACTACATGGAGCAGGTTTTTGGCGTATTGGAACTTGGCATCTGATAGGCGGTTTCGTATCAGAAGAATCGGCACTAATTTCCCGTTGTCATGTGTTTCGGAAATATCCTCTATAGTTAACCCAAGGCATTCGCCAAGGCGGAGGCCGTAGCCATACATTAGATGAAGCAGAAGCTTAGCTTCTTTATCCTTTCTCTGAATAACAAGCGAATATATTTTTCGAAAATCGTCCGGGCTGATATATCTGGGAACAAGATATTCGTTCACCGATGAAGTTTTCAGGTTGCTTTTGAACCGTTTCCGATCGATGGAATGAGAGAATGACTGCTCTAAGGTACTTGTGACAGAAACATCCAGTGTCCTGAACAGTGCATCACAGGGAATGTGGCAGCTACCAAGAAAAGATCGGTAAACCGAGAGATAGCTGTTCACTGTTGCTGCGTTCCTTTGAGTGCGAGAATTATACTCAGTGGGATTATTTCGGATTCCTCGCAGAAAAAAGAGAAGTTCACTTAAGACCTGTTCGTTAATGCCGTGAATGTCGTATCCGGACAATGACAGAAAGCAGTAAAGCAGACGCAGTGCGAAGGCAGATTTACTACGACTGGTCAGGGGCCTGTTTTGCAGGTCAAAGTTCAGATACTCATAGACTTCGGAGATTACTTTCATGTGGTCATCGTAGAGCAGGAAATATGTAAAATCGTCATGAGTAATCTGATATAGTGGATTAGTAACCTTGCGGTTGGAGACTTCCCTGCCGTCAGCAGTCAGAATTCTTTTGGAGAAAATGGATTGCTGAGCGAGCTTTTCTTCGGTATAGATAATCATAGGTCCTCCTGGTTTACACATTTAAAAACCATGGATACGTTTAGAATACCTCGGGGCAGCCAGAAAAGAAAGTATATTTGCTGTGTAAATCGAAAATGTACGTACACACGACATGAAAGCTTGAGTTTCAAGGGGAAGCCAAGAAAAGCTCTGAAGTTATACAGATCGAAACCAATGATATTTCAGTGGCACCGAAGGCACTGCTGTGTTATTCTAATCCCAACAGCATAACGTTTCTTCTAAGGTGCAGTCATTATCATCGGTGCGCCATCTGAATCTCATCCAGTTCATTCGAACGAAACGATGCCTGTAGAACATTCACAATTCATTATCAGCAGCAAGGTTTCGTTCCAGGATTCGGAGACGGAGGGGAAAATATTTTCCGGCCGCGGAACCTTTGCTGCACCACAGGGGGAAAAGCGTATGGGGAATGTAGACGTTGCAGCCAAGAACTACCTGCAGGATAACAAGGTCTTCGCAGATGTGTTCAATTACTATCTGTTCCATGGAGAGCAGAGGTTACAACCGGAGGATTTGCATGAGCTGGATCCGAACCAGACAGCACAGATCGCCAGGGAGACCAGCAAATCCTGTGGCAGCGGCGAGAAGATGCTGCCAGTGGATCCATCAAAAGATTCACAAAAGGATTTACGAAGAAATGCCCAAAGGAATTCACGAACGAATCTGCAAAGGGGAATCGGCCAGAACAC
>CAYLUU010000212.1:0-2000 GCA_964386925.1 uncultured Sarcina sp. | reverse complement strand
TCCCCATCTCCAAGCTGAAATCCGAATACAAATCCCCTTGCAATCATCAGTCCCAGCAGAGTCGTCCCATATTGTTGATAAACAGCGTTCAGATTATCGGCTCCATTTTCCAGCAGCTCAATCTCTCTCTTGTTCTTGCGATGGCGCTCTATGACTCGTTTTTTCCACTCCGCATCAATTGCCTTCGCGACGCCGATATCCCCTTCTCGGTTCAGATAGGTTGGAAGACCCTCCGGATTATCTGCATAGCTTTCATACAAGCCCTTTACGATATCGCAGAACACGTTGACCGCGATTCGAGAGCCGGTTTTGCTGTACGGACAGCTCTTGCTGCCATGCCCGTCCGCAACGGCAAGAAGGATGGTTCCGTCATCCAGAATCATCCGCTTGCAGCTATCCTGACATTCCATGCCATTACGAATATGAGATGCGCCCTGCACGCTTTTCCCCAGCACAATCTGTTTCATGCCACACGCCCTCTCCCAGATTCTTTTAAATCAGTATCCGGTCTGTGATTAGGAAAACGCTGATTAAAGCGTTTCCCCTTGCAGATCCGTGCAATCCAGCGGAGATTTCTAAGGAAGCGCTGATTTAATCAGCAGTTTCTTAGAATATTTCCACTAAAGCCAAATCACCATACATCTCCGGCACCGACAGATGCGGGATCCGGAATATTGTTCATATCCAGAACCAGCGGCGCATTGGTCTGACTGGGATCCTTCGGCAGGTTGATCTGCTCCAGATTCATTGGACGGCTTGCCGGCGCCGATACCATGGACGCAGCGGTAGATGCCCACTTAATCATTTTGACCAGAGCCTGCGGGTTATTGGCCTGCAGCACCAGCTCCTTGTTGCCGGTAAACTGTTCCAACACATCATCATCTGCATCCTGACCGATAGAGATTGCAATGCGAACCGCCTTCTTTCCCCACGGCAAATGCAGTAAGTTGTCCAGCGACTTTTTGTAATCATCTGTGGGCTGGCCATCAGAAAGGAGCACCAGCACCGGCGGAAGAGCTCGATCCGTCATCGGCGGAATTGTAAGCTGCGCTGCCAGCATATCGAATGCCTTTCCCAAATCGGTAACGCCACAGGCTTCAAGATCATCCCAGGCAAAATCTTCAATCGGAACAGGGTTTGTCGTCACCCATGATGCACCGGTTGCAAATTTCAACGTGCGCACTAAGAGCTGCGCGTTTGGATTATCCTTTGCCGCATCTGCCATCTCCGGAATCGTTGACTGAATCGCATGATTCACTGTCCCGATCTTCTCTCCGTACATAGAGCCGGAACAATCTACAATCCAGATAAAATGCAACGGTCTGGATGCCAACTCACCGCCCGGTCTTTTTAATGCTGCCATGTCAGTTCCTCCTCAATCCACTAAATCAGCCTATATCCATACACATTGAGAGATGCTGCCTAATCAGCATCCTCCATCCTCACTGAAACTCCCCTGCTATCTGTCCAAAATCAATCTTCACACCCTTGGCAATCGCCGCGCTCCTTCCCGGCGCAACCGGAACCTGTTGTCCGTCTGCGCGGATGTAGGTCCAGTTTGAGGCAGTCTCATTTTTAATTCCCCAGAGATTCGGATTGTTGGGATTCTGAACGACCTCCCCAGCAACCGTATCCATGTCATAATCACAGCAAATGCTATGAGAGAACAGCTTTGCGTTCCGATTCAGGAGTACTCGATTTTTCCCGACGACAATCGACACCGGACACTGAATCATTCGGCCGCAGTTCCAGCAGCTGTGTCCCACATTGGTGACAACCTTCTGCTCGTCGTAGAACACCTCTGCACCGCAATCCGGGCAGGTCATAATGCCGGTCAGCAAATTCGCAAAGGCGTCCATCCACTGTTTCTCTGTCACGCGCTTATTGGGATATTGAAGTCCGTCCGTAAATGACTTCGTAAAGAGATCACGGATAACCTGCGGATAAAGATCCCAATAAATAATGACGTTGTCCTGATACCCCTTCACCGGTCGATTCGT
>CAYLUU010000211.1:0-2000 GCA_964386925.1 uncultured Sarcina sp. | reverse complement strand
GTTTGTTGAAATTACAGGGTTTTCTGTATTCTGCCGCCAGCGGGAATCGAACCCGCACTCCGTTGCCGGAACGGGATTTTAAGTCCCGCGCGTCTACCAGTTCCGCCATGGCGGCATTGCATTTGTCATCATAGGCGATTCCGGCTTATTTTTCAAGTCCCTAATGGTATTCAATGCATCGTTCTAAGTCATAAGGGTTCATCCGATTAATCGGGGCTTGTTGGCAACCTTGGGCGTGCCGACACGGAACGTATCGTGAGGAATCAGGCAAGCCTGATTGGATTCGAGATAGCCGCGGAGTGTCATGTAGAAAGCGGCATCCTCCAATGACCAACTGTATGCGTTTGCGATGAGCCTGCGAAGCTCCATATAGCCGGCATGGATGGCCTCGTCACAGGTATCGCCACAGCTGTTGACAAACCATGCGTCTGGGGTTTCTGTGACCGGCCAGTTGAGCTCAAAATTTTTTACGAGTCGAACACGAACGGTAATTTCACCATCGATTTCGAGACCGGTTCCGCAGACCTCACCGTCTCCCATGGTGGCGTGGATGTCACCCATTACAAGAAGCGCGCCGGGGACACGAACAGGAAGCCATACGGTTGAGCCCTTACGAATGATGCGGCTGTCCATGTTGCCGCCTCCTTCGAAGGCGTTAATGGTGCCGATCTCACGGCCGGGCATGGCGGTGCCAACAACGCCTACCATAGGATCAATGTCCCATTCCACATCCTGGAATGTTACCCGCCCGTTTTTAACGGGGAGAATACGAAAAGGCTCATTTTTGCTCTTGTCGCGGAATGGTCCGCAGCCGATGGCAACAACGCCATGATCAGCAACCTGAATATCCAGAATATCAACCGCAATGACGTCGCCCGGTTCTGCGCCGTCAACATACAAGGGACCAGTGGACGGATTGTCCGGCTCATCACCAACCTGCTCTTCCAAAGTTTTATCCTCTGTTTGTACAGTGCGGTTGTAGCAATCCCTTGTCTGGAAAACAACGATTTCGCCGTCCGAGGCGTGCTCCGCAGGCACATTGTGCTCAGAATGTACATTTATATAATGCTCGTCTGTAATGATCTTCATGAATGCCTCCTGATGATTTTGGGATTTGATACATAGTAGCACAATGACGGCAAACGGATACAGCTTTTGCAATGATGGAATGATAAGTAATGGCCTTTGATAATGTGGGAATGCAACGGAGAATGTCATGACTACCATCATAAAACAAAAATAAAATGATTGCACATGCTTGAAAAATGATTGACTTTCATCTGCTTGATGCTATGATGAAACCATACCAAGGAAAGACCCAAAGGGGGAATGACAGATGAGAAAGAGAATAGCGAGAACGATGATATCAGCATTTCTGATTATCTCTATGGTTGTTATGGCAGGCTGCGGCAAGGGGACGAAGGAAACTGACACCGCTTCGATTGATGACAGCGCTGTGTCGAGACAGGAAAGTGACGAGGGCGAAGAACATTATATTGATGATGAAGCGATAGCATTGGCTGGTTCTGGATCGAGTGCAGAGGGCGTTGCAATGGCACAGGCAGCTCTTACACTGGTTAATCAGGAGCGCGCAGCACAGGGGCTGAGTGCACTGACATGGAGCTCTGGACTGGAAAAAGATGCACAGGTTCGTGCACAGGAATGTGAACAAAGCTTTTCACACACCAGACCAAACGGAACCGATTGGTGGACAGTGGACAGCAATCTGATGTACGGCGAGAATCTTGCCTATAACTACAATGACGCCAGCAGCGTAGTGGCAGCATGGATGGCTTCACCGACCCACAAGGCTAACATAATGAATGGCCAGTATAAAACGATTGGAATTGCCTGCTACCAGACCTCAAGCGGAATCTGGTACTGGGCACAGGAATTTGGTTATTAAAATCAGCACCCAGGATACGAAAAGAGCCTGATTGCAAGCTTGCTTGCAAATCAGGCCCTTTTCGTATCCTGGGCGAACAAGACGCGAAGCGTCT
>CAYLUU010000210.1:0-2023 GCA_964386925.1 uncultured Sarcina sp. | reverse complement strand
GGCGACCTCACAGACAGATATTTCCGAAACCCGGATTTTCTGCGCTATACCCAGTTAATCGGAGAGCTTTCTGCGGTGTACCACGATATGTCCACGCTCCTAGGCATTTCTGACAGCGTTTCTATGATCCTCTACACGATCTGTCTGGAAGGAGGTTCGATTCCGCTGCGGGAGCTGTGCCGCCAGACCGGTCTCAGCAAACAAACCGTGAATTCCTCCCTCCGTCAGCTGGAGCGGAATGGATATCTCTTGCTGGAGGCCGTTGATGGTAAGTCGAAACGTGTTGTTTTGACAGCAGCCGGGCAGGCCTATGCGGAGAAAACCGCGGTGAAGATCATCGATGCAGAAACCGCTGTATTCGACAGCTGGTCGGAGGAAGACGCACATCAATATCAGATCCTGACCAAGCGCTTCCTGGATGGGCTTCAGCAGGAACTGACTCACATGAAGCGGGATATTACCTGACACCACAAACACCCACGGAGAATTGAAATGACTTCCAATACCAAAAAACAAAAGCACAACGAAATCCGCCTTTCGGATCACTTCGGCTACAGCCATCTGCTGCGGTACACACTTCCTTCTATTATCATGATGATCTTTACTTCGATCTACAGCGTGGTAGACGGATTTTTTGTTTCTAATTTTGCCGGAAAGGCCCCCTTTACCGCTGTCAATTTCATCATGCCTGTCCTCTTAATTATGGGCTGTGTCGGTTTCATGTTCGGGACGGGCGGCGGAGCACTTATTGCCATGACCATGGGCAAGGGTGAGGAGCAGCGTGCGAAGGAGCAGTTCTCCATGCTAATCTACATTTCCATTGTTGTCGGCGTGATCCTTGCCTTTCTGAGTTATACCTTCCTGCCACAGATTGCTGCACTTCTCGGAGCAGAGGGCGAACTTCTGGAGAACAGCATCATCTATGGACGAATTATTCTGCTGGCAATTCCTGCCTATATCCTGCAATACGAGTTTCAGTGCCTGTTCGCAACGGCAGAGAAGCCCCGCCTTGGACTGATTGTCACCGTTGCAGCCGGGATTACCAACATGGTTCTGGATGCTCTCCTGGTTGCCGTATTCGGCATGGGGCTCGTGGGTGCTGCTCTGGCAACAGCCATCAGCCAGTGCGTTGGCGGCCTGCTGCCGCTGCTCTATTTTGCCCGCAGGAACAGCAGCCGCCTGCAGCTGGTTCGGGCGCATCTGAACTGGGGTGACTTTGGCCGAATCTGCCTCAATGGCTCCTCCGAGCTCATGAGCAACATTGCCATGTCCGTTGTCGGTATCCTGTATAACTTCCAGCTTCTTCATTACATTGGACAGGACGGTATCGCCGCCTATGGCGTCCTCATGTATGTTGGCTGGATTTTCCAGGCTGTTTTCGTCGGCTACGCCGTTGGCTGTGCGCCGGTCGTCAGCTATCACTATGGTGCCGGCACCGAGGGAGAGCTGCACTCGATCCTCTTTAAGAGCATCCGCATTCTAGTCGTTACCGCCGTTGCCATGTTCGCCGCAGCAGAGCTTCTGGCCACCCCTCTGGCCAGTATGTTCGTAGGCTATGATGCCGAGCTGATGGCACTTACCAAGCGCGCCTTCCTGCTCTACTCCTTTGCCTTCCTGACAACTGGCTTTTCCGTATATGGCTCCTCCTTCTTCACAGCGCTGAACAACGGACCGGTATCCGCAGCAATCTCCTTCCTGCGGACACTTCTCTTCCAGGTCGTCTTCGTACTCGTGCTGCCCCTCATCTTCGGCATCGACGGCATCTGGCTCTCGATCCCTGTGGCAGAGCTTGTCTCGATGCTGGTTACGGGAGGCTTCCTCATTCGGCTCCGCGGAAGATATGGGTATTGAGCTGCTTCATAAACGCCGGCCAAATGCAGCCAGCAAAGATGCCCTCCTCGGGCTGGCGAGTAGTGACCTGCATCCCTATTCATTGTGTTCATAAACATTTCATACAAAGCGAATAGATTTCACCTGACAGGGATTCTATAATGAAACCAGATCCGGCGTTCCAGCCGATCTG
>CAYLUU010000209.1:0-2027 GCA_964386925.1 uncultured Sarcina sp. | reverse complement strand
CAGGTATTCCTGCATCATGGGTGATACGTCTTCAATTCTGGGGTAGGACATAGTTGTTCTCTCTTAGTTCTCAGAATAATATCTGTTTATTGTATGGAAGATCCGTCCTTGTCAGGAAGGATTGGAGCGGTGCGACTTTTTGACGAGCAGTTGAATTTTCATGAGTGAGTCATTTTCGCCTGCCCGACAGGAGCGCTTGCGTGTTTGAGTCCAAGACTCAGAGACTGCCGAAGGCAGGCCTGAGGACGGACGAGTTAGCGCGGATCGGGCGTTAGGTGAAAATGGAACACTCATAGAAAATTCCTGCGAGGAAAACCTGAGCACCGCCCAACCTTACTGACATGGACAGCCGGCAGATAGAGCTTAGTATCCCAGCAGGTTCTCCTGCAGGACAGTTCCGAAGTAGTAGAATCCCCGGCATTCGTCCAGCGTCACATCATAGAAGTGTCCGATCATGGAGGCATCTCCCTTGACATGAACAATGATGTTGTTGGACAGACGACAGGTGACATATTCCGGATCCTGGCTGTTCATCTCTTCAGCCAGTGCGACCATGGTGCGCCCTTGGAGAAGCCCTGCCCGTTTTCTGGCATTCTCCTGCACAGATGCGAGAATCCGGTCGAAGCCTTTCTGGACTTCTTCCTTCGGAACCTGTTCCATGGCAGCAGCAGGTGTCCCGGTTCGCGGGGAATAGATGAAGGTGTAGGCATTGTCGAACTGAACCTTTTCCACAACATCTATGGTATCGTTTACGTCACTTTCCGTCTCTCCCGGGAAGCCGGCAATGATGTCGGTTGTAATGGCTGCATCCGGAACCATTTCACGGATCATGGCGGCCCGTTCCATGAACTGCTCTCTGGTATAACGGCGGTTCATGCGGCGCAGGATTTCGTTGGAGCCGGACTGCAGCGGGAAATGAATATGCCTTGCAATGTTCGGGTGATCACGCACCACTTCCAGGACATCTGCTCCCATATCCTTCGGGTGCGGTGTCATGAAGCGAACGCGCTTTAACCCTTTGATCTCGGCAACAGCGGCCAGAAGCTCCGCAAAGGAGCAGGGCTGTTCCAGATCTCTTCCGTAGGAGTTTACGTTCTGTCCGAGCAGCATGACCTCTACCACGCCGTCTGCCACAAGGCGTTCGCATTCCCGCAGGATGTCCTTTGGCTCGCGGCTTCTCTCGTGACCGCGGACATAGGGAACAATACAGTAGGTGCAGTAGTTGTCACAGCCGAACATGATGTTGATGCCGGATTTATAGGAATACTTGCGCTCAACCGGGAGGTCTTCCACGATTTCATCGGTTGCCTGCCAGAGATTCGTCACTTTATGGCCCTTCGGATCAAAGCTGCCGTTTTTGGCCTCATAGACTTCACAAAGGTACTGCGGGAAGCAGAACAGATTGTGCGTTCCGAAGATGAGATCCACATAAGGATAGCTCTTGCGGATCTTCTGAACGGCAGAATCCTCCTGCGTCATGCAGCCGCAGACAGCAATCTTCATGTAGGAGTTGGATTTCTTGTAATGTGCAGCCCGTCCCAGACGTCCGAAGAAATGCTGATCGGCATTGTCGCGAACCGTGCAGGTATTGTAGATTACAAAATCTGCCGATTCCTCTTCAATCTCTTCATAACCGGAGGCACGCAGAATGCCTGCCAGCTTCTCGGCATCTCTTGCATTCATCTGACATCCGAAGTTATGGACATGGAAGGTCGGTGTACGGCCCAGGATTCCCGCCAGCTGGCTGGTATAGATTTTGGATTTTGCGAGGAACTCTTCCTGGCGCTGCAGCTCTTCGCGGGATGCCTGCTCCTTCTCTTCCCGTGAGCGTTTCACCGGCATGGGAACACGCGGTGCTTTAGGGGCAGCTGTTGTCTGCCCTACAGCAGCTGCATCAGAATGATTGGGTTCGGTATTGGTAGTGTTCGTCATATATTTTAAATTTTATTCCTTCATCAACTGATTTTGTAATTATTCAGAGCCAAGCAAATTTGCATAAAATGTGCGAGTAATGCTTGCATTGACGA
>CAYLUU010000208.1:0-2034 GCA_964386925.1 uncultured Sarcina sp. | reverse complement strand
ATGCTGACGGAGATCGGAACCCCCAGGAACAGCAGAATGCCGAATACGATAAACAGCAGAGCTGTGGTTACTCCAATACTCATTTGTTGCCTCCTTCCGAACCGGCTGCGTCAACCTTCTCGCCGGTAATGTCTTCATAGATATTGATAAGCTGAGCCAAAATGATGAAAATTCCGGAAACCGGAGCGCAGCCATAGACAACGCTTCTCGGAACGCCCAGAAGGGACGAGAATTCCATCTTGGCAGAGATGGCCAGCTTAAAGCCGCCGATCACAATGACGAATACAGCGAGCAGCAGGATGAGTACATCGATCAGCGCCATCAGAACCTTATGCGGAGTTCCCGTCAGCTTATCTGTGAGCAGCGTCAGGGACATATGCTCTCTGGCAGAGAAGGCATAGGCCGCACCGATGAAGCCTGTCCAGATGAGGGAATATTTTACCAGTTCCTCTGTGAAGCCCGCCGGATTGTTCAGTACGTATCTTGTGAAGACCTGCCACAGTACCAGGAAGGTCATGAAGGTCAGGAGTACAGCGCAGCCAGCGGACAGAATGCGGTCCATCCAGATCTTGATAATGCCCAGAGTTTTCTTGATGTTCTCTTTGTTCATTATTCAGCCTCCTTCGCCTGTACGGACTCGATGATGTTCAGGAGATTGTCTACGCCGGGGTACTGGGTGCGGTACTCCTCAACCATTCCTGCCGTCGCATCACGGAAGGCCTGCTTGTCGATATCGGTAACAAAGGTTACACCCATCTCGTTCGTAGCTTCCTCAATGGCCTCCTCGACAGCGGTATCCCACATCACCTTGTGTGCCTCGGTGGAATCATAGGCTGCCTCCAGGATCAGCTGCTGATCCTCCGGAGAGATTCTCTGCCATACCTTCGCACTCATAACCAGTGCATCCGGGATCATGGCGTGCTGGTCCTGCGAATATACCTTGCAGACCTCACCGTGCTTACCCGTCGTCAGAGCGGTTTCGTTGTTCTCGGTTCCGTCGATGATGCCGGTCTGCAGTGCGGTATATACATCACCGTAGGACATTGCCACCGGTGTTCCGCCGAGTGCAGAGAGCATATCGGTCTGCGATTTCATATCCTGCACACGGATCTTCAGGCCCTTCAGGTCTTCCGGTGTACGGATGGCCTTGTCCTTCGTATAGAAGGAACGAGCGCCGGAGGTGTAGTAGGTCAGAACGACAAAGCCGTCATCCTCGGTGGACAGGAAGAAATCGCGCATCTCCTGAGAATCCATGACGTTGTAGAAATCCTCCGTATCGTTGAACAGATACGGCAGGCCGAAGGTGTTGTAGGCCTCGTTGTAGGTTGCCAGTCCCGGTGCAGATACCTTGGTCATGGCGATTACGCCGGCCTGCAGCTGCTCGAGGTTCTCGGTCTCACTGCCCAGCTGACCGTTCGGGAAAATATTGATGATGACTCTTCCCTCGGTTTTCTCCTTGACCTCTTCTGCGAACTGGGTCATGGCGATGTGTACGGTGTGGGTCTCCGACAGTCCGTGTGCCAGTGTCAGCACAATCGGATTCTCGGCAGTTGCCGCGTTGCTGGTTGCGGCACTGGTCTGTGCAGAGCTGCATCCTGTCAGGGATGACAGCGCCAGCACAGCAGTCACAGCCACTGCTGCTAGTTTCTTAATCATACTCTCCCCTTTCTGCCGCAGTACGCTGCGGCACTTACTCTATATCTGTTCAGCACCTCATCTCGATTGCTCCGCATTCTCGATGACGCCGTCCAGATAACCATTAAAAATCAACCGCTCCCGCAGCCGGTGTATGATGTCCAGCACCTCATCTCGAATGCTTCGCATCCTCGATGAGGCCGTCCAGAGCCCCTCCGGGGCTTGGCCGCAGTCCGATTTCATTCGAGAACTTGCCCGCAAGCGGTCCGTTCTCGATGAAAATCGTCCTGTGCTGAACATATATCACATCCCAATTAAATCAAACTGCTCAAACGAGATCAGAACCTTATGATCCTGTTTCGGGTTCGCGTATTTGATCTGTACGGACTTGAGGCTCTG
>CAYLUU010000207.1:0-2115 GCA_964386925.1 uncultured Sarcina sp. | reverse complement strand
GCAACGATTCAAGTCTCATGACAGAAAGCAAAAGGTGCGTATGGAAAGAGAATTGATTGTAGTTCTGGATTTCGGCGGACAGTATAAACAGCTGATCGCCAGAAGAGTCCGTGAGAATCAGGTGTACTGTGAGATTCATCCATACACGATCTCGTTGGACAAGCTGAAGGCAATGAATCCCAAGGGAATCATTCTGACCGGCGGTCCCAACAGCGTGTATGAGGAGACGTCCCCGACCTATGCAAAGGAACTCTTTGACATTGGAGTTCCGATTCTGGGAATCTGTTATGGATCTCAGCTGATGGCATACCGACTTGGCGGAAATGTAGCAACGGCACCCGTCAGTGAGTATGGTCACACCAACACGATGGTAGATGACGCGTCATCTGCTCTGTTCTGCGATGTGAAGACAGAGTCTACGGTGTGGATGAGTCACACGGATTATATTGCACAGGTTCCGGAAGGATTCCACATTACAGCGCATACCGCAGATTGCCCGGTAGCGGCAATGGAGAATCCGGAGCGCAAGCTTTATGCTGTGCAGTTCCATCCGGAAGTGGAACACACGGAAGAGGGCATGAAGATCCTCCGTCACTTTGTCATCGATGTCTGCGGCTGCCAGGGAACCTGGGAGATGGCTTCTTTTGCAGAGGAGACGATTCAGAAGCTTCGCGAGAAGATCGGCAATGGTAAGGTATTGCTGGGGTTGTCCGGAGGTGTGGATTCCTCGGTTGCAGCAGCACTTCTGTCAAAGGCAATCGGCAAACAGCTGACCTGTGTATTCGTGGATCATGGTCTTCTTCGCAAGAATGAAGGCGATGAGGTTGAGGCAGTCTTTGGCCCGAAGGGCGATTTCGAGCTGAACTTTGTTCGTGTCAATGCGGCAGATCGTTTCTATGGTTTGCTGGCAGGCGTGGAAGATCCGGAGAAGAAGCGCAAGATCATCGGTGCTGAATTCATCAAGGTGTTCGAGGAAGAGGCGAAGAAGATCGGACAGGTGGATTTCCTTGCACAGGGAACCATTTATCCGGATGTCGTTGAGAGCGGTGCAGTCGGATCCGGAAGTGCGGTGATTAAATCTCACCACAATGTAGGCGGACTGCCGAAGAATGTGGATTTCAAAGAAATTGTGGAGCCCCTTCGTGATCTGTTCAAGGATGAGGTTCGTCAGACCGGACTGGAGCTGGGACTTCCCAGAGCACTGGTATTCCGTCAGCCTTTCCCGGGCCCGGGACTGGGCGTTCGCATTGTCGGAGAGGTGACGGCTGAGAAGGTTCGCATCGTGCAGGATGCAGATGCGATCTTCCGGGAAGAGCTCGAGAAGGGCGGCATCGATATGGGAAAGGGACAGTTCTTCGCTGCCCTGACCAATATGCGCAGTGTCGGCGTTATGGGTGATGGGCGTACGTATGATTATGCTGTAGCACTTCGCGGCGTTCTGACCTCTGACTTCATGACCGCTGAGGCTGCTGAGATTCCGTGGAACGTTCTGCAGATCTGCATGCGCCGCATCATCAATGAAGTGAAGGGTGTTAACCGCGTACTCTATGATCTGACGAGCAAGCCGCCGGGAACGATTGAGCTTGAATAGTAACAGGTGGTTTGCAGGTTTTAATATAGTCCCAAGGTTGTACAGATTTGTACTACCTTGGGACTTTTAGATGAATTTAAGAGAATGTCGGCTAAGCGTCATATCAATTATCATTTGACAATGCTTTTGCATAAGCAATAAGTCGTGTTAATTGAGCTATATTTAGGCCTTTACAGATTTCAATGAGAGAAAAAAGAGATGAAGCTGTAGCTTTCTCAACGACTATCCTATTGGGTGCTGGATCTGTGGTTTTTCCAATAAGATAATCGGTGGATGTATAAAACACTTCTGACATTTTGGAAATAACCTGTATGGAAGGATTACGTGCGCCATCTTCGTATCTTAGATATGCGGGCTGAGAAATTTGTATCCGTTTGGCGGCTTCTTGTTTGGTTATTCCTAATCTTAGGCGACATTCCTTTAGCCGCTCTTTATCCAAAACATTCATGGTTCGAATCAGCACTCCTATATCTATTGAAATTTGTTTATATGATAGCATAATCTCTTGACAATACCAATGGTAT
>CAYLUU010000206.1:0-2127 GCA_964386925.1 uncultured Sarcina sp. | reverse complement strand
GGAGTAGAAATTCTGGGAGAAGAAAATAAAGCAAAGAGTCTATGCTTCCGTGCATCCAATTATGAGGAGATTGCCGCAGAAGCAGCAGAACTGGTTGGAAGTGATTATTTTGAATTGATTGAGAGTGCAAAAATGGTTCATGACATTGGTCTGTTGGCCAATATCATGAAGGGAGAAAAATACCTTACCATTGCTCGTGTAGCTGCGTATGAAAAACATCAGGCGGATCTGAAGCTTCTGAAAAAGGTGCTGAAAAAATACGACGAGACAGCCTACAACGATATGTTCCGCGTTATGAAGGAGGGAAATTACAGCGCATATGTGGGCAGTGTAAACAGCTCCGGAGTTGGCGGTAAGGTAAGACGCAACGAAGGCAAAGGGCGGGATTATGCAGATTTGTATAAGACCATCAAAAAAACGCTCTCTTCCTGCCCGAAGGATGATCCGGATGTTCAGAAAATCCTGGCAGATGTGGATTCTGAACTGTTCCTCCCTAAGCAGTTGACCTCAGCCAACGGGGTTATTCCAAACCAGGTGTATGTGAGAGAAATGCGAGCCATTCTGAGGAACGCGGAGAGTTATCTGCCGTTCCTAAAGGAGAAGGATGAGTCCGGACTTTCCATTTCGGAACGCATTCTGCAGTTGTTCTCTTTCCGCGTGCCGTATTATGTGGGCCCTTTGGGGCAACAGCATGAGAATGCAAAAAACGAACATGCATGGGCGATTCGCAATGAAAACAATGGAAAGCGCCTGCCGGGCCCGATTTACCCGTGGAATTTCGAACAGATTATTGATACCAAGCGAACTGCAGAGGAATTTATTAAACGCATGGTTCGTCATTGTACGTATTTGAATGGGGAAACGTGTCTGCCGAAGGGTTCACTTTTGTATGAAAAATACATGGTTCTCAATGAGATCAACAATCTGCGAATCCATGGTGACAAGATTTCTGTTCAGACGAAGCAGGATCTTTTTGATACGTTGTATAAAAACGGCGACAAGGTAACAACAAAGAAGCTGTTGGGATATTTTGTCCAAAATGGCTTAGTGGATAAAGACGATACTGGTTCTATCAGCGGAATGGATTTTGAAGGCGGTCCGAAGGCAAGGCTTTCGTCCATTGGGAAATTTCGCGGAATTTTCGGCGATGACGTGTTGCTGGATCATAATCAGGCCATGATCGAGAAGATTATTTTCTGGCTTACTATCTATGGAAACGATCGGAAGTTTGTTCGGGAGCGGATCGAGGAAGAGTATCCCGGTGTTTTCACAGATCAGCAGATGAAACGCATGTTGGGATTTAAATTCAACGACTGGGGAAGGCTGTCGAAAGGCTTTCTGGAAATGTGCGGCGTTTCTAAAAAGGATGGGATGGAGAGATCCATTTTGCAGGCTCTTTGGGAGACGAATGATAATCTGATGACACTTTTGAGCGAAGAGTATACCTATCGCGACGAGTTGAATACTCAGATTTCCGGACTGGAGAAGCCACTGGCAGAATGGAATTCAGAGGATCTGGATGAGATGTATCTGTCAGCTCCGGTTAAGCGCATGGTATGGCAGACCATGAAGATCATGAAGGAGTTGGTGGAAGTCACCGGGCATGAGCCGGATCGGATCTTTGTAGAAATGCCGAGGGAAGAAGGCGAAAAGAGTCGTACTACGTCACGGAAAAAGAAGCTTTCCAATTTGTATGCGGCGCTCAAGACGGAAGACAAATCCTGGCAGCAGGAGATTGAGGCAAGGGATGAGTCGGATTTTCGCATTAAAAAGCTCTATCTCTATTACGTTCAGAGAGGAAGGTGCATGTATACGGGAGAGGTGATTGATCTTGAGCAGTTGATGCGAGACAACACGACGTATGATATCGATCATATTTATCCCAGACATTTCGTAAAGGATGACAGCATTGAAAATAATTTGGTGCTGGTTAAAAAGACGGTAAATAATCACAAGCAGGATGTTTTCCCGTTAGAGCCTTCCGTGCAAAGTGAGCGCTATGCATTCTGGAAGAGTTTGCAGGAGAGCGGATTTATCACAAAAGAAAAATTTGACCGTCTGACAAGGAAGACGGCTTTCACAGAGGAGGAAAAGGCTGCATTTATCAGCAGACAATTGGTAGAGACA
>CAYLUU010000205.1:0-2186 GCA_964386925.1 uncultured Sarcina sp. | reverse complement strand
GCAAAAGCTGCTGGAAGAACAGTTGTCAGATGAGAACGGAGATGAAGGCAACGAATAAATGATCACGAAGAAAACCGGAGCGTTCCAGACAGAGGAATTGTAATATGAAACCCGGAATAGCAAAGAGCATGGAGCTCTATGAAATGATGCTGAAGTGCGGCTATCCGGAAGTGTTCTGCATTCAACATGGGAGGAAAGTATGGCAACAGGGATGAAAAATGTGCATGCAGGGAG
This sequence comes from uncultured Sarcina sp., assembly GCA_964386925.1. Lineage (GTDB taxonomy): Bacteria > Bacillota > Clostridia > Lachnospirales > Lachnospiraceae > CAG-791. The sequence goes on along the minus strand of CAYLUU010000205.1, from coordinate 1,952 downwards.
AAAAATTGCGCTTATTGCCGTTTTGGCGGTAGGGATTCTCTGCGCCGGCTGCTTTCTGTACTGTAATGATTATTACAGAGCATCCGAAGAAGTGAACGAATATTTTGAGAAAGACGGGACGGTGTCCGTAAACGACATTGACAGCGGTTTATATCTGGACGGACCGGGAAATGAAAATGCCCTCATCTTCTACCCGGGAGCCAAGGTCGAGTATACTGCGTACGTTCCGCTTATGTACGAGCTCGCCGAGAACGGAATTGACGTTTTTATCATAAACATGCCCTGCAATTTGGCTATCTTCGGGATAAACAAAGCAGACGACATATTGAGCGAATACCGTTACGAGCATATGTACCTGGGCGGCCATTCGCTGGGTGGAGCCATGGCCGCGCTTTACGCTGCAGAGAATGCCGACAGTGCTGATCTGGACGGATTGATCCTGCTGGCAGCATACCCAACCAAAAGTCTTGCAGCAAGTGACCTACGTGTGCTGACGATATACGGATCAGAAGATAAGGTTCTGAATAGGGATAAAATTGAGGAAGGCAGAAGCCTTATGCCTGCGAATGCTGCAGAAACGATAATTAAGGGTGGCAATCACGCGCAGTTCGGCTGTTATGGAGAGCAGAAAGGCGATGGCATCGCATCGATCTCTGCCGAAGAGCAATGGGAGCAGACCGCAGAAGCCGTAGTTGAAATGATCTGCAGCGAATAGGAACACCTTCAGTTTGATAAGGCAGAAAGCTATGGTCTATGACGGTGCAGGAAACGTCCTTGCCGGCGGTGGCGGCATATATGTCCGGGTTGCGGGCACTACTCGCCTTGTTGATGAGTACATGATCAAGGAGCTGTTGTTCGAGGGCAGTAACCGTTATTTCGATCAGGTTTTGTGTACTGGTTTGGCTGGATGTTGTTCTCAACGGCGATGGTGTTAAGATCCTTTTCACCCTTGAGTACTTCAAGAACAAGATCTGATTTAAACTTGGAACTAAAGTTTCTTCTGGTACGAGACATAACGAACCTCCATATGCGTCTCTAAAGCATATCAGATTCATTAAAAATCGTCTCCGGATCTGTCTTAATTCATGGGACCATTATAGCATGACACCATGGATCTTTTGAATATTCAGGTCGTTCAACCTTTTTGTTATAATTGAGGAGACGTCCAATATCAAGCAATGGACGAGCGCAGGGACTTCGACGGCAGTTAATGGCAGTAATAATGAGATTGGAGGTCTTGGCAAATGAACGGAGACAGTGCATATCTCAGTAATGATAAAGATATGATTATATTTCAATATGGAGATAAGATTATACGTTTTCGCGGGCCGTATTCATTAGAACAATTTACTTCGGTGAAGGAATGGGATAATGGCTATTTAGTTGTGATGGCAAAATATCAACACAATGAGGAATCTGAGGAAGAATACATTGATCTGATTCCTATTTTACGAAATCTTTATATTGATGCTTCGCTTTTTTTGAAGCCTATTAAGGAAGTGAGGTTGGCATATGGACATTAAAGAAATTGCAGACAAAGCGGATATTATCTATATTTTACTTCGTTCTGTACGGTTGAATGTATGCATGTCCATGCGAGTGATAGGAAACTAACAGAAGAGGGTTCCGGAAAATTCTTTGTCAAGGACGATGGCAGTACGGTTTTGCAAAATCGGGGGATTTTAAATGATCGGGAAATAATCAAAATACAGGCGTACATTAAAGAGCATTATAAAGAAATGTACAAGAAATGGGCTGAATACAGTACAAATGGTTTTTACCAAGGAAATTAACAGCTGCTTTGAGTGCTTGGACGGTTCTATGCGAACCGTCCATTTTTTTGCCGGAAAGGGAAATAAAGTAAGCGGTAAATAATCCGTACCTTATCCGCCCCCACGGGAGCCGTCATAATCAGGTGGAAACCGTATTTACAGAGATTTCTTCACACACTC
>CAYLUU010000204.1:0-2187 GCA_964386925.1 uncultured Sarcina sp. | reverse complement strand
CTCTCGAATCATTCGATCCTCCTAAAAATTTGCATACAAAAAGAGCCGCAGGATTACTCCTGTGGCTCTCATGCCAGTTGTATTTATTACAGCGTTTTATTCCTCTTCGTCTGCATCCTCATCGTTGGAATGCTCGTCTGGTTTTACGAACCTGCGTATGATATCTGATGTGGTTGCTTCCGGATTTTGGTCGATATATGAAATCAGCTCATCCTTGTTGGCGTCACCTGCTTTAACTTCCAACATCAGCCCCACAACGAAATCGTAATAGGAATCGACTACTCCCTCCAGTTTGCTTTTTAGTTCTTCCATGGCTCACCCTTTATTTTTTTGCACCTTGTAAAAGTTATATTCATTATAACCATGATTCTCGAAATAGTAAGCCTTTGATCTCCCTTTTAAATCATACGAATAATGTATGCAAAGGTCTTTCCCTTCGTATCTGTCATAATGTGAGCCAACTTCTGACATTATTTTCCCATACTCTCCCACAGGCAATCTTACGGTCTTAAATTCATATGGATTCCCGTTAGAATCTACAGGAGCACCATTGGCCTTCCCACTTCCTTTAGGATAACGGCCAGATCCGGGGCCACCATCAACATGCATCCCCAACTTGTCCATCAGAAGCACCAGCGATGCCGCGAAACACGGGAACAGGTTGCACATCTGCGAAAGCTCATCCATACCGATGAACCTTGCATCCTTCATCTCTCCATCGTCATTCTTTGGCTCGCCTTCGTAGTCCTTGCACAGGAATACCATGGAGGGCTTCCATTTGTCCTCAGAATCGCAGATAGCACCTAGCTGGTAGAGTTTGTTCACCTTGATGCCAAACTCCTCTTCTGTCTCACGCATGGCCGCATCCTCAACCTTTTCGCCAGCGTGAATGTGACCACCTGGTCCGCAGATCAGACCATTGTCTGTTCTGGTGCCTATCAGAATCTTTCCGTCTTTAATGACGATCACTCCCACACCAAGCGGAATATCTATGCTGTTTGTCATGTCGTTGTATCCTCATCGTCCTGCAATGCCAGGTTCAGCGTATCTTCCTCGAATACCGGAATCGCAACACAGCGGCAGTTGTAATCTTCTCCGGGATTGCAATGACGGCCTCCGTCTGTCTCTGGAGGGTTGTCATAGCTGAATATCTTCCCGTTCAGGTGCCTGTGGCTGTCTCGCACGCGTGAATCGCCGGAATCTGACCATTCGTACTTTGTGACTCCGGCATCTTTGTGTTCCTTCTGCGTGATCTGTGCGCTCAGCTTTGCCATCTGATCCCTGGCAATGAACTGAGCATGCGTTTTAGACATCCCGTAGGCATCTTGTATCTTCTTAGCCATTTCCTTCGGCAGCATGCCGTTCTCATAGCCTTCCGTCACAATCTTGCGCATATCATCGAGCATATTGGCCGGAATCGTCTTGATCAGGGATACATTGTCATCAACCCACTGTTCTAACAGCTGGTCGAAGAACTCGCCGCTGTAATAATCCTCGGACAGATCGACTCCCAGCGTCTTATGGACCATCCGCTTCCATTCGCTGATCTCTGTCTTCTTCGTGATGACTCCGATCTTCTGCAGCTGCTTGATGATCTTTGCAAATGCTCCCATCTGGTCGAGTTTGTCGGTGATGTTTTTGAAAAAATCCCCAATGAAAGCCTTGAAATCAAAAAGGCCGTCCATGTGGACAGCCTTCTCATACTCTTTGCTATATTCTTCTGACAGCTTCGGAAGCTCCTCTTCCAGAACCTTCTTGACCTGACGCATGTAGGAATTCATCAGCCGGATGTACTCCCGCTCTGCGGATTCCGGGAAACGGTGCTTTGCTTTCCCATACAGCCTGTCATGGCTCCCGAACTTGGAGCGCATCTTCTGCTTTGTCTTTTCGCTGTAGTAATACTTCTGCATCATTCGCTCCAACAAAATTTGGCAACAAAAAAGACTGCCTCCGCATCACTGGATTGGCAGTCTTTTGCTTTAACAAGCGATTAGCTAGTCTCTGGATGATCACCGCAAGACGGATCAATGTCTTCCGGTTACTATCTATATTTATACTACGTATCTCTTACATCGGCATGTAAATCCATTGCATTCTCAACTCGTTATAACACTTCAGCGATTCCCTTGGCGACTGCAGCCATCTTGTTCATTACACTGTTCTCGTGCAGATATTCCAGACCTTTGA
>CAYLUU010000203.1:0-2192 GCA_964386925.1 uncultured Sarcina sp. | reverse complement strand
TTAAATGGGGCGTTGGCAGGAGCAAATGTAGTTGGAACCGGCAGAAAAGGCAAGGTGGAATTTTGTGATGCGCACCGCAAGGTTACCTTCCACATTTCGCCCCTGTCCTTTTATCAGGTGAATCCGACGCAGGCAGAGCGCCTCTACAGTCTGGTACGTTATTATGCCGGCCTGACAGGGAAGGAAATTGTCTGGGATCTGTACTGCGGCGTGGGAACGATCGGATGCTTCCTCGCAGCAGATGCAAAGGAGGTCTATGGCGTAGAGGTTATTCCGGATGCCATTCGGGATGCAAGGAAGAACGCCGAGGACAATGGCATTGGGAACATTACCTTCCATGTGGGGAAGGCAGAAGAGGTGGTGCCGGCCTATGTAGAGCAGAGGTTGAAGGCACTGGAGCAGTCTGGCGGTAAGGATGTATTGAGAGAAGAGGCGTCTACAGTCGCAGAGACAGCGGAAGAGAAGTTGGCGACGGAACGCAGCAACAAAATTGTAGATGTGGTCGTCGTGGATCCGCCCCGGAAGGGCTGTGATGAGAAATGCCTGGAGACCATTCTGCAGGTAGCACCGGAACGCATTGTCTATGTCAGCTGCGACCCCGCCACAATGGCTCGTGACTGCCGGATTCTGGCAGCAGGCGGATACGAGCTGAAGGCTGTTCAGCCTGTCGATCAGTTCCCGCATACGATACACATCGAGACTGTCGCGTTGCTGCAAAAGATGAATTGGTAGAAGTCCTTGAATTTACGCACTTTTTCGAGTATTGCCAGTTTGAAGAGACCTCCTGGTCTCGGCGTGGCAGGAGCTCGAAAAGGTACCTTCGGGTGGTTGTAGCAGTCGAACTGTTGACTGTAGGTGCAAAAAAAGAGCCTACGTCAGCACAGTAGGTGCAAAACTCGAAACTGTTCGATTAAACAGCATATAAAACGTCGAAGGACGCTTAACTTACAGCATTTCCTGTAGGTTAGGCGTCCTTTTTGTTGTCGAACAGCAGTGTCGAGGTTCCGTTACGAAGGATAGGAGGTAAATCAATGGCATTTGATTATTTTTACGGAAGGGGAACAGAGCAGTTTGCGTTTTTCCAGGTTCCCAAGGTGCTGATCACGGATGATCGTTTTGCGGAAATTTCGCTGGATGCCAAGTTCCTGTATTCACTCATGCTGGACCGCGCAGCATTGTCATCCAGAAACGGTTGGATCGACAAGGAGGGCAGGGTCTATATCTACTACACGCTGGAGCAGATTATGGCGGATCTTCGCTGTGCAAACCAGAAAGCAGGCAAGCTGCTGAAGGAACTGGAGCTGAAGGTCGGTCTGATCGAGCGCAAAAAGCAGGGACAGGGCAAGCCGGCCAAAATCTATGTGAAGGATTTTATGTCCGGATTGAACGGGAAAGGAGATGACAGAAATCCGGCAGAGCAGCCACCTGAAAATCATGAATTTGAGGCGTTTGAAGGGGAGACTCATGATTTTCATGAATCAGCAATTGTGGAAATCGAAAAACAGGATTCACGAAAATCAGCCGCAAATAATACTGAGTATAAAAAGACTGATATTAGCAAGACGAATCTTATCTATCCATCCGACGAATTGGCATATCCCCAGACGAAGCCGGAAAAGATGGGAGAGATGGATCCGATGAATGTGCGCAGAGAATACGAGGAGTATTTGCGGGACAGGCTTGGCGTTGATGACCTCGTTCAGGCCAGACCATTCGAAAAAGAGCGAATACGAGAGATTCTGGATCTTATGGTGGATGTCCTATGCAGTACGGCCCAAACGATTCGCATCTCGGGAGATGACAAACCGGCAGCTGTTGTGAGAGCGCAGTTTATGAAGATTGGTTCGGAGCACCTGGAATATATTCTGGACTGCTTTAAAAACCAGATTTCGGATATCCGCAATGTAAAACAGTACCTGCTCACAACCATTTATAACGCACCGTTAACCATTGATCACTATTACACAGCCAGGGTCCGCTATGACATGGCGAATCGGAAGGAGACAGTATGAAGAAAAAGGCGACCATCATTGCAGTGGTAAATCAGAAGGGCGGAACCGCCAAAACGACGACCGTAGAGAATCTTGGAATCGGGCTTTCCAGACAGCATCAGAAGGTTCTGCTGATAGATACAGATCCCCAGGCCTCTCTTACGATCAGCCTGGGGTATCCGTATCCTGACGACCTGGAGC
>CAYLUU010000202.1:0-2197 GCA_964386925.1 uncultured Sarcina sp. | reverse complement strand
GGTGAATGCGGATAGAACCTCCTGCAGCAGTAAAAGCCACAGGAGGGCGGAAATGTTATTCGGAACTGCCGGAATCGTACGTGGTCATGATTGGAACGTTCGATTTGTTCGGACAGAATCGGCACATCTATCGGTTTCGGAATTATGAGATGTCAGACAAGTCCTTATTGCTCGAGGACGGAACGATGAAGGTGTTCCTGAACAGCAGAGGGACGGAGGACGACATCAGCGACGAACTGAAGAACTTCCTGGATTTGGTGAACGGGCTGGAGCCGGCAGACGATTTCTGTGAGGAGCTTGATCGTGAGGTTAGGAAAGCGAAGCAGAACGCAGAGGTGCGGAGGAACTATATGGACTTAGAGGATAAGCTGAGACATGAAAGGAACCGGGCGCTGAAGGAAGGTATGGAATATGGCCGACAGCAGGGGCTTGAGGCGGGACGATGGGAAATGTTAATCAGATTGGTCCAATCCGGAGCGATCGCTTTGCAGGTGGCAGCAGAAGCGGCAGGGGTGAGCGAAGCGGTTTTTCGAGAAGAAATGGACAAAATGTCTGAAATACAGGGATAGATTTGCGGCGAAGTTAGAGCTGGAGAGCCTCAGGGAGTGAAAACTCCCTGAGGCTTTGTTTTTGTATAGAAACAATTTCAATTTTGTCTGAAATGATGCCGCAACAAGAGGCAAGGGCGCATCAACATTGTGCCATCCATCACAGCGTCTATCCTGCAATGAACTGCGAGAACACCGGGCAGAGGACGGCGGTCAGTACCCCGGCAACGGCAATGGAGAGCCCACTCATGGCGCCTTCGACATCGCCCATCTCGAGTGCCTTGCTGGTCCCGACAGCATGCGAGGAGGTACCAATGGCAATTCCCTTTGCAATTGGATCTGTGATATGGCAAACCCGGCACAGGGTCTCGGCCATCAGGTTGCCGGCAATGCCGGTGAGAATGACGATGGCACCGGTCAGAGAGGCAATGCCGCCGAGCTCGGCAGAGACATCCATGCTGATTGCAGTCGTGACGGATTTTGGCAGAATGGTGATGTACTGCTCTTTCTCCAACTGCAGCAGGACAGCGAGGAGCCAGGCACTGCAAAGGCTGACCAGTGTTCCTGCGGCAATGCCGGCGAGAATGGCGACCCAGTTGCGCTTTAAGAGCTCGAGCTTTTCATAAAGCGGAATGGCGAGGCTGACAGTGGCCGGCAGCAGGAGATAGCTGACGGGAGCGGCGCTGGCCTTGTAATCTGAGTAGGAAATCTTTAATACGCTGAGGATCACGATGACGAAGATACTGCCCAGCAGCAAAGGGTTGAAAATCGCCTTGCCTGTTTTGCGATTGATCACAGCACCCAGACCAAAGGCACCCAGCGTCAGCAGGACGCCCCATACGGCAGAATTCTCGAGGAAGGATAAAAGAGCAGACGTTATCAGGGAAGACATTATAATTCAACCTCCTCATCTTTTTTCGTAAATCGCAGAATTGCCTGCGTGGTGTGACCTGCGGCGAAGAAAACCAGCGCTGTGACAGGGAGAATGGCGATGACGGCAGGAATCAGGATGTCGCCCAGCTCGCTCCACAGATCCATGACGCCGGCGGCCGCCGGAACGAAGAGAAGAGGGAAAATACCGGTCAGGAACAGACCGGCTTCGCGAACCTGCTCCAGCTTCACAATGCCGCAGCACAGTGCGAGCAGGAGCAATACAAGCCCGTAGACGCTTGCCGGGATCGGCAAGGGCAGGAAGGTATGACACAGCTCGCCGAGGCCGCAGAAGGCAATCAGACGGGCGAATTGATAGATGTAGCGCATATTGACTCCTTTCAGGCAGGCAATAGAGTCTGCACACAACGCATGATTACGAGAAGTATTATCGTAAATTCCCAATAGATACGGTCAGAGATGTTTGGATCGTAACGGTATGCTGATTTGACCAAGGCAGTGAGAAACGATTTAATCATCCGGCACAGGTATGGAAATGTGCGGAATCACTGCAGCAAATACAACAGATAAAAGGGAACAAGTACAGATGATAGGACACTTTTCGTGGAATGACACACCCGCATGGCAGATTGCCAAGAAATGGCGCAGGGTTGTAATGAATATGGCGGATGAAGACAGAAACGCAGGACAATACAGATGAAAGTGTGTAACTATTCAGAGCCAAGCAAATTTGCATAAAATGTGCGAGTAATGCTTGC
>CAYLUU010000201.1:0-2229 GCA_964386925.1 uncultured Sarcina sp. | reverse complement strand
GTGCTGGGGAGCCATCCGTTGTAACGGATAATCGGCTGATAAGAGAACAAAGGACAGACAGATGCCCGGCGCTGATCAAACATGATCGGCGCCGGGATTTTTACGTGTCGGGCTCCTCCTGAAGCGCGGCTGCTCGCCGACGGCGGATTTGCCAACTCCCTGGTTACGCCCCAGATACAGAGCTCCTGCTACGATCATTGCATAGTGGCAATCAGATACCGACTGTTGCTGCTTTCCTTCGAGAGCAATCCCTTTACAGCCATTGCGGCCGGAAGGAAATAGAGCAGACAGATGAAACAGATCATGCAGGAGGCTATAGACAATGAAAAAGACAAAAGAAGAAATTATCAGAATGACAATTGGATTTGCAGCAGCAGTATCAATGGCTGCGGCAGTGGAAGGGGCCAGCGTTCTGGCTGCAGCACATGAGAATACAACAACCGCTGCTGTCAGTGAAATGACATCGCCGGTCGCCACAACAAAGGCAGCCATCGACAAAACGACATCGACCGCTGACACTATGGAAAAAAACGCCGATGGAACAACAGCATCCGGCGATACAACAACAGCAGCCGGGAAGAACTACGAGGAAATCACGCCCCAGGATGTCCTGAATGCGAATCAGCTTGAAACGATTCTGCAGAAATACGGCGCTGTAACGGTGACGAATACGAATTACGTCGATGGGACAGCTGAGTATGTGACAACGATGTATTTCTATATGAATGAAGACGGAACGCCGCAGATGCTCTACCGGAGCGTTTGCCTGACGAGGGACGAACCGGACCGCTACATCTCTGCGGTTGCAGTTAACGGGAATCCAACTGCATTCTATACGGCAAACGATGGCGAGGACGACGGACTGTATATTGAATCGGTGGATCAGGACTATCTCTCTGAGCAGTTTGCGGAATATTATTACCGGCCGGAATGCAGACGCACTCCTTCCGGCAACAGCCTGCAGGATGGAGTCCTGCTCGTTAGCCAGCAGGAGACCTCGGCGAGCTGTGACAATGATTTCATCTATTACTGCGATCCGGACACGCTGGAGCTCATCGAAATCGACGACATCCTGCGTTACAACGAGGCAGCCAGACAGATGATCAGCGATCCCGACTGGACGAACACATACACCTACAGCTATGGCGTGAACCCTGAGCTGGCCAAAACAAAAAATGCGGCCGACCGGGTCCTGACGAAGGAGGATGCGTGCCATCTGACGATTGTTTACAATCCCGGAACCGCAGAGGAGGAAGTACAGACCTTCGATGTCCGGAAGGGCACCGGCGTCCGGGCACCGTGGCATGACGGCTACACACGATACGCAGATCGGGAATGCACGGAGAAGATCGATGGACAGATTGACACCAATATGGACGCGGTTACGATCTATATGGCGATGTCAAAATAAAGGGTAAAATCAGGTACAAAACAAAAGGCATGATGAGATGAGAAATGAACGATGCAATATACCGGAAAACAATCGGGATTGAAACTGCTGAAACAATCGGATTGGATTCGCTGAATCTGTCGGATTGAAATTGCTAAATCTGACGGATTGCGCGAATCAGGATGCATCCCATGTCACTTTATAAGGATTGAATGGATGCGGGCAATTCCCTGGTTACGCCCCGGTTACGGGACCTACAGTATGATACGTGCATAACAAAACAACACAGAACCTCACAGGAGAACAGAGAACAAGAGCGATCGAAACCAGTGAGGAGAAAGGAGATTACAAATGCTGATTTTAGTAGATAGAATACCGTTCCCGTTCGTACGGAGCATTCTCTGATAGGAGAGCAAGGAGAGATCGAAAAAAATCGGAATAGAGACCGAAATTCGTGAGGAGAAAGGAGAAAAACAATGAGCGGACTTGAAGCTTATATGAACACAATGGTAGCATCGATCATCAAGAATGAACTGTAAATGAGAACAGTGAGAAGATGCATTTAAGCACAGAAAGTAATGGAAATTACAGAAAGAAGAAAAACATGAAGAACTACACGCCAATTTGTTCCATTGGAGTTGGAAACGTAAGCACCACTAATTGCGCTGCATATTGGATCTGATACATCTGAATAAAATGGAAGCCCGGCACTGATCAAACGATCGGCGCCGGGCTTTCTGCGTAGATCTAGGCTTATCGCGCGAATTTGATCAGAGTGGCTGCGACTGCGCTCATCCTTGCATTCGATGTGGCACGCTGATAAACTGATTACAGTGAAA
>CAYLUU010000200.1:0-2254 GCA_964386925.1 uncultured Sarcina sp. | reverse complement strand
ATGCACGTATCATATCGGATCGCCTGTAACCGAATCGTAACCGGCATTGTTGCCGCAGCAGCACTTGCAGCCAGCAACATGGTCTGCTTTGTACCCGACACCGCATTCTAAATAGCTTTAAAAATCAACAAAATTAATGTCAGATACAGGTTCTTTTTCAAATGAGAGGCATTGATTTTATTGCAGGTGAGAGGATTGCTTTACTTGCTGATTTTAGAAGGGTATAGCATAAATAAAGTTAGAAACCGGAAGACATTGAGCCGTCTTGCGGTACCACGGAGACAAATCGTTTTTCTATGTTACCTAGAAAAGACTGCGACCATGGCGTGGAGGCAGTCTTTTTTGTTACTTAATCCTTATGATGCTGATCCAAATACGTCAGCGCCGCGAACACGACAAGAAACAGTGTCAACACTTCCATAGTATCCATACGGGCCTCCGCGTCCCGAACGCGGAGGCTCTTCCCGAAAAAGCCCATAAAATCAAAGAGAATGAGGTGTCATCAACGGGAAGGGTCCCAGCCGGGGTCCCAAGGTTATCTTGTGCAACAGTTTGTAGTTACAGATACTGAGGCTTCTGCCTCGCTATTCGTTATTATCGATTTCCCAGTGTCCGCTGAATCCGCTGCCAATATAATGAACTCTGTTTAATGACTTTATGCGTCTTCTAATTGTCCTGATGCTAACCCCTAGCTCCTTCGCTAGATTTTCTGCAGTAATCTTATTATCTGCCATGATTAAAGCCACAATTCTATTGTCAAGATCACTCCCTCCTTGGGTGACATCTTGAGTGCCACCTTGGGTGACATCTTGAGTGCCACCTTGAGGGACAATCTGGACGTTATAATTCAAATTCGGCATTATCACCGTGAATTGATACCGGTCCGACCGGAAGGATGGTTCCCTTGCTTCACTGAAATTAACTTGGCATTCATAACCACTCAGAATTTTGTCAAACCCACTGCCTTTTCGTTCCATGAATCCCAGACGATTGAACACGTCAGCAAGAACTGGATTTCTTCTGGTTGACGGCACCGTACGCGGATCACGCTCCTGAATGATTGATCCATCCGGCATTCCACCCGGAGAATAAATTTCCATTCGGTCATCAAAAATATCGATGTGTACTTCGCTGCCGTTTACCAGATAATCCCGATGTGCCAGAGCATTAATTAGCGCCTCATGATAACTGCGCTCCACATACTCCGGCATTTCTTCTCTGGAATTGGCAGTCTTACGCCACATCATACGAACATTTCGCTTTATGAAAGCCTCCCCATTTTCAATCAGCGAAATCACACTACCGGAATATTCCGCATCATCCAATGCATCCAATATCCCGCCGCTCTTATTCAGGCCATTCCACCTAGTTCAGAACAATCTGGACCAACGAATCGGACTATCATCAGCGATTAATGCCCCGGCATTTGTCAGGCGCCCGCTCTCATCTGCAAGCCCAAACGAAATCAAATCCTTCATATCAAAGCTACTGGCGGTCCATCTCTTGTATCTTTCCCGTAACTTCGAAAAAGAAAAATCCTCTGTTTTATACATAGAGAGTTGTGAATCGAACGAGGTATTCCTTCCTCTCATAACAAGGCGCTTCATTTCTGTTGCCGTTGCCTTCACGCTCTCATTTCCCACACGAACATAGGCTTCCAGCGTTCCATCCCCCGAATAATAATATGGTGTTTCTTCTCCCTTGAAAATCTCAAGTACAATCAGCGTCTTTTCTTCTTCCTTGTGAAACTGCAAGCGAAATTCCGGGATTGGTTCCATTCGTGTCTTAATGATTTCACTGATTTTTTCAGCATCCCCTTCCGGATCTGCTAGACCTACAATTTGATCATCATCTGCAACGCCAAAAATTAACATACCGCCCAACGTATTGGAAAAAGCGCTCACACTCTTGCACCAGCTCTTTGGCCGCTTTGTCTCAACTGCTTGTTTCTTGTCGTACTCTGTTGCCTCGCCGATCATATTCATAATGTCCATGTACTCACTCCAATCCCTCGTCCATTCTGCACTTTTCACGGTAGCTTCAGGAGAGACACTTATTGTCCCATTCCTTCAGCCTCTTTCCTATGGGATTCTGTCACTTCAATCTTATCATTTTCTGATGTATTCCGCTCCCTACGCCCAGTTACGATTCAGTTACGGGGAATCCATTATGATGCATACATAACAAACAACAAAGCACTGCCGCCAAGGTGCTGAGCACAAGGGATCGCGGCAATGACAAAGATACCGCAAAC
>CAYLUU010000199.1:0-2256 GCA_964386925.1 uncultured Sarcina sp. | reverse complement strand
GCGTGGATTCGATGAAGGAATATATCCGGAGAGATGCCGTCATTGATTTCAGTATTTTTGACCGGGGACTTGATCGGGAAGAATTTATTGCAAAATTGTCTTATAGGCCGAGGGAAACAACGTGGGTGCGCTTTGACCCATATAACTATGTTTGTCTGTTTAACGAAGAAAAGGCCCAGATGACGGCAGAACTGATACTGGAGTTTACATCTGCAGAGGATACTCCGCAGGAATTCTGTGCAGCAGCCAATTTTGTGGCATCGCTGGTGAAAGAGGGAGAGCATGATTGGAAATTTTCGGAGCTGCGGCTGAATCTGCAGGAGGATGATTTGATTATTCATCCGGTCCTTACCAGTAAAGGCATTGCCAAAGACAAATGGAGCGGAGATCGTTCATTTGTGTCGAATTGGTATATGCATGATGACAGAATTGGCTGGTTTGAAAACAAACGCCAGGTTAGTGTCGTACCGGAGCTGGATATGCCGTGGTATGCGATACCGGATCCGGTCTATCTTGGGTCAGATGAAGAACAAATTGAGCGTGCCATCTTCGCATATTATTATGGCGTAGATCAGATTATGGGGACACAGTTTATTGATTATGCATTTAATGAAGACGCCATGATCATCTATGCGGACGGAACACCATTGACACTTCGGGAAGAGTTAGATGCTATGAGATCCCAAATTCAGGGATCCCCGAGAGTCTGCCATGTGGCGAAGGTGACGGATATTCAGATCGATGGGGATCGTGCCATTGTAAAGACGTACAATCGGCATATGTGTAATGAAGATTTTGCGGATCCGTTAAAGCGAGAATGGAGATGCGCATGGGCCAGATATCGCTTTGTGCTGACGAAAAGAAAAGGAATGTGGAAAATTGACCGGCTGAATTATTATCCGGCGAATTTCGTCGCAGAAAGATAACGGGACATATCGCTATGAGTGGTTTGCGCTATGAGTCGTTTGGATTTGGGAGGAATTGGAAAGATGAGAGAAAAGGATGTCGAGGAGATTAGGCTGCAATATAAAAAGTTCCTTCAGGCATGGGAAGAAGGGGCGAAGGACCAATTAGACGAGTGTGTGAAGGATCTGCCGTTTGCGTATGTGAGTATGTATGGACACACTTACAGCAGGGAACAGATCAAGGAATGGTTCTGCAATCCGGGGCCTGCCGGATCGAAAATGTCGATCCTTCCTATGCAGGATACCATCCTGACCCTGGATAGGGAGGCACAGCAATATGCGGTTATTCTCGGAATGATTACGAAGGGAGAGGAGCATATTGCCTTTGGCGGAAGCTTCATGAATCACTATGAGCTGACAGAAGCGGGATGGGTGCTGGAGACCATTCGCTTTCAGCTGCAGTCTGATGATGGAATGCGTGAAGAAACATTGGATGCAGATGGAATCGTGCATCGTATCTTAGGAGAGGGAAATCGTGCATTGATGGGAGATTGGCTTGGCGTCGACGAACGAGTTGGGGCTTTCCAGGATAAAATAGAGCATTCCGGAGAGTTGGTAATTACGCCGGAAATAGACGCACCGTGGCGACGCATTCAGAAGCCGGATAATTCAATGACAGACGAGGAGGCAGTCATTGATACTCTCTGCCATATCAGCGCTGCCTATGATTACCTTGCCTTTATGTTGGCAGTTCCTGCATTGAATGAGGACGCGACGGTGGACGTGGGCGGAATGTTTGGACCAATGAATCGGAGAGATGCGTTGGGATATCTGAAGGAACTGAGAAAATCTCAGCCGAGGAGCTTTACCGGACTGGAGATTACTTCCTTGAAACTAGATAGCGAAAAGGCCTCTGCCGTGGTACGGGTGACAGCACCGGAGGCCTATCATATCGTCGAGGATAAGGTAAGTTTTGAAAAAGATATTTATGCGGTGGAGCTGCGGCGGGAGAAGGACAGATGGACGATTGTAAAGGCAATCCGTCAGTAACAGTCCATCTTCGTAAAATGGAAATTTCCGGAAGATCAATGCGGCAGACAGACATACGAACAAGATAAGAACAAGATAAGAACGAAGAGAGCAGTCCGGCTTTTTGATGAAGTCAGACAGCTCTCTTTGATTTTAAGACCGGATGAGATATATTTATGATGCCGGGGGCGAAAGGATTGTTGCCTCCAGGCTACAGGCCGGATACTGAATGGCAAGCCGCAGCTGCGTACGGATGGGAGGTTTGCGCATGAACACAAAGAAGCTTCCTGTTGGAATAGAGGATTTCAAAGAGATCATAAAA
>CAYLUU010000198.1:0-2303 GCA_964386925.1 uncultured Sarcina sp. | reverse complement strand
GCGGAATCACCATTGTAAGTTTGCTGATGCAGCACGTTATGGGAATTTGGTGAGCCACTGTATAGGCACCACACCTGCCAAGCGACAGGACCCGTCGCTTGGCAGGTGAGGGAGCAGAAAAACAAGTGACAGAAAAGGCCCCTATGAGATATTCTATCTCGTAGGGGCCTTTTGTTGTGCACGTGCAGAAACGTAACGTGTGCAGCACACAGGACAAAGGAAAAGAGGACAACGGGGATGAAGGATTATAAGGTAATCGAAGTAAAGCGCAGCATCTTTGAAGACAATGATAAGGATGCAGAACTGCTGCGGCAGGAGCTGAAGGAGCAGGGAACATTTCTATTGAATCTGATGTCCTCTCCGGGAGCCGGGAAGACAACGACGCTGAAGCGGACAATTGCGATGCTGAAGGACGAGATGAAGATCGGCATCATGGAGGCGGATATTGACTCGGAGGTGGACGCAAGAGCCATTTCCGAGACGGGTGCGCCGGTGATACAGATTCATACCGGAGGCATGTGCCATCTGGATGCGGATATGACAAGGCAGGGAATCCGGGAGTTTAACAGGTCGGATCTGGATTTTCTGGTGCTGGAGAATGTGGGCAATCTCGTATGCCCTGCAGAATTCGATACGGGCAGCACGAAAAATGCCATGATCCTGTCAGTCCCGGAGGGCGATGATAAGCCGCTCAAGTACCCGCTGATGTTCTCGATCTGCGACGTGGTGTTAATCAATAAATGTGATACTCTCAGCGTCTTCGATGATTTTTCAACGAAGGATGTGGAGGAGAGAATCAAGGCACTCAATCCCAAGGCGAAGGTGATCTTCGTTTCGGCGAAGACCGGAGAAGGCTTTGAAGAGTGGGCGGATTGGATCCGCGAGGCAGTAGCTGCATATAGGAAATGAGATCATTTTCGTCCTATCGAGAAGGTGTGACAAAAGTCGAGCAAATAATGACACAGAGATTATAAAAGTGACTGGCACACAATGACTGTGCCGGATCAACGTGAGGGGGAGAATTTTATGTCAGATCCGTTGGGAAACTATGTACCGGACACTGTGAAGAATGATGAGCCGATGCGGGAGCCGATTGCGAAACTCGGAAAGCTTATCACAGACCGTGCCGAGATTATGCTCGGCAAGGAGAAGATCACGAAAGAGTCCCCGGAATACTGGGGGCTTGCGAATATTTGTACCGATGAGCAGGCTGAGATTGCGCTGAAGATGGGCAAGCGTAAGCCCAAGACCTTTGCCCAGATTAAAAAGGTAACCGGCATCCAGGACGACGAATACCTGCAAAAGCAGCTGGATGAAATGTCCTGGAACGGACTCATCGAATACAACTGGGAGAACCCGCAGCATGAGAAGCAGTACGTGCTGCCGATGTATGTTCCGGGCAGTGCCGAATTCACCAATATGAATAAAGATGTACTGGAGGCGCATCCGGAGCTCGGCCGGTTCTTTGAACGGATGAGCCGCCTGCCGCTGGAGAAGATCACCCCGATGGTGCCTCTGGGCGGCGCCGGAATCGGAATGCATGTCATCCCGGTGGAGAAGGCCATTGAGATGGAGAACAAATCGGTCTCCGTCGAGCATATTTCGCATTGGCTGGATAAATACGAGGGAAAATATGCTGCAAGCCCCTGTTCCTGTCGACGCTCGCGCACGACCTATGACGAGGGCTGTGCGGACGATCCCGAGGGCTGGTGCATTGCTGTCGGCGATATGGCCGATTACTGCGTGGAAACCGGAAAGGGCGGCCGTTATATCAGCAAGGAAGAAGTGCTGGAAATCCTTCAGAAGGCGGAGGACAACGGCTTTGTCCATCAGATCACGAACATTGACGGCGAGGACAAGATTTTCGCCATCTGCAACTGCAATGTGAATGTCTGTTATGCACTCCGCACCTCGCAGCTGTTCAATACACCGAACATGTCCCGGTCGGCCTATGTTGCCCATGTGGAGAAGGAGAAGTGCGTTGCCTGCGGTCGGTGCGTGGAATTCTGCCCGGCAGGAGCTGTGAGCCTCGGCCAGAAGCTCTGCAAAAAGGACGGCTCCGAAGTGCAGTATCCGAAGATGCCCCTTCCCTCTGAGAAGAAGTGGGGACCGGAGATGTGGACGGAGAATTATCGGGATGTCAACCGCATCAACACGCACGAAAGCGGTACCGCTCCTTGCAAAACAGCCTGTCCCGCCCACATTGCAGTGCAGGGATATCTCAAGCTGGCAGCTCAGGGAAGATACCTGGATGCGCTGGAGCTCATTAAGAAAAATAACCCGCTCCCGGCCGTCTGCGGCCA
>CAYLUU010000197.1:0-2308 GCA_964386925.1 uncultured Sarcina sp. | reverse complement strand
CTGATTCAGATCCTGCTGCGGTGCGTTCTGATTCTTATTATTCTCTGCCATATCGGTATCCTACTCCGCCCGTTCTATATTGAGTACCTTAAATGCCATCTCTCCGGCCATGGACTCTGCCTTCACTACGTCGCCAACCTTTGCTCCCATCAGCGCCTTGCCTACCGGGGACTCGTTGGAAATCTTGTTCTCGAGGCTGTTCGCCTCAGTGGAACCTACGATGCTGTAGGTGATATCTTCATCGAACTCCACGTCGTGTACCGTTACCTTGCAGCCTACACTGATGCGGTCCAGAACAACATCCTCGTCCGTTACAACCTCTACGTTTTTGAGAATCTTCTCCAGCTCTTCAATTCTGGCCTCGATGTCACGCTGCTCGTCCTTTGCTGCATCGTACTCGGCATTCTCAGAGAGGTCTCCCTGCTCCATAGCCTCTTTGATCTTCTGAGCGACCTCCTTACGGCGAACAACCTTCAGGTTGTGGAGCTCATCCTCGTACTTCTTCAGACCTGCGTACGTTAAAATATTTTTCTTTTCTTCCATCGTTCTATTTTCCGACCTTTCTCCCTTGGGAGCTGTGTCACCACATCCCCGTATAAATCTGCGAAAATCGCTGATTTTGCGCGATTCGCAAACGACGACGGCTGACATTATACTCAGATTCCCATGTACTGTCAAACCGCAGCATAAGGCCAATATGTCGCCTGACGATTTCAACGTGAATCGAGGTCTCGTTAATCCAAGCATGACTCGTGTCCTCGGTTACGCTTCAGTTACGGCAGCCACGCTATGATACGTACATAACAAAGGAACACAACAGAAACAAAGAAAAACAAACACCGCAAAAAAATACAGAAGAAAGCGTAAACAGGAAACGAACAAGAACAGTACACCCAAGCACATGAAAGCCTCACGGTGATGAGGAGAAAGGAAACGTTATGACACTCAAATATGCTCCCGAAATCAAGGAACTGCTCAATGCATGCATCTGACGATATGCTTCAGACATAATCCCGGCGACTTATCCAAAGATGGTAAGCGTCGGGATTTTCATGTGATCTGTATATGTTACTATTGTTCCAGATATTCTGGATCTATCAATATCAGAAACCATTCATTGTCGCCACCATTGTTGATGGTGCCGGCCAATTGAAAATAAGCCACCTGAATTGCGGAGGATTTTATCCTATGAAAGAGACAACATTAAAACGAGCAGAGATATTCGTTCAGAACAAAGACACCCTGGAGAAGATATTCAGTCTGCGGGATAACCTGGAGAATCTGGCGGGAGCAGCGGTACTCCTTAGCCGGAACGAACCGGTTGAAGAGCAGACCATTCGCGACTGCAGGAAAATCCTGCGGGAGCAGACATCCATCTTCTCCTCCTTCCGTGACTACGTTGAACCCGCGGCTGTCGCAGAGCTCGCGTTGTCCGACAATCCGGAAGATAAGATGGCGCGCAGCATGGCAGCTTTCAAGGCACTGCGGCAGAAATTCGGTGACAGCAGCCACCTTCCGATTGCGGCGATCACGATGGCCAATCACGCGCAGCCTTTTCAATATGAGGAGTTAGCTCAAAAGGCCCGCGAAATCTACGTGCAGGAGCGCAAAAAGCACCCCTTCCTGACCTCTTCCGAAGACAGTGCCTTCTGCACTCTGATAGCGATTATGGGACGTCCTGCAGAGGATGTAATCCTTGAGACAGAGAACTGCTATCAGCTGCTGAAGAAGAATTTTCTGGATGGAAACGCCGTACAGGCGTTGGCACTCATACTCGCCCTGTCTCCGGAACCCGCAGAGGAGAAATGCCGCCGCACCATGGAGCTGTTCCAGCTCATGAAGGACAAAAAGCACAAATACGGAACCTCCTACGAGCTTGCCAGCCTCGGTGCCGTTTCCATGTCTGCCACGGATTATGACAGCCTGTCCGATGAGATCATTGAGGTTTATGAGTGGCTTGGCCGGCAGAAGGGCTTTGGTTTCTGGTCGATGCTCTCTGACAAGCAAAAGCTCATGTACGCAGCCCTCATTATCATGCAGGATCACGGCCAGGAAAACGGACAGGACGAAGCCGGACAGACAGCTGCCATCAGCGGCATTGTTTCGCTTGTGATTGCCCAGGAAATTGCGCTCTATGCAGCGATTTCCGCCTCCGCATTCCAGATCCGGAACAACGAAGCGAACAAAATAGATTAAATAAGGCTGAATTTTAGAAGAAAATACTCCTCACCGCCGGAACGAATCCGGTGATGAGGAGTATCTCGCTTGTTTGTATTATTTCTTCTCCGCAAATATCGCATCCAGCACC
>CAYLUU010000196.1:0-2347 GCA_964386925.1 uncultured Sarcina sp. | reverse complement strand
TATCTGCATTCGCCATTGCTTTTATACTTGCAATTTTCTAGCGAATGTCCCTTGCTTGCCTGTCTGTTCTGGCGAAACTCCTGCTCAATTAAATGGGTACCATGCATTTCGTTCCGCTCGATGTGTAACAGATGAGGCTCAAGATCAATCGCCGACAGACTATGAGTAAACAGTCTCGCGATTGCAGATAGGAATACGCTATGCACTTATTCGTATCTTAACAAGCCAATAGAAAAATTTCAATCCACGCCCCCGTGCGGAGGGCGACAGCAAAAATAGCGAATTAACTCACCATCTTTGACACTAAACTATAATACTCTGCACAAAAACAAATGACATTTCTTTGTAGCAAAAATTTCAACAATGTACATTTTCTTTCAAATACATTCCATATTCACGATCATTTTGCCTACTCTTCCACCAGCGAACACACCACTCCCTGCGGCAGCACGTACTCCACGCGGCCCTTTGCCTTCTTCCCGATTCGGTCATACAGCCTGCCGGCGCTCATGGATTCTCCAACAACCGTGTAAGTGCTGTTGGCCACATAGCCGACCTTGCCGAGGCCTTTTACTGTCACCTTGATCGCCTCCGAATCGAATTCGTTATCCGGCTCCTTTTTCAGTTTTACCATCATATGGCGTTTGAAGAAATCGCCTCCGTAATAATGTTTCACTCCTGTGATCGTAAAATAGATCTTTCCCATACCATTTTCCTTTCTGCAGTTCAGTCTGGCTACGCTGAGGATTTTGGATGCGTGCTATCCGGGAATCAGGCACGTTAATAGGGCTAGTGATTTAAAAATCCCTGTACCAGTTGTATCACGCTATTGAAATATCCTGATCAAATGTCTTTCCAAACCGTTCCCAGTTCCTCGAATTGTGAACAGAGTAGCAGATTCCTATAACAAAAAAATGTACATTCCACGCACATCCCATTTATGAGATGTACATTAGAATGTACATTACGATAATTATGATAGTGATTTCACACACTGGGCCTTGCTCCCAGGCAGGTCACACGTAATACAGGAACGACCGCAGTCTTCCCCAGGCGGTCTCGTCCCAGTCGTTGTCCAGCGACAGTTCGAAGAGCGGGGCCTTGCAGGCATCCTTGAGGCCGCGCATTTCCAGAATCATTGCCGTGTTCTCGTATCTGGGTGCCAGTGTCAGCACAGCTTGCGTGCGGCCGGAGAGCTCCACGGCCTTTGCATAGCGATATCTTCCGTTCCCTCCGGCGAAATGCGGCAGTGCCTGCTCTGCGGTTTCGAATAGTTTCATTGGATTCTCTGCAAAAGTGCTGCGCTCCCCGAGCTCGCATCCAAGGCTCTGCATCTCTTCCGTCATTCGGCCAAGCCACTCCTTCGCCGTTTCATTGGCATCCATGTTGTCCCGCCACAGGAACCACAGCATCTCGCTAAGCGGTGCCCGCAGGATGTGCTCACCTTCGCTCTCCAGAGTCTCCAATACGCCGCTGTCCAGCTCTGTCAGACAGAGCGGCGTTCCGACAGCCGCAAGGCGTCTCGCGCACCCTGCCGTTCCGATTTTCCCTGCTGTCTCATGCAGCTGTTCCCAGGATGGGATTCCGGTCCAGTTCTTCCGCAGCGCATCTCTGCATTCCGGCGACGCCGCATAGATCAGATCGCCGGCAAGGATGGACCGGAACAGGGCGTCCGGATTCTGGGCCTTCACCGGCAGCGTCTCCAGAATGGGACTGATTAGATTCACACTTCCTGTATCAGCGGCTCCTTCATCGCCGCAGACATCTGAATTCCCGCCATTGTCACCTTGCTTTACATTCACCCTCTCTCGCCTCTCCAGTACGGCCTGGATGACTCGCGCATACAGGCCATCTGCCTCGGCGCCCTGATTCTGCGGGATCAGGAACTGAAGAGTATCTTTGCGACTGTCGCCGTGTGCAGATCCGCAGCTATTATTAGAATCATTTTCACGGGATTCCTTCTCGCACTGCTCCAGAACGCTTCCCAGCAAGGCAGCGAACGGAAGATACTCTTTCGCACTCGTTTCCGCACGTCCCAGCCCCAGCGCATGGTCGCTGAGTGAAGGCAATGCTCTCGCATCCACGCCCTGTTCCCGATAATACTGCACCAGGAACGGCGTATATTCGCCCAGTGCCGGAATATACAGCGGCGCGTCGGTATCCGGCCGTGTCTGAGAGGGGCGAGGCCGGATCGTTACCTGCTCCGGATTCAGATCAGTCGGAACCTCCACGGCCGGTCTCTGACGCAGGCTGTTCAGGAAGGCTTCGATCCTTGTGATGACACCCACATTCGAGAAATGCTCATCCACCTCGATCTGCAGGTAGGGCTTATCTCCCATCTCCTGCC
>CAYLUU010000195.1:0-2347 GCA_964386925.1 uncultured Sarcina sp. | reverse complement strand
AGGACGGAGTAACCAGCGGGGGCTCACCCAGATCCTTACGTACGCGCGGAACCTCCTCCAGAACCTCGTTGAGCTTGTCGCCCTTGCCCTGGTCATTCAGCTGCTTGATCATGTTGGACAGCATGCCGCCCGGTACCTGATACAGCATCGTACGAATATTAACACCCAGAACCTTGGTGGACAGCAGTCCGTTCTCGATGCACTCCTCACGATAAGGTGTGAAGTAATCGGAGATCTGCTTCAGCAGGCCCTGATCCAGTCCGGTGTCATACGGTGTGCCGCGGAATGCCTCAACCATAACGTCCGTAGACGGCTGAGAGGTTCCAAGAGCAAACGGTGTGCTCGCGCAGTCGATGATGTCAACACCTGCCTCAGCAGCCTTCAGATAAGTCATGGAAGCAACACCAGAGGTGTAGTGTGTATGCAGGTCAACCGGAAGGGAGGAGCCCTTCTTCAGAGCAGTTACCAGATCATATGCATCGAAAGGACGCAGCAGACCGGACATATCCTTAATGCAGATGGAATCAGCGCCCATCTCCTCGATCTGACGAGCGATGTTCTCCCAGTACTCCATGGTGTAAGCATCGCCCAGCGTGTAAACCAGAGCGATCTGTGCATGAGCACCTGCCTCTTTGGTTGCCTTTACTGCAGTCTTTACATTGCGCAGGTCATTCAGGCAGTCAAAGATACGGATACGATCGATACCGTTCTCAACGGATTTCTTTACAAAACGATCTACAACATCATCTGCATAGTGGGAATAGCCCAGAATGTTCTGGCCACGCAGCAGCATCTGTGTAGGAGTGTTCTTGAAGTGGCTCTTCAGAACACGAAGTCTCTCCCACGGATCCTCATGCAGGAAACGCAGGCAGGAATCGAAGGTAGCTCCGCCCCAGCACTCAACTGCAGCATAGCCAACCTTGTCCATCGTATCAACGATGGGAAGCATCTCTTCAATGGGCATTCTGGTTGCGATCAGCGACTGACCGGCATCACGCAGAACGGTCTCCATAATCTGTACTTTAGCCATTGTAAACTCCTTATGAATTGCATCTGTTCGGCAATTGCTGTTTTTAATGTGAATTAACTGCATGCAGGCATATTCGCAATTAAAAACCGGCAATCGGCCAAGAGGCAAAGCCTCTTGGGCCATCTCGCGCAGATTTCTGAAAGAAATTGCGCGAGCGCCGAACTAAACATTAGATTCCGAATACTGCCATGAACACGCCGGCTACGACTGCAGTTCCGATAACACCTGCTACGTTCGGTCCCATTGCATGCATCAGAAGGAAGTTCGTAGGATCCTCCTTCGCACCAACCTTCTGGGATACGCGGGCAGCCATAGGAACAGCAGATACGCCTGCAGAACCGATCAGAGGATTGATCTTGCCGTGCGTTGCAATCTTCATCAGCTGTCCGAACCAAACGCCTGCAGCAGTACCGAATGCAAATGCAATCAGACCCAGAGCAACGATCTTCAGGGTTGTCACATTCAGGAATGCCTCAGCAGAGGTGGTAGCGCCTACAGAGGTTCCCAGCAGAATAACAACGATATACATCATTGCGTTGCTGGCGGTCTCCTGCAGCTGACGAACCACACCGCACTCGCGGAACAGGTTTCCGAGCATCAGCATACCGATCAGCGGAGCTGTGGTAGGCAGGAGCATGCAGACAACGATGGTTACTACGATGGGGAACAGGATCTTCTCCAGCTTGGATACCGGGCGAAGCTGCTCCATCTTGATCTGACGATCTTTCTTCGAGGTGAAGAGGTTCATGATCGGAGGCTGGATGATCGGAACCAGTGACATGTAAGAGTACGCTGCCACGGCGATCGGTCCCATGAGCTCTGTCTGTCCCAGCTTCGAGCACAGGAAAATGGAGGTAGGGCCATCGGCACCGCCGATGATGGAGATGGCTGCAGCAGCCTTTCCATTGAATCCCAGAGCAATGGCTCCGAAATATGCTGCGAAGATACCGAACTGAGCAGCAGCGCCCAGAAGGAAGCTCTTCGGATTCGCAATCAGAGGACCGAAGTCGGTCATTGCACCAACGCCCATGAAGATCAGGGACGGCAGGATGGACCACTCATCCAGAATGTAGAAGTAATACAGCAGTCCGCCGTTCGCAGTCTCGGTAGGAGCCACGATAATATCCGGATAGATATTAACCAGCAGCATACCGAATGCGATAGGAACCAGCAGAAGGGGCTCGAAGTCATGTGCAATTGCCAGGTACAGGAATACGCAGGCAACAGCGATCATGAGGATGTTACCCCAGCTCAGGTT
Source organism: uncultured Sarcina sp. (assembly GCA_964386925.1). Taxonomy (GTDB): domain Bacteria; phylum Bacillota; class Clostridia; order Lachnospirales; family Lachnospiraceae; genus CAG-791. The sequence goes on along the minus strand of CAYLUU010000195.1, from coordinate 59 downwards.
CATGAAGGCGGTCTGATGGATTAAGTTTGTTAATGTATTTGCAATATATTCCATAGCTT
>CAYLUU010000194.1:0-2365 GCA_964386925.1 uncultured Sarcina sp. | reverse complement strand
CGGCATCCGCTTTTCATGTACATATCTGTTTTACTTGAAAACCACGCGCATTCGTGTAGAATGGACGTAGAAAAAGGCTACCGATAGACGGTTGCCAAACACGCTAAAAAATAACCGCTAGTTTGGTCGCTGGGCGGTTATTTTTTCTGCCTATATACCACGCAAGCGTGGCAACAGCTGCAAGAGCCATAACAAACTGGAACAAGTTACAAGAATGCGGAGAGATAGCCGTCAAAAGCAAAAAGGCGTTTAAAAATCAGCCCGATTACCGAGAACATGATCGTGAAGAGAATCAGATTGCCGTCTCCTTTGTCCATTCGCTCAGTGCCTGCTTCATGCGGTGGTCGATATCCTCGCGGGTGGCCTTGCATTCATCCGCGTGCTCTCTCGAGGAAAGGAACGCCCCCTGTTATCGGTTATTTCTCTGTAGTTTTATCCAGCTGTATCTTTGCTTTTTTCACGTTTATCCCTCCGAAATCGTATTATTTTATTCTGGTCACGTGGAAGTTGCAGCACTCATCGCCATTTGCAAGCGTCTTCGTGCGGTGAAGCCGTCCGCCCTCGTTGCGGTAGTTGCGCTCATCCATATTGCAGAGGCAGGGGATAAATTCGGAGCAATTTTCCCGTTTGCCGAGCTTGCAGATACCGCATTCAGTGTAGGTGTTGTAGAATTCATCTACGCCCTTCTGATAGTCAAACTTCCAGTCAAGTTCGTATTTTGAGCTTTGGCTTGCCTTGCTTTCAAGAACGTGCCTATCCTGCACCTTGTCGGTGAACATGGTGCATTTTTTGTTTTTATGGACCTTTACCATGAAGGGCGAATCGAACACCGCCGTCACCATTTTGTCTACAATCTCCGGCGTAATTTTATCCGGCTTGGCCTTATGAAGTGCGAACACAAACGCGGCAATATAAAGGTTCGATTCCAGCGAACTGCCGCCGATATCCGGCGTGCGCAGAAGCATAGCCTTGAATTCCTTTTTGACATTCTTTTTATAATCCGCCATATCCATATCGGGATATACGCTCTTGAGGGCCTCAAGGGCCGGCTTAAAGCACATCAGTTCGATTCCTTTTGCAAGTACGCCATATTGCAACATGATAATTTGCCTCTTTCTCTCTCCGCCATTGGCAACGAATTGTTTGCACTTGTTGTTTCCCACCTGCAGGCAGGCGGCAGATGAAAAAACTATTTCAGAAATTCAATCATCTTCCGGAAATCTTCTCTTGATTCTTTGAAGTATGGTGCTGCCACATAGCAGTGCACCATTCCCTTTCTGGACGATATCGTATATGGCACATTTGCCCGTTTGCACGCCTGTTCAAAGAACGGTGCCGCCGCATACAGGATTTCATCCTCACTATAGAAGAAATGAATATCATGTACCCCGCTGTAATCGCCCAGTGATCCGGAGAGCATATACTCCGGCACATTGTCTCTGCCGTGCCGCATGAATTGATCCTCATACGACATAAAACGATAATCTACGCAGACATCCGTTCTGTTCAGCTCCTGCATTCTCCTTCGCTCCTCATCATTGCAGGGACATTCTCCAGGAGAAGCCACAACGATGTGATATGGAGCTGGCAGGGGATTTTCCTGCCTGTTATTGTAAGCCGCTACGCCTAGCGCCAACGCTCCACCGGAGGACAGGCCGCTCGTACTCACATTGCCTGCACCATATATCTTCAACATCTCCTTATAACACTCATAAACCATCGCATAGGTTTCCGTGATACAGTGGTCCGTACACACCGGATAGAAAGGAAACCACACATCGCACCCCGTCTCTTTACATATCTTACCGGCATAGGACACATCTCCAGGATCCGGCTTGATCATCATCCCGCCGCCAAATAGGAACAGAATTGCCTTTTCCGATGGTTTCTCGTTCGCCATCATCGACAGACACGAATATTTTCCCATTACAAAATGCTCGCTGTAATGAAATTTGTGATCCTTCGGGATGAAGAAGTCTCTTTTCCCATTGATTCTGTTCACCGTCTTCAGAAACTCATCCTGCGGCAGTGCAAATATCCTCTTTAGCCCTGTCAATCGAAAACCATGATAGAAAATCTTAGCCAGAGTGCTCATATATGCCCCTTTATTGTGTTAGTTTATTCTAACCGGATTGTACCGCATAGCTGTGTATACATTCAACTTTCCGCTTATACACACTCGTGACGACCTCTGCCATGTCGATTTTCAAAATCGATCCTGATTCTGTCATCGACGCGGTAAGAGAACATTCCATCAGTCACATCCATCCCCTTCACAGGTGCTTGCCTTTCAGGTTCTGATGCATCTCCTCTCTCCAGTTACGTCTCGGTTACATCCTGTTCGCTAAGATACGCACATAACAAA
>CAYLUU010000193.1:0-2376 GCA_964386925.1 uncultured Sarcina sp. | reverse complement strand
TGAGTCTCCACGCCGAGGATTTTTTCCGGTTCAACGATTCGATCAACGTCACTGCCATGGACATAACAAATATCCCCGTCTCCAAGCTGAAAGCCAAAAACGAAGTTTTTGCTGATCATCAGTCCCAACAGCGTAGAGCCGTATTGTTGATACACCTCTCTTAAATTGTCGTCACCATTTTCCAGCTGCTTAATTTCTCGCTTGTTCTTGCGATGACGCTCTATGACACGCTTTTTCCACTCAGCGTCAATTGCCTTTGCGACTCCAATATCCCCTTCCCGGTTCAGATAAGTCGGCAGAAACTCCGGATTTTCCGCATAACTCTCACATAAATCCTTCATGATATCGCAGAATACGTTCACCGCAATCCGAGAGCCTGTCTTGCTGTACGGACAACTCTTGCTGCCGTGTCCATCTGCAACAGCAAGAAGAATCGTTCCGTCATCCAGGAGCACTTTCTTCCAGCTATCCTGGCATTCCACTCCAGTCCGAATATGAGATGCGCCCTGCACACTTTTCCCAAGAACATTCTGTCTCATGCTCCACGCCCTCTCCCATGTCTTTTCAAATCAGTACCCGATCTGTGGTTGAAATATTTCCACTAAAGCCAAATCACCATACATCTCCAGCTCCTACCGATGCCGGATCCGGAATATTGTTCATATCCAACACAAGCGGAGCATTTGTCTGGCTGGGATCTTTCGGCAAATCAATCTGATCCTGATCCATAGGACGGCTGGCCGGAGCAGAAACCATGGACGCAGCTGTTGATGCCCATTTAATCATCTTAACCAGTGCCTGCGGATTGTTGGCCTGCAGCACCAATTCTTTATTTCCGGTAAACTGCGCCAACACATCATCGTCTGCATCCTGTCCAATGGAAATCGCAATACGAACCGCCTTCTTTCCCCACGGGAGATGCAGCAGCTTATCCAATGACTTTTTATACTCATCTGTAGGCTGCCCATCTGAAAGCAGAACTAATACCGGCGGAAGTGCACGATCTGTCATGGGCGGAATGGTGAGCTGTGCAGCCAGCATGTCAAAGGCCTTCCCGAGATCGGTAAGACCACCGGCTGTCAGATCATCCCATGCAAAATCCTCAATCGGCACCGGATTTGCAGTCTCCCAGGATGCACCGCTTGAAAATTTCAATGTACGCTCTAACAGTTGTGCGTTTGGATTATTCCTCGCTGCATCCACCATTTCAGGGATCGTAGATTGAATTGCATGATTAACCGTCCCTATTTTTTCCCCATACATAGATCCCGAGCAATCCACTACCCAGATAAAATGTAACGGTCTGGATGCAAGCTCTCCGCCTGGTCTCTTAAGGTTTGCCATCTTCCTGCCCTCCTGTCTCTTGTTCTTTGCTATTGAAACTCACCGGTCAGCTGACCGAAATCGATTTTTGCATTTCTGGCGATTGCCGCGCTTCTTCCGGGCGCCACCGGAATCTGTTGGCCATCTGCTCTCATATATGTCCAATTCCCGTTTGTTTCGTTCTTAATGCCCCATATATCCGGATTGTTGGGATTCTGGACAACCTCTGCCGCAATGGTCTTCATATCATAATCACCGCACACAGAATGAGAAAAAATCTTTGTTCCCTTATTCAAGAGAACTCGGCTCTTGCCTGCCAGCATCAGCACCGGAGGAGCAACTACCTGTCCGCAATTCCAGCAAATATGCCCTACTCCCGCAGACACTTTATTCTCGTCATAAAAGACCTCTGCACCGCAATCCGGGCAGCTCATAATACCGGTTATCAGATTGGCAAAAGCGTCCAACCATTGTTTTTCTGTTACGCGTTTATTCGGGTGTGTTAGTCCTTCCGTGAATGACTTTGTGAAAAGATCCCGTATCACCTGCGGATAAAGATCCCAGTAAAGAATGACATTATCCTGATATCCTTTTACCGGCCGATTGGTCTTGTTCTGCGGGTCATAAACAAATACCGGATTTGTTCCATACAGGCGGTTCATCGCGTGAATATCCATACAGCGAATATCCGCCTCCTGCTTGCCCTCCAGCGGATGCCCCATCATGAACATGTAAAACAGCAGAACTGCCAGTGAATAAAGATCCGTATTTCTCGACGGCTTTGCCTTCCCAACGACAATTTCCGGAGCCATAAATCTCGGTGTTCCATACACGGAACTGTCATCGTTTCCGTTTGCTGAAACGTTGTCATTGTCACAAATAAGGACATCTCCGTTGTCAGGATCAAAGAAAAGATTTCCAAAAGAGATATCGCGATAGCTGTAGCCCATGGCATGCAGCTTCTGATACCCATTGGTTAGGTTATAGGCTGCGCGACAAAGCGCATAAAAGGAAGGCTCCGCTCGGCGTTTCATCATGTCCACGATGCTCTTA
>CAYLUU010000192.1:0-2386 GCA_964386925.1 uncultured Sarcina sp. | reverse complement strand
ACAAGAAGAACGGTCACAGACAGGCATTTACGCGTGTCAAGATCGACAGCATCATTGGATGAATTGATTAAGACGACACATGACGAGGATTCAGATTATCCGAACAACTGACGGTCATACCAGATCCTTCGCATGCATGGGACATACGGACTATGCAGCGGACGGCGTTGATGAGGTTTGCGCCGGAGTCAGCGCCATCGTGATCAATACCATTAACTGTCTGCAGGATCTGCTCCATGCAAACGTGGAGGTTTCCGCCGATGAAGAAGAGGGCGGTGATTTGATCTGCAACATAATGGATGATCTTGATGAGAAGGGGGAGTTTCTGATTGACTGCATGATTCACGGATTCGAGTGGATTGAGATGCAGTATGGAAACGACTATCTGGATCACAGAATTGAGGAGGTATCACAATGTTAAACTTAAGTCTTCAGTTCTTCGCACACCACAAAGGAATGGGCTCCACCAAGAACGGCCGTGACTCCAATTCCAAGAGACTGGGTGCCAAGAGAGCAGACGGACAGTTTGTTAAGGCTGGTAACATCCTCTACAGACAGCGCGGGACCAAGATTCATCCCGGTCTGAATGTAGGAATCGGCGGCGACGACACGCTGTACGCTCTGAAAGACGGTATCTTGAGATACGAGAGAGTGGGCAAGGATGGCAAGAGAGCATCTGTTCACCCGGTAGAGGCTGCAAACGAGCAGTAATACATTCGTAAAACCGTTGGCTCCGGACAGGCATAGGTCTGACCGGAGCTTTTTGTGTATATGTTCAGCACAGATCGATTTTCAGAGAGAACTGACCGTTTACGGGCATGTTCTCAAATGAAATCGATCTGTGGCCAAGCCCCGAAGGGGCTCTGGCCAGCCTCATCGATAATGCGTAGCATTTGAGATGGGGCTGAACCATATGTCAGCATCCGAAGTGGTGCTGAATGACGATTAAAGGATACAGCATATGTTTGTAGATAAGGCAACCATAACGATTGTCAGCGGCAAAGGCGGCGACGGACATGTTTCCTTCCGGCGTGAGAAGTTCGTACCGGCCGGCGGCCCTGACGGCGGCGACGGTGGTAACGGCGGAAGCGTTATTTTCCGTGTAGATACCGGAATGAATACTCTGGGTGAGTATCGTTACCGCGGCAAGTATGCGGCAGAGCACGGTGAAGACGGGAAAAAGAAGAAAATGGCCGGCAAAAACGGCGAAGACCTGATCCTGAAGGTCCCGGAGGGGACTGTAGTGAAGGATGCGGAAACCGGTCGTGTCATCATCGATATGAGCGGCGATACGAAGGAATACCTGATCCTGAAGGGTGGCCGCGGCGGCAACGGCAACCAGCATTTTGCGACATCGACCATGCAGGCACCGAAGTATGCTCAGCCCGGTCAGCCGGCGCGTACGCTGCAGGTTACACTGGAGCTGAAGGTGATCGCTGATGTGGGATTGGTTGGTTTTCCGAATGTTGGGAAGTCGACTCTGTTGTCCGTGGTCAGCAATGCGAAGCCGAAGATTGCAAACTACCATTTCACAACGCTGTCTCCCATCCTTGGCGTAGTTGATCTGGAGGATGCTGAGGGCTTTGTTATGGCGGATATTCCGGGACTGATTGAGGGCGCCGCCGATGGAGCTGGTCTTGGCCATGAATTCCTGGCACATATCGAGCGCTGCAAGCTTCTCATTCATGTGGTGGATGCTTCCGGCTCCGAGGGACGGGATCCGCTGGAAGACCTTGCGGCCATTAATCACGAGCTGGAACGCTACAACATTGATCTGACGAAGAAAAAACAGGTGATCGCAGCCAACAAGGTTGACCTCATTGATCCTTCACTGTCCGGAGAGGACAATCCGGAGAATCCGCTGAATCGGATTCGCGCAGAGTATGAGCCGAAGGGATACTCAATATATCCGATTTCGGCAGCTACAAGGCAGGGAGTGCAGGAACTCCTGTATGCAGTGAGCTCGGCTCTTGCGGAAATGCCGAAAGAGACGAAAATCTACGAGCAGGAGTATAATCCGGATGCAGATCTGCTGCGGGCAGAGGATCCTTATGATGTCTGGTTCGACCAGAAGGAAAAGGTATACCGCGTAGAGGGACCTCGCATTGAAAGGATGCTGGGATACACGAATCTGGAAACGGAAAAGGGATTTGCATTCTTCCAGAAGTTCCTGCAGACCAACGGTATCAACGACCAGCTGAAGGAAATGGGCGTGCAGGAAGGTGATACGGTCCGGCTGTATGGACACAGCTTTGAGTGGTATGATTAGAAGCCCTGAGATGGCCATTCACATGGAAGACTGTTTAGCAGCCGATCTATGATGAATTGCCAGTTGCTAAGGAAACGCTGATTAAATCAGCATTTCCTTAGCAACCTCCGGTGGATC
>CAYLUU010000191.1:0-2388 GCA_964386925.1 uncultured Sarcina sp. | reverse complement strand
CCAGGCATTCCCTTTCTGGTCAATATCGACAGTGAAATCTGTCAGAGTAGTTCCGTGTCCATCCAGTTCGACTATAAGAACATACCGTACGTCATCGTTCCATCTGTTATTGCTCCATCTGACGCATGAGATGTTCCTTATTCCACTTCCAGAAGAACGGCAGCTCGAACGCGATCATCACCAGCCAGCCGATGAGATACGACCACGGAATTGCCTCCATTCCCATGTGGAAAACGAACACCATCGGCGCCGCCACCGCCACACGGGCTGCCATGTTGATCATACTGCTGATCAGCGTCACTTTCAGATCTCCGATCCCGCGAAAATATCCCTGCAGCCCGTTCGTCACTCCCGGCAGAATATACATAAATGCAATCAAATGCAGATATGTCTTGCCGATCGCCACAACCTCGGCATCCGACGTGAACAGAAGCATCATCGGCTCTGCCAGGAAATAGAACGCCACCCCGGCCAGCACTCCGTAGACCAGCTCCAGGAGTACGCCGTAGCGAAACGCTTCATACACTCTTTTGTGCTCTCCGGCTCCCTCGTTCTGCGCCATCACACTCGTCATCGCATGGGCAATGTTCTGCTCGATCACGATCGCATAATCATCCACGCGGTTCACCGCACTAAACGCCGCCGTCGAGGCAACGCCCATCGTGTTGACGATGCTCTGGATTCCCAGTTTACCGATCTGTACAGCGCACTGCTGCATCGCACTGACAAAGCCGTATTGCAGGGTCAGCTTCAGCAGGCTCCCATCGAACAAAAGCCACTTCCGTCCCAGTTGCAGAAGCGGAATTTTCTTCTGAATATAGATAAAGCACAGGATACCGGACAATCCCTCCGACAGGACCGTCGCCAACGCACAGCCAACAATTCCCATTCCGAATACGATGACAAAAAACAAATCCCCTGCCACATTCAGGCCTGCGCTCACAGCCAGGAACAAAAGCGGCGATTTCGCATCTCCCATTGCCCGCAGCGTCCCGGCAAAATAATTGTAGATGAAGTTAAACAAAAGCCCCACTGCCACAATCCGCAGATAGACCACAGCCTCATCCAGGATCGCCGCATCCACCTGCAGAATGGTCAGAAGCTGCGGCGCCAGCAGGATCGTCATCAAGGCCATTGCCACCGAAAAGACAAGACCGGACACCATTCCGGTCGAAACCTGACGCTGCAGCCTCTCATATTGATGCGATCCGAACATCATACCGATCAGGACTCCAGTTCCCAGACAGATTCCCTGCTCAAAGAGGATGAACAGCGTGATCAGCGGGTTGCTCGTACCTACCGCCGCCAGCGCGGAGGCCCCGACGAACCGACCGACGATGATACTATCCGCAGCGTTATAGGTCAGCTGCAGCAGATTCCCGAGTACCAGAGGAATCGTGAATTTAACCAGAATTGGCAACAGCTTGCCCCTTGTCATATCATGTGTCATATTCTCGAATGTCTCCCTTAATTTTCGATATTTTTCAGCGCCCAGATCCGTATATTCTCTGCGCGCTCTTTCTCGCATACTGCAGAATAAGAACATTCTCTGTAGCTGTTTCGCATCTGGCGATCTCAAGGTGAATCGGCCCCTGCGGACGTATTCACAATTGAAATTGACAGGCGGATTCTGGATGTTTACCACTTTTAAGTCTACACCGGTAGCTATCCTAGACTCTTCAACTTCATTTGTACAGCAATAAGCGTTTCAGTTTCAGCCATCTGCGGCGAAAAGTTTTGGGATTGGTCTCCAAAAAGTCGTTCATTTCTATAAGTTTTAGGATTCCATTCCCAAAACTTTCCATTTTCGCCAAGTTTTAGGAATATGTTCCAAAAACTTTTATTTTCACAATGTTTGAACTATAATGAACTCACACAGAATCGGAGGTATGCCATGTTGATTTGCAGAAACGAATATCTGAACAAACTCATTGCTTTGAAGGACAAAAGCCTTATTAAGGTAATCACTGGAATTCGTCGTTGCGGCAAGTCTACATTGATGGAAATCTATCAGGACTGGCTGCTTGAAAATTCTGTTCAGCAAAGCCAGATCATTTCCATCAATTTCGAAGATTTGGATTACGAAGAACTCTCTGATTATAAAAAGCTTTATGAATATCTGAAGGCCAAACTGGTCCCTGAACAAATGACCTACATTTTTCTAGATGAAATACAGCATGTTGAAAACTTCCAGAAAGCAATCGACAGCTTATACATTCGGAAAAATGTTGACATCTATATCACCGGTTCCAATGCCTATATGCTGTCCAGTGAAATTTCCACACTTCTATCCGGACGTTATGTCCAGATTGAAATGCTCCCTCTCTCCTTCCGGGAATATATGGAAAGTACCGGCAACATGGAAGATCGGAGTATCAAATATATTGA
>CAYLUU010000190.1:0-2474 GCA_964386925.1 uncultured Sarcina sp. | reverse complement strand
CTGCTCCTCGATCTTGGAGCGATCGAGCTCCGTGATGGTATGCTTCACCGTCTTGATGGCCTCATTCTGGTCCACTGACTGGATGTGCATGGTCACGATCTGGCTAGACTCCATTCCGAGAAAATCCGCCAGCATCCGATCACTGATGTCCGACGCATCAATGGATAGAAAGCTCATCGCACCATACATATCCCCCATCTGGAACATTCGGCCGTTCTTAAAATACAGGCTGCTGGGTGCAATGAAGTCCTTCACGGACAGCCCCGTCGGCGTCAGCCACTTCCAGTCAAAGCTGAATTTCGAATCCCCGCCCAGATGAAACTGCGCGTGCATCAGCTCCAGCCGCTCTGCGCCGTTCAACGTATGTGTCTGCACGCCGAGGCGCTTGAAATTGTTGAGAAGATCCACCTCGATGTGAACAAGGCGGGGCTTTGCCGCCTTCATGGACTCTGCGTGAATGCCGAAGGTCAGGAACTTTGTCTTCGTGAGTCCGTTGTTGCCGGCCTCCATCTGTCGCTTTAACATGCCGGTGTACTCGTCCCGAACCTCATCGAAGCCGTCCGGCTGGTGCGGAATCGCAATACTCTTCTCGAACTTCTCCGCGTCTGTCGCCATGTTCATGAAGCTCAGCTCGAAGTGCACGGAGCTGTCAAAGAAGTTCAGGAATGCGCACCATTCCTCGAAGATCTCCGTCTGATCCTCCTGCTGGGCCAGCTGGTAATTGATGTCCTGGAACTGAATCGTCTTCGTATAATAATCGGCGCCGACACGGCAGATCCCGTCCTGGAACATCCGGTCAAAGGGGATGCTCTGCTGGGTGGTCCGCGGTGTGCCGTCGTTATGCTGCGCCGTTTTGATGATCTCCCGTATTTTCTTCTTATCGTCGTTGCTCAGATATTCCGGAACCTGGAACTCTCTGGTCTGCCTTTTCCGGAACGGGTTCGTGATATTTGCGAACAATCTTGTCTACCTCCTGTTCTGCCATCGCCTGCCTGTGCAGGGCTGCGTAATAGTTGTCCGTCTGATAGATGCGGACCTTCGGGCGAAGGAAATTCGCCTGGATGAAATGAGCGAGGATCACCTCCAGCGGCTCGCCGTTCTTCTGATACATGCCGACGAAAAACATCGGCATCATCAGCACCATCATTCCCATCGCGGCAAAGGTGGAGTCGCCCACCTTCCGCAGCAGGAAAAATGACGGCACTCCGATGAGCGCCGCCAGGGAAAAGCAGATCAGCTGCCGCTTGGTCAGGTTGAACATGACCTTGCTCTTGACCTTCGTGAGATCACGAGGGACTGCGATATAAGACGCCAAATGGGTGCCTCCTTTCTGAATCAATGTGCATGCAGCACGCTCTTTGCGACTGCGCCTGTCTTAAATAACGTGAACGCCAGCAGGATTGTGAATCCGAGGGCATTCCACAGCGATCCCATGATGTCCGAGGTGAATGCCACGTTCTGGATCATCACGGCGTATATGCCGACGCAGACCATGATCAGGAATCCCTGGAAGCCGAGGGCGAACAGCGAGCGCAGGTAGTTCTGACCCACCATGCTCTGCTCCTTGTTGCCGAAGGTGGCGAACGGGATCGGCGCCAGGCTGACATAGAGATATATCTCGATCATACGGCCCACGACGATGACATAGATGATCATCGCGAGGATGTTGAAAATGAACTGCACGACGAAGGTCTGCAGGAAGATCGCAAATAACGGTCCCAACTCCATTTCTTCCAATGTCGCCTGCATATCGGCCAGGGCTGATGCATCCACCGTTGTGGAACCCGCGATGATCCCGCCGCTTTGCGAGATGACATGCTGTGCGACATCGAAGATCGCCATCGTAATGTCAAAGGTATGCGTGATCAGCTCAACCGCGATGAAGGTCTTGAAGACCCATTTGAAGAAGATCCATGACTCGAAATTCGCCAGGTTGTTGTGTGCCATCACGAGCTGGATCAGCTCGTAGCAGGCAATGAATGTCAGCAGGATCCCGGCGATCGGCATGATGACATTTTCCGATAGCGACCGGATCATGTTGAAAACGCTCGGCTGAAAGTCCGCAGGACTCTGCGCCAGGCTGTTCGTGACGTCGCCTAGCTTTGTATTCAGGTTGCTGAATGTGCTGGTCAGGTTGTCCATGATGCCGGACACGAGAATTCCCTTCAGGTAATCCGTCAGCTGCTGCAGTAGTTTTTCCAAGGCTGCCTCCTTTCCAAAGAGCCGCAGGACCGGCTCTTTTGTAGTGTTGTGTGGCTTCCCGTCCTGGGGAGTGGGTTAAGAAATGCTGATTGAATCTGCGTTTTCCTAATGTTTTCGTGTAACTTTCTTAGGTTTGGGCATACAAAAGGCCGGCACCGGAATGCTCCGATGTCGGCCTATGCCCTGTTCAATATTCAGTTGTCATTTGGTTCGGGCGCCGCTTCGTGCATGAATCAGCCGAACAGTCCGGACAGAAGCGGAACCAGAGTGGT
>CAYLUU010000189.1:0-2532 GCA_964386925.1 uncultured Sarcina sp. | reverse complement strand
GGCAGCAACATCGGCATGAACCTGAACATCGGAAATATCTTCAAGGCTTACGAGTCGGGAGCCAGCTACGACGAAACACTGAACCGCGCTGCTTCCCAGATTGAGTCTGAAATGCAGAACATGCCGCAGCTGAGTACGGCGGATCTCATGAACTACGACGAGATGAAGAGCAAGCTGTCGATGGAAGTGGTATCCGCCGATCGCAACGCCGATCTCCTGGCGAAGGTTCCGCATGAACAGATGGAGGATATGGCAGTGGTTTATCGCCTGGTGCTGGGAGAAAGGGAAAACGGAAGCAGCACCATTCTGGTTACCAACGATCTGATGCAGCAGTTCGGCATTACACAGGAACAGCTGCATTCCGATGCGATGGTGAATGCACCGGAGATCCGGCCTTCTGAAATTCACGGGATGACGGAAATGATGAATGAGATGCTCGGCGGTGGAATGCTGCCGGAGGTGGATCCTGCGGATGAGAAGCTCTTTGTTGCGACGGTGCCGTCGAAGGTACACGGCGCTGGAGTTATTGCCTATCCGAACTTCTTTGAAGATGCAGCCGAGAAGCTGGGCGGCGACTTCTATGTTTTGCCGAGCAGCATTCACGAGGTATTGCTCGTCAGAGACAACGGCGAAATGTCGGCAGATGATCTGGAGGCCATTGTTCGTTCGGTAAATGCAAGCGAGGTGCAGCCAGAGGAACAGCTGACGGATCATGTGTATCACTACGATGCGAAAGAGCACGTTTTCGAACTGGCTGACAAATATGAGGAACGCCAGGCGGAAAAGGAAAGCGGCAAGGATCTTGGACAGGAAAACGCAGGCCCGGAGATGGGAACGGATGCTGCAAATGAGAAGTCTTCCGACGACAGGGAATCCCTTCTGGACGATCTGAAGAGCAAAAAGGAAGAAGTTGCCAAGGATGCACCGGAGAAGCCTTTAAAGGATGCGGTGAAGAAATCCAGAGGAGGTGAGGCACTATGAGAGAATGCAGTTCTGTGATCTCTGTGCACAGAGTCCGTCCGGGAATAAAAAGAGGCGGCCGCGCGCCGTTTGGTATCGGTGAGGCTCCGACTCCTTCGCCCTGCAACTGCAAGACGCCTTGCTGCTATGGCAAAGGCCGATGCTATTGCTGGCCCTGTATGAAGAACATCATGGCCGGGCACAACGCCGCTAAGAAGGGCATTCGGTTAGCTATTGCGGATTAGAAGAGGTGAGCCGGTGGAGTATGACTACTTTTATGAGGAGCAGTCAGAGCAGTTTGCATTCTATCGGATTCCGAAGAGTTTATTTACAGAGAAGCGGTTCAAGGGGATATCCACGGCAGCAAAGGTGCTGTATGGACTCCTCCTGGACCGCGTTTCTCTGTCAGCGAAAAACCAATGGATCGACGAAGAGAGGCGTGTCTACATCTACTACACACTGGAAAACATTCAGGCGGATCTTTTGTGCGCCAATGGTAAGGCCACAAGACTTCTGCGTGAGTTGGAGCAGTATGGGCTAATTGAGCGAGAGGTGCAGGGACTTGGCAGGCCGAATCGTATTTATGTGAAGAACTTTATCCGATCACGAAAACCGGGAGCCCAGACTCACGAAAATCGTGATTCTGGAGTCACGAAAACCGTGATTCAAGACTCACGAAAATCGCACACTAATTATACTGAGTATAACAATACTGAGAAGAATAATACTGATCTAATCTCATCTGCGAATTTCGCAGAATCGGATGAGAAGAGAAGGGATGAGAGGAGCGCTTATCGTCAGTATTTTATGGAGGAGCTTTCCATAGAGATCATGAAGGATCGTCATCCGTATGATCAGGAGAATATCGACGAGATTCTGGAGCTGATCCTGGATACGGTCTGCTCGAAGCGGAAGACCATTGGTGTTGCCGGGGAGCAGCGGCCGATCGAGGTGGTGAAGAGCCGGTTCATGAAGCTGGATTCTTCTCATCTCGAGTATGTCCTGCAGGGCTTGGCGGATAACACAACACAGATCCGGAATATGAAGCAGTACCTGCTGGCTGCGCTGTATAACGCACCATTAACCATCAACAACTATTACAAATCTCTGGTGCAGCATGATTTTGCTGCCGGAGGGGAATGAGGAGGCACAATGCATACAAATATCGAAATATCACTGAATCCGCTGACCGACGGATTTATGGAAAATACGGTCTGTGCCGATGCCATTCGTGCAGACAGGCACGTTCTGATCATCGGAACGAACGGAAACATGCGGCTGACGGATATGGAAGAGGGTAGGGAGATCCTGGAAGCTTTTGCAGCCTGCGGCGGCTCTCTGATCCTGGGCGATTCTGCCTACATTGCCATGTTCAATGACAGGAAGGCCTTTGATTTGGAAGAAGGCAGATTCTTTGTGGGCAGCATGGTCGTTATGAAGATGTGCGAGGATGCACTGGGACCGTTGTCAGATGAGGAGATTAACGAGGCCCAGGAGCTGCTCATGGAGCACATGGCGACGCTGGTGTCCGGGAATCAGCGGTTTTCAGCATTGGCGCTGGGATAGAAAGGG
>CAYLUU010000188.1:0-2556 GCA_964386925.1 uncultured Sarcina sp. | reverse complement strand
GCGATCCACCGGAGGTTGCTAAGGAAATGCTGATTTAATCAGCGTTTCCTTAGCTTGGCTCTGAATGGTTACAGATTGATTTCCTAATAAACAACCTCAACATTACAGATGGCATTGTCTATAACATCGAATCCGATGATGTTCTCTGCCGTGCGGTGATGTGCCAGATAATACCGTCCATCCATGCAGCTGATGTAATAAGGTGTTCCGCCGCCAAGTCCAAAATCCGCATAGACATCTTCATACTCACCTGCTGCCAGCTGACTCAGGTCCTTCGTCCGAACGATCGTGGCATAATCCTGACTGCCCGTCTCATCGGTCGAAATCGTAAGATAGTAGTAATCCTGAATGCGGAGCACCTGAGCCATTCCGGCCAGTTCCGCCGGCACCTCATAGCGCTCCTTCACCTCCAGGGTATCCAGATCGGTCCGCAGGATCTCTCGATTCCCGGGACCGGATACGAAGAGGAGGTCATCTCCTTCAATCGTAAACGAGCGAACATAGATGCCGTTTAACTCCGGAAGCTGCAGAATCTTATCCACCTGCAGTTCTCCGGAGGAGTCCTTACTCATATAGAACATCTCTCCCGTCTCAGAGCTCCAGATGAGGAACTCCTGTCTTGCTTCATCGTATTGAACAAAGTGCGGCCGGTTTCCGACCTGTGTCAGAGTCGTACCCTTGCGGTAGCGCACAGCCGAATCCACTGCGCCTCGTTCTCCGCTGTTTGTAGCCGAATCTTCATTCACAGCATCTGCACTGCCGGATCCTCCCGCCACATGGAAGGTCAGAACGCGATTATTCTCCGTGTCATCTATGACCAGCAGCTCGCCGTCCCCGGCAATCGTGTGAGCGTAATGCACATCACTCGTCAGAACCTGCCAGCTCGTCAGCGGATCCGTCAGGTTCTCATGACACAGAATCTGGTCGTGATAGCAATCGGACAGGTAATACATATCACCGATCTTCGTGATCCAGGTCGCTACGCTCAGGGTCTCATACGCATTGCTCTGCAGCGTGATCTCCTGCCCGTTCGCCTCCTCTTGCAGAATCACAGTATCCGTCTCTTCAGAAACACCTGCTGCCGTTTCCGCTTCCATCCCAGATGATTCCGTCTGCTCCGACGATGCCTGTTCTTGCTCTCCTCGTTCCTGCTCATCCTCGCCCTGCCCGGCTTGCACACTCTCTGCCTGCGTCTCCTCCGCCGAGGCATTCTGCGATTGTGCCGAATTCCCACAGGCTGTCAGAAGGGCGACCAACGCCAGCGCCGCAGCATTCAGTATAGAAGATCTGGCTGCAATTCCCCTATCCTGTTTTCTGCTGCGTTCTCGTTTTTGCTCCATTATCCGCTACCCTTTTTGTATAATTGGTTTTAATTCTAGCACGATTTTTGATAGCTTTTGTGATTTTCTTGTTAGCATTCACTATTTTTCCCAGATTTAACAATGCCGCTCGTTTGTCCGTGTAAGATCAAGCCGCCATCCGCAAACACAGCAGCGCGATTAACTCCGTAGCCACGCAAAACAAAACGCAGCCAGCCAATCCCGGCCGACCGCGTCAACATTTTTCATGAACAATTCAGTTGTGGCACTTTATTTGGAAAGGGTCATTCTCGCCTGATCCTTCCGGATCAGCTGTCGCACCGCTTCAACGGCTGTCTGCACCGCAAGGTCCGTGTCATGCACCACCGGATTCTCCAATCCCAGCTTCTCCCGCTCCTGATTCGCCATCACCAGGAAGCACGCTCCAGCCCTTGCATGCAGCTTTGCTGCCGCAACGAAGATTGCCGCAGACTCCATCTCCGAGGCAAGGCACCCCAGCTTCTTCCACGCCTCCCACTTGTTCACCAACTCATAACCGACCGGCATTGCCTCCGGTTCATGCTGCCCGTAGAAGGCATCCTTGCACTGCACCACGCCGGTATGATGCGTCAGATTTCGTTCCTCCGCTGCCTGCACCAGCGCATTGGTAACCGACAAATCCGCAACCGCAGGGAACTCAATCGGTGCATATTCGCGGCTGGTTCCCTCCATACGAATCGCAGCCGTTGCAATCACAATATCGCCGCTTTTCACCTCAGGCTGCATGCCGCCGCAGGTCCCGATCCGTACAAAGGTATCGGCGCCGCAGCGTGAGAGCTCCTCCACGGCAATGGAAGCCGACGGACCGCCTATGCCTGTCGAAGTCACGCTGACCGGCACGTCGTCCAGAGTGCCGGTGTAGGTTATGAACTCACGATTGTCCGCAATCAGCTCCGGATTCTCCAGATACTGTGCAATCTTAATGCAGCGTTTCGGATCACCAGGCAGAATAACATATCGTCCCACCTCGCCCTTTGCTGTCTGAATATGATACTGTCTGCTCGTATCCTCTGAATAATTCTTCATACCTGCTGCCTCCACGATGTTCTTCGTTGCTCCATCAACAAGCCTTACTTGCACATTTGTATCTAAATTTAACACCCGCATATCGAGTATCTTGGAGTGACTTCGTCACTCCGTGCTGCAGAGAAACCACCTTCGCGGATTTCTCCTTGCATTGCAAATCCTCGATGTGGCT
>CAYLUU010000187.1:0-2567 GCA_964386925.1 uncultured Sarcina sp. | reverse complement strand
TACAGAATTTTCAGTGCGAATATACTCTTCCAATCATACCAGATGGAACTCTGTATAAGCAGCCACCTCACTGCTGTCACCGATATATACGCGAAAAACACCGGGCTCGCTCCCATAGGTGTCGTCGGCCCGCGTGAAACGGAGCATGGATTCATCGATGGAGAAGGTGACGCTTTTCGTCTCTCCGGGAAGGAGTGTTACCTTCCGGAAGCCCTTGAGTTCCTTCACAGGTCTTGCCACCGAGGCAACAGGATCTTGAATGTAGAGCTGGACGGTCTCTGTGCCGGCACAGAGACCGGTGTTGGTGACGGAGATGGTGGCTTCAATCGTATTAATTGGTTTAATCGTTTCTAACGTTTCGATCGCTTTGTTGCTCTTGGCGGCTTCTGCAGTCGGATCACCTTCTCTCTGAAGCGTGTCCTGGCTGAGTGTGACCTTTGAGAGGTCATAGCTGGTATAGCTGAGGCCATAGCCAAAGGGATACAGCGGTGTATTCGGAACGTCCAGATATTTGGACAAAAATTTGTCCATGCTGCCGGGATGATAAGGGCGTCCGGTGCTGCCGGCATTATAGAAAATCGGAACCTGTCCCACACTGCGCGGGAAGCTCATAGGGAGCTTGCCCTGCGGATTATTCTCGCCGATCAGAGTCCGCACGATGGCGGCAGAGCCTTCGGTACCCGGAAGCCAGACTTCGAGAACGGACCGGGACAGTGCCGAGACCTCGCGCAGATCGAGCGGACGGCCGTTGTACAGCACGGTGACAATATTCGGATTCACGGCGGCAACGGCGCGCAGGAGATCCAGCTGCGCGTGCGGAAGCGTAATATCGCTGCGGCTCGCGGCCTCGCCGGTCTGGAGATAGTGCTCGCCGAGGAGAAGGACGACAACATCTGCTGCACGCGCAGCCCCCACAGCCTCCTCTCGAAGAGCAGTCTGCGCTTCCTCCGTGAAGAGATCCGTGTGGTAATCCGGCGTTCCGATGAGCTGCTCCTGATCCTCATTCCCCAGGATGTGGCAGCCGGCGGAATAGGTGGTTCGGGCACTGTAGAATACCTTCTCGGCTTCATCGCGGAAGGACGCGTTGTCATGATAATCGCCGGTTATTGCCCAGCTGGTATTGATTCTCTGGCTGTCTACATAGGGACCGATGAAAGCAATTCGGGACTGTTCAGGACCGGCTGTTAACGGCAACAACGGTCTGCCGCTATCGCTTGTGACATCGTTCTGGAGCAGGACGAAGGATTCCTCTGCATTCTCTCTTGCGAGAGCGCGGTGAGCAGGGCAGAGGTGTAGCCGCTTTTCCTCCTCGGGATCGGCGTCCTTGTACGGATTCTCGAAGAGTCCCAGATCATTTTTCAGAGTCAAAATACGCATCACGCATTCATCAATCAACTCCTCGGATACAACACCGTCCCCAACCAGCTTTTTCAGACCGGAGGCATAGACGGTGCTCATCATGTCGATATCTACGCCCGCTGCAAGTCCCTTGGCTGCAGCCTCCGTCTCGTCTTCTGCACAGCCATGGACAATGGTCTCCGCAAGGGCAGCATAGTCGGAGATGAGAACGCCGTCGAAGGAGAGTTCATCACGCAGAATTCCCTGCATGAGAGGAATGTTAATGCTGGCCGGTATGCCGTTCAGTGGATTGAAGGAGGTCATGACCATACCGGCGCCGGCCTTTATGGCTTCCTGATATGCGGGCAGGTAGAAATCACGGAAGGTTCGCTCGGACATCTCGGCGGCAGTATAATCCCGACCGGCAGTGGCTGCTCCGTAGCCGGCAAAGTGCTTCACACAGGCACAGATGTGCCCTTTTTCCTTCATATCCTTTCGCTCGCGCCCTTGAAAACCACGTACAGCCGCTGCTGCCATCTGTCTGTTGAGATAGGGATCCTCACCGGTGGACTCTACAACACGGCCCCAACGCGGATCGCGGACGAGGTCACACATCGGAGAGAAAGTTACGTGAAGACCGGAGGCAGCGGCTTCTTTTGCGGCCGTCTGCATGCATTTCTCATACATATCCGGGTCGAAGGTGGCGCCCTGGGCAAGAGGCGCCGGGAAGATGGTCTTCATGCCATGGATGACATCCATCATGAACAGCATGGGAATGTTATGCGGCTGCCGCTCCAGATTCAGCTGCTGAAGCCGGATCAGCTTGTCGGCCTCTCCGGTTCCGAGGACAGAGCCGACGAGAGTCGTGCTGCCGCCTTCATCCTGCGGAAGGACGGCCAGCGGTCCGGTAACCGCGCTGGTATCGTTGTCCAGATATTCCGATCCGTAAACCTGGACCATCTGGGCAATCTTTTCATCCAGTGTCATATCTGCGAGAAGAGCTTTGAGTTCAGTGGCGTTCATGGGAGGCTCCTTTGGATTGATGAAAGCTGATTTACGACGATATTGTACAGAATATTGCCTTGGTGTTTCCTTAATGGGCATTATAGTATGTTTATCTGCGCCTTATGGACGGGGAAAAATTAGAAAAATGATGAGATTTTGAAGTTTCTGGCTTACTGCCGCTGCGCTCTCTTCATTCCCAGCAGATACGCAATCGTCATCAGAAT
>CAYLUU010000186.1:0-2578 GCA_964386925.1 uncultured Sarcina sp. | reverse complement strand
AAGCGTTCGATTCCTTTTCTAATGTCATTGCCGACATTGCACCAGTCCCCCCTTAATGCCAGATAGTCCTGCCTCATTCCATTGTTGGATTTCTCCCTTTTTTGCCCTTCATTCGTTGGGAAAAGATTCAATGATTTTGTCAAGCCAGAAATAAAACTCTTGCTGATATACATACGCCACCTCCTGCTGTGGTATCTAACATTATTTCAGCCAATTTCTTGCTTGGCAATATTTAAGAGCAAAAAAATAAGAGGCTGGTGCGTCCACCAGCCCATCACCGCCTGCCCTCCCCTGCGGCCTCGCTATGCTTCCTACAGCCATAGCCCCTTTTATCAATTCGAACGAATGTGGAACATGTATTCCATTTTGCCACACTTGCGGCAATACCGGACATGTCGTCCGCAGGATTCTGTTACGTGCCAATCATGCCCTCTCAAACCACACAGCTTCTGGAGGATCTTATGCCATAACTCTTCCATGCTCCATCACCTCTTCAGATATGCCAGGCTTACCCAGTATCCGGTGCCTGTCCATCTGCCCCAGCCATTCGACTCTGCGTCAATGGAGATCACCGCTCCCTTCGGCAGTCGGATCGGAACCGCATCATTTCCTGTCGTTGCCACAGCGAATCTTTCGCCAGGTCCTTTTCTTACGTTCAAAAAGCTGTTCGCGCTAACATCGACGATAGCAGCGTACTGTGTCACTGTCTTCATGTCCTCCACAGCAGTGCTTGTCGTCTGAGATCCCGCACCGCTTCCTTTCGTTAGATTGATAATCACATGGTGCTGTTCGTTCAGGATAATGTCCCCTGCCAGCAGATACTTGTCTGAGTTCCGATACTTCGATTCTGTCAGGCACTCGAAGCCCGCATTGATCAAAGCAACCTTCATGCCGTAGGTCGTGAGGCTCGGAGACACCTGTTGCAGCTTCGTCAGACCAAGCTGATGACCAGCCGCAATCACTGCCGCCGCAGTCGATGCAGAGCAGTCGGATTCACACGCAGTCGTGATTCTATCCGGATGCCATCCCATCGCTTTCAGCTGATTGTAGTAGGTCAGTCTTTCGTTCTGGTCGTAGCCAATCTTGTTGTTATTTGCCGCCTGCTGGGCGATTTCAGCCAGTTTTGCACCTACTCTGGTATTCGGATGCCTCAGCACGCAATCCCAGCCGTAGGTCGGCGCATACCATGCTCTCACGTAATACTCCGTTCCGGTCTGATCGCCAGCCTTGCCGCCTTTGTACTTGTTATTTTCATCATGTCCGCAGGAACTAACCATTGCATTCCTCCGTGTTGGTTTCGGAATCTTCTGTGCTTGTGTCCAGTGTTCCGTTCGCCATTTTCATTTCGTACACCGCCGCCTCGATGAGTGCGGACAGCTGATCGCTGGACATGCTGATGTGGAGCGCGTCCAGGGCTTCTCTTGCCACTTTGGTAGCGAACTCCTTACGTTCCTCACCGGATGACTTCCACAGCGTCTGTTGAGCCGTCAGGACAGCTTTCCCGACCTCATTCTGTGCCAGCTTCTGTTTGATCGCTCCTGTGACAACCGGAACAACATATACTGCCAGCAGTGCCACAACCAGCCGCACCGCCATCTCCACAATCCTGTATGTAGTCTCGCTCATCCTTCACCTCCGCTCGACTGTATTGCATCTACAGCCGCGTTGTAATCTTCCTCTGGCTCATTCGGATCGCCGTCAATATCCAGATCCAGATAATCCAGCCCCGTTTCGTCTGTTTCCTTCCCGTCCGAAGCGGATCCATCCGACTTCCGTTTGTGTTTGCTCTCGTAGATCCTCCACAGGATCGCCGCCTCCGCTGTCACGAAGGAGAAGAACCCTGCCACCAATGCGCTAGGCTCTGATCCTACGATCACGAACACCTGAAACGTCCGAATGATAAAAACAACCGTGCCGATCCCCAAAAGGACCAGCACGGCATCTGTAAACCGTATTCTGTTTTTCATTAAGCAAAATCATCCTCGCTGACGCATCTGGAGTACGCACTGCGGATCACCTTGATAGCCTCCACGCACTTGGAATTGTGGAAATCTGAGTGCTTGGAGCAGTATGACTCATATGTGTCTATATCTTCGATGATCTGTGCAAAGAACTCCTCAGAGTGCCGCTCATGCCGCCTGCACTCATCAGCAAATCTCAGGATCCGATTCCGCGCGTCCAGCATTTCACGCTCCGCAATATGGCTTTGCAGCTCTGTCAGCTGTTTTGTTACGTCAGCAGTGAGCGCAGTCCCCGCAGACTTGACGACTGCCGTGATCGGCTTTGCTTTGCACGGTGCGATCTGGACCACCACACAGCCACACAGGATTATCACGATGACCTTGCTCAGACCATCACTCCATGAGCCTGCACAGATCCACTGGAGGACCTGTGACGCAAAATCCCACTCGGTCATCCAGTCTCCTTACTCGCTTTTGCTGAAAAACAGGCAGTTTCCGTCATTCATCCTCTCCTGCAATGCCTCAATAGTCATGGTCTTGCAATCGAGATAGGCTTCGTCTTTAAAGTTCACGCACACAAGGGTTTTTCCGTCCTATATGCTCGACATAACTTTATT
>CAYLUU010000185.1:0-2584 GCA_964386925.1 uncultured Sarcina sp. | reverse complement strand
GCGGGACCGGGCTGGGGATGTCGATTACCAAGAGCCTGGTGGATAAGATGGGAGGCAGGATTACGGTTGAGAGTGTCAAGGGCGAAGGAAGTACCTTTGATGTGATCCTACCTTTTGAAATTGATAGATCGGTACCGAAGGCTGCGGAAACGGAGCGAAATCCTGAACAGAAATCCATTAAGGGAACGAAGATCCTTCTGGTAGAGGATAATGAGCTGAACATGGAAATTGCGAGATTCCTTCTGGAGGAGGAAGGGGCTCTCGTTAAGGAAGCATGGAATGGCAGGGAAGCCGTTGATGACTTCATGAATGCAGCGGATGGTGAGATTGATGCAATCCTTATGGATGTCATGATGCCGGTGATGGATGGATACGAAGCAACCAGACAGATCAGAGAATCGGGCAAGACGGAGGCTCAGTCGATTCCCATCATCGCTATGACAGCGAATGCATTTGTTGAAGACAAGGCGGCAGCATTAAATGCAGGCATGAATGAGCATATTGCAAAGCCATTGGATGCAAAGAAGGTAGTGGGAACGGTGGCAGAACTTGTGGCCGCTTACCGCGAAAAGAAATAAATGTCCGCATCCTCTTTGTTATCGCAGACAGAAGCACCGGCCGTAGTAAATAGACAATGTAATAGGAAGACACCGCACAAAATCATCAGAACGAAAATGTCTGAAAATTTGTGGGGGGGGGTAAGACACTTGGAAAAGTTAAAAAATGTTCTGAAAAGATGCAGTTTTTTGGCGTTGATGTTATTAGTCACAGTTGCCTCGATGCCACCTGTCTCGGTGTATGCTGCAGAAGAAGATACTGCAGAAAAAGAGAAAAAGGTCGTTCATGTAGGTTTATTTGAAGACACCTACAATAAGGTGAATGAGAATGGCGAGCTGTATGGATATGGGTTTGAGTACATCAACAAGATTGCTGGATATGCCGGATGGACGATAGAGTACGTGGAGGCGGACTGGTATACCTGTTTTGATAAGCTCGAAAGCGGAGAAATCGATATCCTCAATGGCATTTCTTACACAGATGAGCGTGCAGAGGACATGCTGTTTTCTTCACTGCCAATGTCGGATGAGCGCTACTATCTGTTCGTAGATACCAGGAATGCTACGATTTCCGCTTCCGACGTGAAATCCATCGATGGCAAAACCGTTGGCGTCATGGAAGGTGCCATTCCGGAAGAGATATTAAATGCGTGGGAGGTAAGTGGCGGCATCTCCACAGTGCATACCAATATTACTACGGCGGAGGATGTATTGGCGAAGCTGGAATCCGGCGGGATGGATTGCTTTGTGTCCGTGGAAGAAGTCTGGGATCAGGATTATATCCTTCCGGTTACGTATATTGGAAGCTCGGATGTTTATTTTGCCATCAATAAAGATCGAACGGATCTGAAGGAAGAGCTGGATAATGCCATGAGCCGCATTACCAATGATGATCCCTTCTACACAGATAATCTTTATAAGCAGTTCTTCTCGGCGCCGACCGCAGCTCTGGTTACAGAGGATGAGAAAAACTGGATAAAGGAACATGGTGCGATTCGCATCGGCTACGTAGACGGCGATGAAGGAATCAGCAGCAAGAGCAAAAAAACTGGTGAGCTAAGAGGCGTTATCAATGATTACATCGAATATGCCGGTGATTGCCTTGGCGATACGACACTGGAATTCGAAACAAAGGGTTACAGTTCTTTATCGGAAGAAATAGAGGCACTTCATAACGGCGAGATCGACATGATCTTCAAGGTTCCTCACAATATGTATTATGCCGTGCAAAATGGACTGTCGCTGTCGGATACGAGCATGAGAGTTCCGTATATCGCAGTTACTACAGCGGGATATTTTGATGAGACAGCCGCAAATACGGTTGCTGTTTCCAAGGATAATGAGATTAGGAAATGGTATCTCGATGGCAGTTATTCGAACTGGAAGATTGTAGAGTATGACTCGTTCAATGATGCCAGGAAGGCGGTGAAGAACGGTGAGGCGGATTGCTTTATCGACAGAACCGGAAAGGCCAGACAATACATCAAGGACAGCAATTATAATGTGCACATGCTGGAAAATGATGTGGAGGTGTCTTTTGCAGTAGAAGATGGCAATTCCACTCTGCTGTCCATCTTGAATAAAACATTAAAGACGATGAAGTCAGACATGCTTACGAACGCATTGTCTGTTTATGACAGCGAAAAGGATTCGGTTTCGATTTTCGAGTATATCAGTGACAATTTGGCACAGGTTATTACGTCACTTGTTATCTTGGTGCTCTTCTTTGCAATTATTATCAGAGCCTTGGGCAAGTCTAAAATTGCTGAGGCTAAGCTGAAAGAACAGCTGATGGTTTTTGATACACTTGCTCGCAATTTCAAGAATGTTTATCTGGCAGATCTGGAGAAGGCGACGGCGAGAATTCTTAAGCTGGACGATGATTATGTGGATGTTCCTGGAAAGAAGGATCATCATGAATTTCCGTTTGAGGCTGTGGTTTCTCATTGGATTGATACGATTGTCTATCCTGAGGACAGGGACAAAGTCAGAAGTGCGATTACGGTAGAAAATGTCAAAAAGATTTT
>CAYLUU010000184.1:0-2602 GCA_964386925.1 uncultured Sarcina sp. | reverse complement strand
CATGGTGCATGAGATGGACCACACCCGCCTGACTACAATGGCGGTGGGATCCATGGGTGATATCAATGATCCGTATATTGAGATTCCGGACTGCATTTCCTACAACCATTACTTTGGCTGGTACGGCGGAGATACCTCGATGAACGGTCCCTGGATGGATCACTTCCATGAGGTGCATCCGAACATCCCGATTGGCATGAGCGAGTATGGCTGCGAGGGCCTGAACTGGCACACCTCGGATCCGAAGCAGGGAGATTATACCGAAGAGTATCAGGCCTATTATCATGAGGAGCTGATCAAGCAGCTCTTCACAAGACCCTACATCTGGTCCACGCACGTATGGAACATGTTTGATTTCGGCTGTGATGCCCGCAATGAAGGCGGCGAGAGCGGCCAGAACCACAAGGGACTGGTGACTATTGACCGCAAGTATAAAAAGGACGCATTCTATGCCTACAAGGCGTGGCTGTCCGATGAGCCGTTTGTTCATATCTGCGGAAAGCGTTATGTTGACCGTGTAGAAGATGTGACGAAGGTGACCGTTTATACGAACCAGCCTTCAGTGGAACTGTTCGCAAATGGTCAGAGTCTGGGTAAAAAGGAATCTGCCGACCATTTCTATTATTATGAGGTTCCGAATGACGGCGAGACCATTTTGAAGGCGGTTGCCGGTGACTGCACAGATGAGAGCAGAATCCGCAAGGTGGATACGTTCAACGAGGCATATCGGCTGAAAGAGAAGGGAGCAATCCTGAACTGGTTTGACATTACGGCGCCGGAGGGATATTTCTCCCTGAATGATCGCATCGACGAGATCATGCAGAATCCGGAAGGCAAGGAACTGTTCATGCAGATGATGGCCCAGATGTCTGCTGGACAGCAGCAGGAAGGTGAAGAGAAGCCGGTTGAGATGAACGAGAAGATGATGAAGATGCTGGGCAGCTTCACGGTAATCCGTCTCACGAGCATGATGGGTGTAATGGGAGGCGCATTGACTAAGGAGAAGCTCCTTGGTCTCAATGCTATGCTGAATAAGATCAAAAAGTAGAGGAGTGAACGATGTCTCAAGTGGGACAGTTCACGCAATTTGTGGCCTTGCGGCCGGTTGACACCCTATACGGGATGGTCTATCATCCCACATGTACAAAACTTAATATCTCTTATTCAGAGTGGTGGAGGTACATAGGACCTGTGAAGCCACGGCAACCTTTGCCGGAAAGCGGCAAAAGGTGCCTGCCTGAGCGATAGCGCATTGACGCGGTCGAGCAATAAGGGACTTGTGATATGAACAGATCCGCCTGCTTGATTTTAAGCAGGCGGATTTTTTCAGGGAGCTGGCCGGGACGAGGAACGTCCGGCTGAAAGGAGAATAGCGTGGAGAAGTATATTTTCACATCTGAGTCTGTTACTGAGGGACATCCTGACAAAATCTGTGATGCAGTCAGCGATTCCATCCTGGATGCCTGCATGGCACAGGATCCCATGAGCCGTGTGGCTTGTGAGACAGCTATGTGCACCGGATTTGCACTGATTACCGGTGAGATCACGACCAAGGCTGTGATCGATTATCAGAAGATCGTTCGCGATACCATTCGCGAGATCGGATATGACGATTCCTCAAAGGGATTTGATGCAGATACCTGTGCTGTATTCGTTGCACTGGATCAGCAGTCCCCTGACATTGCCATGGGCGTGGACAAGGCTCTGGAGGCGAGAGAGAGCAGCATGACCGACGAGCAGATCGAGGCAATCGGTGCCGGCGATCAGGGCATGATGTTCGGCTATGCAACCAATGAGACCCCGGAGTATATGCCTTATTCCATCAATCTGGCTCACAAGCTGACGAGAAAGCTGACCGAGGTCCGCAAGAACGGCACACTGTCTTACCTGCGCGCAGATGGAAAGTCTCAGGTATCCGTTGAGTACGATGAGAACGACAAGCCGGTTCGTCTGGAGGCAATCGTTATTTCCACACAGCATGATGAGAAGGTAACCCAGGAGCAGATTCACGAGGATATCCGCAAGTACGTTATCGATGCTGTTGTAGATTCTGCAATGGTAGATGAGAATACCAAGGTTTACATCAATCCGACCGGACGTTTTGTAATCGGTGGACCTCACGGAGATGCCGGTCTGACCGGTCGTAAGATCATTGTTGACACCTACGGCGGTGTTGGTCGTCACGGCGGCGGAGCATTCTCCGGTAAGGACTGCACCAAGGTTGACCGTTCAGCAGCTTATGCAGCACGCTATGTGGCCAAGAACCTTGTGGCGGCCGGCTATGCTGATCGTATGGAGATTCAGCTTTCCTATGCAATCGGTGTTGCACAGCCTACCTCCATTAATGTCAACACCTTCGGAACCGGCAAGACAGCAGAAGAGAAGATTGTTGAAGTAATCCGCAAGCACTTCGATCTGCGCCCGGCCGGCATCATCAAGATGCTGGATCTGCGCCGCCCGATCTACAAGCAGACTGCAGCTTATGGCCACTTTGGACGCACAGATGTGGATCTGCCGTGGGAGAAGCTGGATAAGGTAGACGAGCTGAAGGCCGAGCTGTAAGAAGATACGATGCAGCTATTCAGAGCCAGGCAAATTTGCA
>CAYLUU010000183.1:0-2632 GCA_964386925.1 uncultured Sarcina sp. | reverse complement strand
CCCGCCCACAAGGGCGAGAGCTCTTTACGATTGCATATATCCATCTGCAAGCGACCAATTCATGTTGAAATTGGCAGGTGCTAAAACAGATACAAATTATTTTTCTCTGCGTGCTGCGATCGCTGCTACGTTCTCGTCTACCTTCTTCTTGGAAAGAGGATACAGGAAGGCAAGAGACAGAGCGAGTACTGCGAGGCCGATTGCCGGGAACAGAGTTCCTACGTTGTAGATTCCGTTTACGACATCTGCATCGAAAGCAGTCTCACTGGTATAGCCTACGATGGAGAGCAGGAGACCGGTCAGACCGTTTGCTGCTGCCTGGCCCAGCTTTCTTGCGAAGGAATATACAGAGTATACGGTTCCGTCGCTGCGGACGTTCTTCTTTACCTCGATGTCATCGATAACGTCGATGATCATTGCCCAGCACATGATGTTGAAGAATGCCATGCCGGCATAAGCGAGCATGTACAGAACGATGAAGACTACAACGTTCGTCGTGTGAATGAAGTATGCTGCGAACATCATCAAGCAGCCAAGGATAGCACCGGCAACGGTCAGCTCCTTCTTACCAACCTTTGCTGCCAGCTTGGTAACGAAGGTGGACAGGACGAGTACTACGCCGCAGGTCAGCAGGCTGCACATGGACAGTGCAGTTGCGCTGTTGAAGTAGTTCGGGAAGATGTAGTTGTTCATGCCGGAGATCGTCAGCTGTACCAGCAGGAAGATCAGAGCAGAAACGACGATTCCAACGAATGCACGGTTGGTGAACAGAATTCCGAAGAGGTCGAATACGTTCTTCTTCTCCTCTGCAGGCTCCATCTTCACACGCTCGGTGGACAGATGATAGCAGATCAGATAAACCACAACGGCCAGAATGGAGCATACGCCGGATGCCATCATAACGTTCGTTCCGCTCAGAACCTGATGTCCCTCAGCGTCTGTGGTGTATACAACCATCGGCAGGATAACGGCGATGACGATCTGTGCTACGGTTGCACCAATGGTTCTCCAGTTGGAGAGCATTGCTCTCTCTTCCGGCTTGTCACTCATGGCAGAAGCCATGGAGCCGTAAGGGATGTTGGCACCGGTGTAGCATACAGAACCCCACAGGATGTAGGTGAAGAACATCCAGAAGACCTTGAAGCCCATCGGCTTATCTGCAAAATACGGTGCGAAAATCAGGAAGGAAGCTACTGCTACCGGGCCTGCGAAGCGGCGGATCCACGGTGCGAACTTACCCTTTGCGGTGTAACCGGAACGGTCAACGATCTGTCCCATGGCTACGTCTGTGAACGCGTCTACGACCTTTGCGGCCATCATCAGCGTACCAACCAGTGCAGCGCTTACGCCCATGACATCGGTATAGAACTTCATCATGAACATTGCTGCGATAACGAAGGTCAGATCGTTTGCAAAATCACCTGCTGCATAGCCGATCTTGTCCCTCATGCCAAAAGGTCTTTTGGCATTCTCTTCGAACTGAGCCATAATGGCTGCCTTGTCCTTTGTGTTGCTCATTCTTTTCCTTTCTCCTATCTAAAACTAAAAATATGATAAAACTTACTGCAAGAGCCAGTCTAACACATTTTGAACATATTTGTCCCAGAAATTCCAGTCGTGGCCACCTTTTCCTTCTTCATAGACAAGGTCAGCCTTTTTCTCCTGCAGAACTTCCCGGACATGCTGGTTGGACTGATACAGGAAATCGTCGAATCCTACTGCCTGATAGAGCTTCGGAACACATCCATTCTTCACATCCTGATCATACAGGGCGAACAGATCGTACTGACTTCCTTCCAGCTTTGTCGGATCTCCGAAGGAATCCTCCCAGGAGAACGGATTGTTCTCATTCTCCTGAATTGTTGCACTGTTGTACAGTCCCGCGATGTCGAGCGCTCCGGACATGCTCGCTGCCTTCGCATACAAATCCGGCCGGCTAAGTCCCAGATACCATGCGCCGTAGCCGCCCATGGAAAAGCCTGCAACGAAGGTCTTCTCACGCTTCTTACTCACCGGGAACACGTTCTGAATGAATACCGGCAGCTCCTCTGTGAAGAACGTCTTGTACTTCTTCCCGCTCTTCAGATCCTGATAGAAGGAATTCTCTGCGGATGCCATGACGACAACGATGCCGCGCTCCTGCGCATAGCGGTCGATGTTGCTGTAGCGGATCCAGGAGAATGCATCCCCATAGGCTCCGTGCAGCAGATACAGCACCGGCAGTCCTTCTTCATAATCATACTTCTCCGAGTGATTGATCTGCGTAATCGCTTCACTGCTCCCCGGAGTCGGCACGAACACATTCAACGTGATGTTGCTCCCCAGCGAGAAGCTGTAATAATGTGTTTCCATTAATGCCATTTTTCTTTACCTCCTTATCCTCATCCTATGTGAGAGATTTGCCTCTTGCGTTTTCGAGAATAATAGTAATGAAAGGGCGCCGGCAAAACCACACTGTTTTTGTTTTATATTCGAATATCTTTTACATATCTTGCTATTTTGTGGTGATTTTATAGATAAAATAGACTATATTTTCTATGATACTTTTTAGTTATTTAGACACATTGTAGCCATTCAGATCCAGGCAATTTTCATGTATCTATGTATCTTTTTAGCACCCGGCGATTTCAAC
>CAYLUU010000182.1:0-2639 GCA_964386925.1 uncultured Sarcina sp. | reverse complement strand
GATGCCATAGCAGAGAATTCAACATCAGATTCGTTCACTGTCATCTATTACTCTGGTCATGGCGGAACAGAAAAGAGTGGAACCTCCTACCTTGCCCTGCAGGGCCAGAATAACATCTCGGCGGAAACACTGCGTGAACACCTGCGTAAGTTTAGCGGAAAAGTACTCGTCATTATTGATGCCTGCCATTCGAGCGGCAATATCATGCTCTCCGACTTGGGTGAAGAAGGTAGCAGTAGTGACGCCTGCGTGGCTTATAACGGAGAGGCTTTTGCCAGTGAATTGTCCGCAATAGAGAACATGACGGATGGGGAGAATGATGGACCGTTGCTGTATTTTATGACAGCAGCGAACCGGGCAGAAACCGCCCTGCAGAGTAATACCTATGGTGGAATGCTGACGGCGGCCTTGGAAAACGCACTGGGCCATGACCGAAAGGTCACGGAATATAGAACCTACGCAGCAGATACGACAACTAAGCAAGGTGCAACCAGTCGGGACGGATATGCCGGCGATGGTCAGATTACTATGACAGAGCTGGTGGATTATTACAGCAGAACTGTACTGGTATCGACACCGGTTCTGTTCCCGCAGCAGGATGATACCGTGTTGTTTACCTATAGCGATGGGGCAGGAACCCCTGCTACCTTCATCAGCAGCATCTGCGATTCCAATGAAAATGATGTTCAGCAGAACGTTCTGGTAAATGACGAGGGAGAAATCAATCTCCATATAAAGGTTCAGAACCTTACGAACAGCGATCTCACGATTATGGCGGGAGCTACCGTATCGGGGCTTACCTGTGTTACGGCACGAACGCTGGAGGAGCAAAAGGCCGACGAAGAATGCTCTCAATACGTGCAGTGGGATAGCAGTGATACGGTCGGGAGTAATGAGACGAAAATCATCTCTACAACGCTCACGTGGGATGCCTTTAAGGAAACAGAGGACAATTATTCCAATCCGTTCACGCTGAGAGTGTGGGATTGTACGAACAAAAATTACAATACACTTGGTTTCTACACGAGTAAGACCGAGGGGAACGGAGAAATCGACGATACCAAGCTGGCCTTGCAGGTTCCGACGCAGATGTCGACGGAAGGCTCTGCCGGAAACAATAAACTGGTAGTTACGAAAACCTCGAGCATTCTGCCGATAGAGATTGTCTACGATGACAGAACAATAAACCGAGAATCAAATGCAGCCTGCAAGTTATCGCTGTATGCGTATGATCTGGGAACGGAATTGCCGACAAGTCTTCATGTGGACGTAAATGATTCATCGAAGCTGAGAAACATGGCAAATGTGGATGTACTCAGCACACTGCCGTCGGATGCCGTCACCACTATTTTCAAGGATATTCGCC
This sequence comes from uncultured Sarcina sp., assembly GCA_964386925.1. GTDB lineage: Bacteria > Bacillota > Clostridia > Lachnospirales > Lachnospiraceae > CAG-791. Next base: position 1,273 of record CAYLUU010000182.1, on the reverse strand, counting down.
CTGTGCATGAGCGGAAGGCGGATAACGATACGACATCGAGGGATAGCGTTTTCACCTACCCGGTGGACACGTCGTTGAATAGCTGGGTACAGGGGCATTACTATGCATTGCAGGTGAAGTGCGTTTACGATGATTCGAAGAAACATCCGACGAAGAGTGTCTGGACAGTTGTTCAAAAGGTCACTGCCAGTGAGGTAGATAACGCGACTTATGAGATTCCAAGCTTTATATGCACGCAGGATGAGATCGCGGATTTCTGGAAGTGTTATGGGGGAATTCGTCTGGAAAGCTGGGAAAGCTCCATTGCTTATGCGGCAGAGCGGACGGTGGATGAGACCTCAAAGAGAATGCTGAAGGCCTTAAACAATTATGAGTACAACAACCTGTTCAGCTATTCAATTGAAGGTGTGGATGCGGACGGGAACAGCAGCACCGGGTGGTGCAAGTGGGATGATACGCAGAAGGATTGGGTACCTATGGGTGCCGACGATGTATTTGAAGAAGGAAAGAAGTACGCGAGCAGACTGACCATTACGATAGCCAGCAATTATGATGCTAAATTCACCAGTGAAACAAAGTTTTCGTTCTTCAATCATGACCTTGTTGGAAATGTGAAAATCTATGACAACGGGAAGGTGGCGGACTCCGGGAAAACCGCAGAGCTGTGGCTGGAGCATTATGTTCCTGTAATGGAAGAGAGTGCTCTTCGAATGTACCAGGCAACGGATGGAAATGAGTGGGAAGAGATACCCGCGACTACGACGTTGAAGGTTGGAGATGAGGTAGTCCTGGGAGCTAGCGGGACGAATAAATGCAATTATGACTGGAACGTCCTGAGAGGCCTGGAGAAAACGAAAAAGACCGTTACGAAGGACGGAGAGAAATGGACGGTTTACAAAGTAGTAATGCCGGATGATGAGCAGGATCCGTCCGCTGAGATTGTCACCTGGAATACCGGTAACAAAAAGGTAGAAGGGGACAGCAATACTACAGAGACAACTACAAAGGCAATAAGTAAGGATGCAGGCGGCTCTGCAGATGGAAACGACAGCGGAACCACGAATGGCAGCGGGAGTAACACCGGAGAGAGCTGCTATTGTGCAACGGATCTGTATGTCTGGAAAATAGCACCCGCCGAGTCGTCTTCTGGCAGCAATGTGAGCAGCTCTTCGTCAGACCAGACATCGCAGGAGACGCCTGCAGCAACGGGGACAACGTCGACACTGAATTACATCTGCAGTGAGAACCAGATGGCAAACTACCTGACGGCCGG
>CAYLUU010000181.1:0-2667 GCA_964386925.1 uncultured Sarcina sp. | reverse complement strand
GAGAATGTTCTGTACTTCTTTCGAAGTGTTCCTGACTGGCAGGTTTCTTTTGTGTTGTTCTCTCGTGAGAAGCAACTTTGCTAGGATATCTCAGATCGTTTTGTTTGTCAACAACTTTTTGAAATTCTTTTTTCGAATTCTTCAAGCCGTTGTGCTCTCGATCTGTGTTCTCTCAAGCAGCGAGTCGTATAATACCATTACGATTTTTGAATTGCAAGTAGTTTTTTCATATTTCGAAAAATTCCTTTGTTTCACTATTTACTCCTTATTTCCCTTATTTCTCCTTTCTGTGACTCTCGGATCACCCTGCGGAAGATGTTCTTCATTTGTTATGCCTGCATTGTAAACCCACGTCCGTAACCGGAGCGTAACCGAATGGCGGATACGCAGGCATCACAATGAACTAAATTCAGCGGATTCTCCATTGCCATCACCTGTGGATCGAAAACGCTTTAAAGAGCGGCTTCTTTAGCCTGAAGCCTGACCCGGCAGTACGCCGCGAAGAACCTCTTTCACCCGTTCCATCAGATAGACTCCGCCAAGACCGGCATTGGTCGGCCACTCCTTATTTTCCGTAATAAAAACACCATCCCACAGGCCGCCCTTGATCTGCTGCAACAACGCTTCCTTCTCCATAATCTATGAAACCAGCTTTCCTTTTTGAATGATATAACGAATCCGCATTTCCCGATCAATCAGCAAGATATTGCCGTAACATCCTTTCGCAATACGTCCATAATCGCCGTCGATTCCAATTGACCGCGCCGGGTTCTCCGTCGCTGCCCGGACGGCATCCTCCATCGAAATTCCAACGTTCTGCACGCAGTTCTTCATGCAGTCATACAGATTTGTGACGCTGCCAGCAATGGTTTCCGGCTCTCGTGTCAGAACGGCTTTGTTCCCCTTCACAGTTACAGCCTGACCGCCGAGCTGATATGCCCCGTCATCCAATCCGGTGGCCTCCATGCTGTCAGAAATTAGTATCATCTTATCCGCACCGAACATTGCAAATGCCAGACGGATCATCGCTGGATGCACATGAATTCCGTCTGCAATCAGCTCCGCCTCTGCTCCGATCTCTGCTGCTGCCGCAATCGGTCCCGGCTGCCGGTGACTAAGTCCCGGCATCGCGTTATACAGATGTGTCATGTGACTGGCACCCTTTTCAAAGGCTCGTGCCGCAGTATCGTAATCGCACACAGTATGCGCAATGGAGATTTGCACCTCCCCGCCGCACGATTCTATGAATTCCATAGCCCCCGACTCCTCCGGTGCAAGGTCCACCAGTTTAATGAGTCCGCCGCTTTTCTCCTGCAATCTTCGAAACATGCCCACATCTGCCGGCATAATGTACTCCGGATTTTGAGCCCCAGCCTTCCGTGGACTGATGAAGGGCCCCTCCATGTTGATCCCGACGAGCTCTGCTCCGGTCGTTTCGTGGTAGGCAGCCGCCTTCTCCATTACCTTGCCGAGAATCTCTTCATTGTAAGACATGGTTGCCGGACAAATGGCAAGGATGCCGCTTTTCTGCTCATACTCCGCAATCTTGCGAAGTTCCTCTCCGGAAGCTTGGCAGAAGTCATACCCAACTGCCCCGTGAAAGTGAATGTCCACCAGCCCCGGAATCGCATACAAACCTCCCCCGTCGATCGTATTCGTCTCTTCATTCAGCAGTTCCGCCGCACTTTCGTCCAGAATTTCCAGAATTCGTTCCTCACGGATTCGAATGCTCGCTTTGTGAAATCGGTGATCTTCTGTATAAGTCAGAACATTCTTAACCAGCATATATTTTCTCCCTTAACCCGAATTATTCATCCCGATAGGGACGATGCGTCTGAAAGCCGCATAACTATTACGTTTGTTGCGATTATTACTTTCATCCGATAAGTGAACAAAAAAGAGCTCTCATCTCTGGTAAAATGTGGTTGTCTAGATCACAAATACCTAAGAAAAGGAGCTCCCTGTGAACATCTTAAACACCACATCCCTTGAAAGCAATAAGCGTGTCAAAATAAATTTTGCCGGCGGCGATCTCTTGAAGGCAGAGCTTCGTGATGGAACCCAGTATTGCAGCAAGGATGCCGATTTATTCATGACTCCTCTGATGCAGCAATACCGCAAAAAATATCTCTGTGAATAATTCAGGATTAATTTGGTGCATCGGGGTTGCGGCTTCCGTTTTTTCGCACTGCAACTTTTCCACCCGTTTTTCCGTTCATTTTGCAACTTTTTCCGGCGATATTTAGATCCTTTTGCAACTTTTTCCTTTTGTTTTGGTTTTCAAAGGGTCTCGATGATCATTTTCAAATCAACCGACATAAGGAACCCGTTCTGTGTTCAGCATATTAGCATTGACTAACATATCTTTTCTCTGTTTTGATAAAAGCACTTGAGTTGTTCGAGACCTTCAAACTGCAAAGCGCATTGGAAATGCATTTGTTCCCCGAACAGCCACATATTACTTACTCTGTGAGGGAGTAGTTCGCACGCAGGTGTGATTTGTCAACATCCTGGTCCGTGGGGCAGTTTTATCGTCTACGGCAACCTGGCAAATCTTAAAGAACGAGACTCATGTGTACTGAATTGAGATTCTGATGCGGAAATGCATCGATTCTCGATGTGTACGCATGGGTCTCTTTTTTGTCCGCACAGCAGCTTCGCATTCAT
>CAYLUU010000180.1:0-2737 GCA_964386925.1 uncultured Sarcina sp. | reverse complement strand
TGGATGCGCTGGAGCTCATTAAGAAAAATAACCCGCTCCCGGCCGTCTGCGGCCACATCTGCAATCGTCGCTGCGAGGAGGCCTGCACCAGAGGCACAATCGATGAGGCCGTGGCAATCGATGAGGTCAAGAAGTTCATTGCCATGCAGGAGCTGAAGGCAGAGAACCGGTTCATTCCGAAGAAGGTGATTCCGTCTCTTGACGATAATTTCTATGCGGATCAGAAGATTGCTGTCATCGGCGGCGGCCCGGCCGGCATCTCCTGTGCGTTCTATCTCGCGGAAAAAGGGTATCGGCCGACCATTTTCGATAAGAATGAAAAGCTCGGCGGAATGCTGCGCTACGGGATCCCGTCGTTTGTCCTGGAAAAGGATGTACTGGCTGCGGAAATCGATATTTTAAAAGAGATGGGAGTGGAGTTTAAAACCGGCGTCGAGGTTGGAAAGGATATCTCCATTCAAGAGCTCAGAGATCAGGGCTATAAGGCGTTCTATCTCGGAATCGGCTGCCAGGCAGGAAGAAAGCCGGGCGTTCCCGGAGAGGATGCGAAGGGCGCCATGACGGCAGTGGATTTCCTGCACATGGTCAGCGAGGATGAAAGCTGCAGATTGAATGGTGACACGGTTGTCATCGGCGGCGGAAATGTTGCCATCGACGCTTCGCGGTCGGCGGTTCGCTGCGGCAGCGGTCAGGTGCATCAGGTGTCGCTGGAAACCAGAGACATTATGCCGGCGTCGCCGGAGGAAATCGCACTGGCGGAGTCAGAAGGCATTGTATTCTACGGCGGCTGGGGACCGAAGGAGATTGTCACAGAAGCCGGCAAGGTCACGGGAGTCCTGTTCAAAAAGTGCACCTCCGTCAAGGATGCGGACGGGAAATTCAATCCGCAGTATGACGAGAATGAGACAAAGCTGATCCCGTGTAGCAGTGTCATCTTCTCGGTCGGACAAGGCATTGACTGGGGCGGTCTATTAGCCGGAGAAGACATTGAAATGTGGCACGGCAATTATCCGGTGGCGGATAAGGTGACGTACCAGACAAAGGTACAGGATATCTTCGTTGGCGGCGATGTATATACCGGACCGAAGTTCGCCATCGATGCCATTGCGGCCGGCAAGCAGGCTGCCATCTCCATCCACCGCTTTGTGCAGCCGGGCTGCACGCTGACCATCGGAAGGGATCCGGCTTACTATAAGGAGCTGGATAAGAATGACATTCTGATCAGCGATTACGATCATACCGGCAGACAGAATCCCGGAATGAATGAAGCTGTGGATTCGAAATCCTTCCGCGACAGGAAGCTGTGCTTTACCGAGGAGCAGGTCAAGGCGGAGACGGCAAGATGTCTTGGCTGCGGTGCCAGCATTGTGGATGAAAATCAATGCATTGGCTGCGGAATCTGCACAACGAAGTGCGAGTTCGATGCGATCCATCTGAAGAGAGATCTGCCGGAGGCGAGCACGATGCGCACCAGCGAGCAGAAACTCCGCTATATCCTGCCGAACGGAGTCAAGCAGGCAATCAAAATTAAACTGTCACATAAGAGCAAATAATGGGGTAACAATTCAGTACTTGCCTGCCAATTTCAAACGTAAATGGAGCGAAAGCATGCATGAATTGGGCGTGGTCTTCCAGGTGATCAAAATGGTGGAGGAGGTCTGCAGCGAGAATGACCTTACGGAGGTCTCCTCCGTAACTCTGGAACTCGGAGAGGTCTCGGCGGTGATCGAGGATTACCTTCGTGATGTGTGGAAGTGGGCCGTTCTGAGGCGTTCGGAGCATATGAAAGAGGCCAAACTGTACGTGGAGACGATACCGGCAATCACCTATTGTGAGGATTGCGGAAATCAATATCCGACGAAGCAATACGGGAAGATCTGTCCGAAATGCCAGAGCAGCAGAACCTATCTCCTACAGGGAAATGAGTTTAATATCAAGGAAATCGAGGCGTGCTGAGGAGCAAATCATCTGTCTTCTGAGCTTAGTCTGACAATGCAGGACATTTTGATTCAGAACAGTCAATTCAAAGATCCAGAGCCAGGCGATGCTGCGGATGATAACAACCGTTGTGGATGCCGGTGTGAATGAATGAGAATACTTACATTATCGGATTACCTGAAACGTGAATACGGACAGAAGATGTACAAGCTCAGCCTCTCTTCCGGTTGTACCTGTCCCAATCGGGATGGAACGATTGGCTGGGGCGGGTGCAGTTTTTGCTCTGCAGGCGGATCCGGAGAATTCGCACAGGCGGTTCCTTCGGAGGAGGAGCTGGACGAGGCAATTGAGCGCGCCATTCACCGAATTGAGTCGAAGCTGCCGAAGGCAGAGATGGGGAGCAAGAGAAAATATATTGCCTACTTCCAGTCCTATACCAATACCTATGGGGATGTGCAGCGATTGCGATCTCTCTATGAGAGAACTGTGCAGCGGGAGGACATTGCCGTCCTTTCGATTGGGACGAGGCCGGACTGCATCGGCGAGGAGCAGCTGCAGATGCTCTGCGAGCTGAACAGCGTAAAGCCGGTCTGGGTGGAGCTGGGACTCCAAACCATCCATGATGAGACGGCGGAGCGAATTCACAGAGGGTACGAGACGGCGGTGTTCCGTGATTGTTATCGGCGGCTGAAGGCAGCAGGATTGACGGTGATCGTGCATGTAATCCTGGGACTTCCGGGAGAGAGCGAAGAAGAGATGCTTGCGACCGTTCGTGAGCTCGCCGCACTGCAGCCTCCTC
>CAYLUU010000179.1:0-2744 GCA_964386925.1 uncultured Sarcina sp. | reverse complement strand
TGCCGCGATACATCAGGGCCGCGATGAGAACGGTTGCCGGCACGCTGAACACGACACCAAAACTGCCGGAGAGCCCTTGCATGATGGAAATTCCGATGTTGTTGGAATTGAGAATCTGCAGAAGCGGAAGATCATACGCGTAATCCAGCACCAGCATCGACACACTGCCGCCGGCAAATGCAAGGATTAAGGTGTTGGAATCTGTTCCCATCATGTCCCGGCCGATCCGCATCCCGGCCCGCAGTAATTCCCTGCAGCGAATGGAAGGATTCTGCTCGCAGATTTCCTGCATGGAGCTGGCAATGGACATTGCGACATCCATGACAGCGCCGAGCGTGGAAATCAGCAGCCCGGAGAAGAGCAGTCCGCCTACAGCAATATCATTGGTTTCCCACAGGGTGATCAGCGTTTCAATGTCGGATACATTCCATCCGGTGATGCCGGTTGCCATCGAGAAGGCAGATGCCATGATCCCGGCGAACAAAACTCCGGCCAGGGTTCCGGCAACTGCAGCGAACGTCTTCCTGGTAAATCCGCCGATCAGCCAGAGCGTGATGATGGTTGTGACCACGCAGAGGAAAACGGCAGTCCAGAAGGGGGAATATCCACGATAGATCAGGGGCAGGTAAACGAAAATAATGCTGGCGAAGGTAAAGACAAGCCCTAAGGCACCGCGAAGGCCCTTCCAGCCGCCAACGACGCACAGGGAGACCAGATACAGCAGGGCGAACAGCAGCAGGATGGTCCCGCGGTCCTGGGAATATACGCTGGAAACAACTGTGTCTCCGGCCACGCTCTGCATGATGATCACCTTCATGCCAACCTGACAGGCGGCACCGAAGAGGTAACCTGCGGAGGAGGTGACCGTCACCTCCTGGCCTTTCAGCTCACCGGTCTTCATTTGTACGACAACGGTTTGCTGCCCGACGCGCGTCCCGTCCTCCTGCATGTTGTCCTGCAGGATTTCTGTGACCACAGCCTTTTCGAAGGTCTGCCCGGTGCGGTTGATCAGCTGTGTCTTTTCCACTCTGTTCAGTTGTATTACCCAGAGAACAAAAAGGACTGCTGCAGCAGCCGGAAGCAGCCACCGCAGCAGAAATTTTCTTCTCTGGTCCTTTGACTTCAAACAGTTCTTGCTGGTACTAATTATGTTCATCGTAAGGACCTTTTCTGGATCTTATTTATTTTGTCTTGGTGATGGTAAAGGTGTCATCGATCTTCTCAACGGAGTTCTCCGTGATCTGATAGGTGTCGATCGTGAAGGTGTTAGCCGTCATATTGATGATCGAGTAGCTGGGCAGCCAGTTCTGTGAGCGTGCGGCAATGTAATCCTGCTGCGTGGAAATCAGCTCATAATACTTGGAACCGGATGCGGAGTTTGCAGTCATGTACAGAGTACCAACCGGGTCTACAACACTGTTGGTGCCGGCGCTTTCGATGGTGTAGCACTTGTTGTCCTCAGTGAACTCATCCAGAGTAGTCTGCGCGTCAGTGTCGCCATCCTCCGGGTAGAGGGAAATGGCCTCATCGGTGTCTACGTTGTAAGCGTGATCCCAGTCATAATCGCTTCCGTCTGCCTGCAGGCGGAACTCGTAAGACTCGTGGGTCTGTCCGTCTCCGTAGAGAATGTTGGAACGGCTGTAGGTGTGGTCATGTCCCTGCAGTACCACATCGATGTCATAGCCGTCGAAGATCGGTGTCAGCTGTGTGCGGAGAATCATGCCGTCGGTGTCGGAGTGATCAAGGCCGGAGCCGTAGATATCCTGGTGGATCGTTACGATGCGCCACTTTGCATCCGGATATGCTGCAATTGCTTCCTGAATGGTCTTCTCGTGCTCCGCCACGTTGTAGTTGTTCGTGTTCAGAACAATGAAGAGGCCCGGGCCGTAGGAGTAGTAATAGTCGCCGCCGGCCTGTGTCTGACCATTGGTTGTCTCATTCGGTACGTTGAAGTGATAAGCGTAGTCCGCATTCAGGGAATCGTGGTTGCCGATGGTGGTTGCGGTTGCCAGGCTCTCCAGAGCGCTTGCGGAAAGGTATGCTGCATACTCCTCTTCCTTCGGCTTGCCGGTCTTATTCACCTGATCACCTGCGGAGATCATGAAGTTAAGGTTGGTATTCAGTCCGGTTGCCACATCCAACGTGCGGTCCCATGCAAAGCCGTCGTTGCGGGCTGCCGTGTTCGCTGCACCGGAGGTGTTTACCAGCTTTTCACCATTCTGAGACTGTCCCTTGGAGGCACCGATCTGAGGATCTCCGACATACAGGATGTTGACGCTGTCAAAGCTGCCGGTCTTGTACTTACGAACCTCGCTCTGTACACCGTTCTTCTCAACGGTATAGTAGTACGTGGTGTTGGCCTTCAGTCCGGTTACGGTTACATGGTTGTACTGATAGGCAACGCCATCTGTCAGGGACTTATCTACGGTGCCGGTTGTTCCACGGAATTTCTTCAGATTGCTCTTGGATGTGCCGAAGAGAACGATTGGAGTGGGCTCGTCGCTGTATTTGCTGTACCATGCAAAATTCAGCTGCGTTTCATCTGCACCGGGGGTGATGGCAACATTGGTGTAATCGGATGCTGTCTCTTCCCAATTAGCGACATATTCATCCCATCCGCTGCTCGCTCCGACAACGGCGGAGTCGTTGTAATGTGCAGTGGATGCATTGACCGACTGCACATACTGCGGACATTCTGCAAGAATCATTGCAGCCAGTCCGGCCATAGCTAACATACTGATCAG
>CAYLUU010000178.1:0-2784 GCA_964386925.1 uncultured Sarcina sp. | reverse complement strand
GCTGATTTAATCAGCGTTTCCTTAGTTCAGCTCTTGCTCCCCTGCAGTGACTGAGAGTTCTTGTTCATAATGTAATAAACCACTTCTGCCAGCTTGCTGCCGCCAAGTGTCTTCACCACCTGCGGATACTTGCTCTCGAAATACGCGAACTGGAAGCTGCTGCTGCCGTTCAGACCGGCAGGAATGCCGCAGGTCAGATAATGCAGGAACAGAGAATTCTCATCCGCTGCCAGCGCGCCACTCGCCACAGCCTCTGCCACCACCGGATTGGCGCTGACATAATAATTCGCATCGAACACATCCTTGAAATCAGAGGCTGTATATCCCTGACCGGTCAACGTCTTGTACAGATATCCCGAGATCCAGCCCTCTGTGTAAAGCCTCTGGATACTGTCGGTCGGGATTCGGTATCCCTCCTGCGACAGCGTCAGAATATCGGATTCGCTGACCGTCTTGTACTTGATCCCCAGCATTAGCTGCTCATAAATTCCGTTTGCATCCGTATAGCTGTTGAGCAGAGCAGACTTGAGCAGCGTCAGGAACGGGTACTCGGTCGTCCACTTGGAGTTGTAGGCCGGCTTCGATGCCGCAGCCTCCGCCTTCACAGAAAAGGCCGGCATCGCCGTTATGCTGCATACGCCGATGGCAGCCGCTCCCACCATGGCAAGAACTCGATTGATCATTTTTTTCTTCATACTTTTTCCTTTCTCATATCCTAAACGCAATCTATTGCAGTCATTTTGTATATTCTATTCCGCTCGCAGTGCATCGATGGGATTGAGACGGCTCGCGCGTCTGGCCGGTGCCCAGCCGAAAATAATTCCGACCGCCGCCGAGAAGCCAACGCCCAGCAGAATGGCCCCTGTCGATATCGTAAAGGTAATGTTCATCAGCTTCGAACCAACCAATGCAATGATCAGTCCAACTGCGATTCCCATCAGACCGCCCATGATGGACAGCGTAATGGATTCCATCAGGAACTGCAGCTGAATCCAGATCGGCTCTGCACCGAGTGCCTTTCGAAGGCCGATCTCCTTCGTTCGCTCTGTAACGGAAACCAGCATCATGTTCATAATGCCGATACCGCCGACCACCAGCGCGATGCTGGCGATGCCGGCCAACAGTCCCGACATCAGGTTCATGATCGTGGACATGGTGTCCATCAGACTCTCCATGTTGATCACGGAATAAGAATTCTCTGTCCCGTTGTAGAATTTATCCAGTGCATTGCGAAGATTCTGTTCCACCGTGCTCGTGGAGTAATTGTCTGCAACATATACAGAAACCGACGTCACATTCGCCGACTTCGACAAGTCCAGTGCATTGCGGTAAGGAATAATAACCTCGCCGTCTTCATTGCTGTTGTCAGAATACGCCGACGTCAGGGAGGAGTCGTCCTTTCGAATGCCGATGATCGTATACTCGAGTCCGCCAATCTTTACCGTAGTCCCCAGAGCTGACTGGCCATTCAGCACGTTCTTTACAAAATTCTTGTCGACGATGCACACGTTGGTGTCGCCGCTCTCTTCGCTGCTGTTGAAGGCCCGCCCCAGATTAATGACATCATTGTGCTGGAAATAGACTACTGACGTTCCGGAGACCGAAATCTTCTTGTACACCTCTCCGCCATAAACAGCCGTCGTTGTCAGGGATACCTCGGGGGCAATTGCCTCCACACCCTCCACCTCACTCAGAGTTGTCAGATCGGAATCCGTAAGGCCTTTTTTCAGAGCGGTTCCCGGTGCACTGACCGTCAGAACGCCGGTTCCCAGCTTCTCGAATTCGCCCATGATCGTGCTGGTGGCGCCCTGCATGATGGTGATCAGCCCGATGACTGCGCCAACGCCGATGACTATGCCCAGCATCGTCAGGAAGGAACGCATCTTGTTCCCTTTGATGTTCTGGATGGACATCCGGAAGCTCTGTACGATGAGTTTAAGCATCCTCTACACCTCCTGCGCTCAGATTTCCGTCCAGAATTCTCACAATCCGGCTGGCGTGCGCTGCGATTTTCGCATCATGGGTGATCATGATGATCGTTCTGCCTTCTTCATTCAGCGAGTGGAACAGCTCCATGACCTGCTTGCCGGTGGTCTGGTCCAAGGCGCCGGTCGGCTCATCTGCCAGCAGAATGGTCGGGTTGTTGGCCACCGCTCTTGCAATCGCTACTCTCTGCTGCTGGCCGCCGGAGAGCTGATTCGGATAATGATACATCTTGTCCGAGAGCTGCACGCGCTCCATTACCTCCTTCACGCGCTCCTTGCGCTCCTTTTCACTCATCCCCGCGTACAGGAGCGGAAGCTCTACGTTCTCGAAGGCGCTCTGCCTCTGCAGGAGATAGAAGGACTGGAAAATAAATCCGATCTCTTTGCTCCGGATTTTTGCAAGTGCCGCCTCGCTCTGCGCCGCGACATGTCTGCCCGAGAGCCAGTAATCACCTGACGTCGGCGTATCGAGGCAGCCGATGATGTTCATCAGGGTCGATTTGCCGGAGCCGGAAGGTCCCAGAATAGCCAGAAACTCTCCCCGTTCCACCGTCAAATCGATCCCCTTCAGAATGTGCGAGACCTCATCTCCCATCTGATAATCCTTGGTGATTCCTGTCATCTTCAGAATTTCATTCTCTTCCGGAGGTGATGTCTGCTGCGGACCCGCAGATGGGAGGTCTTTCCCTTTTTTTGATTTCCACATGTTCTTGTGATTCCTCACGTACTGAATAGATACCATTCCTTAGGGAAACGCTGATTAAAGCGTTTCCCTCGCCGGATTTGCGCTGCGAAGCAG
>CAYLUU010000177.1:0-2877 GCA_964386925.1 uncultured Sarcina sp. | reverse complement strand
AGCGATACGTGTTCTACCTGGAATTCAAAATTCCGGTCGAAGGTATCGATGAGGCACTTGTGCCCGGTCAGGGTTTCGAAGGTGATTGGATTGATGAAATTGGCCGCGTTCTTCGTCATGATGACGTGCACGCTGGCATGACGTTTTACCAGCATGCTGGCAAGAGATGCAATCTTATAGGCGGCAATGCTGCCGGTGACACCGAGCAGGACGGTTTTTCCTTTTAACATATCTGGACCTCTTTGTGAAATCTCTTATCTACTATGAACCCGCTCGAAAGCGGTTGATACGTTGAAATCGTCAGATGCTAAACATTTTAACATGTTTTTCATATTTGCGTGTTTGCAGACATAAAGGGGTATAATAGGAAATTGAATACGCACAATTTGTTGATTCCTGCAGAAAGAACAAAAATGGATTTACGACTAGCACCGTGGATATAGCTATTAGCAAGCTCCCCGAGGGGACAGTAAAGGATTATCTGCGGATGAAGAGAGCAGAGGTGGTAGATATGTTGCTGACAGAGTACAACGCAGAAGAGGTAAAAGCGGTTCTAAGGGAAGAAGCGATTGAAGAAGGCCGGGCGGAGGGCCGAGCAGAAGGACGAGCAGAAGGTCGAGCAGAAGGACGAACGGAAGGGCGTGAGGAGGCGCGAACAGAGATGATTGGTTCGCTGTCTCCGATGGTTCGGAACGGGAGACTTACGTTGCAGGAGGCGGCGCAGATCGTCGGCATCAGTGAGGATGAATTCCGGGAATCCATGGAGAAGCTGGCATAATACTGTCCGCCAACGGATGAAGCGAGTCATTAAAAACATAACTGAGTACACAACATACAACATGGTAGAAATACAGCAGACAACAAGAAAATCCCGCGCGGTTCTGGCCGGCCTGAATACGAATCAGAGGCCGGACCGATATGCAGCTTCTATGGACGAACTGCGGAAGCTGGCGGAGGCCTGCGATCTGGAGGTGACCTCCATGGTCGTGCAGAACGCGTCGGCCATCACCCAGAAGACCCTGCTCGGACGAGGAAAGGTAGAAGAGCTGAGAACAGCGATCCTGGCAGATGACGCAGACATTGTGATCTTCCAGGAGACACTGACGCCTATGCAGGTGAGGAATCTGGAGGATGCCCTGGATACGGAGGTGCTGGATCGCACCGGGATTATTCTGCAGATCTTCAGCACACGTGCAAGGACAAGAGAAGCGAGACTCCAGGTGAAATCTGCACAGCTTCAGTACATGCTCCCACGCCTTGCCGGCCTTCGCAGGAATCTGAGCCGTCAGGGCGGCGGCTCAGGACGCCTGTCCAATAAGGGCGCCGGTGAGGAACAGCTGGAGCTGGATCGCAGGCATATCGAACGCCAGCTCGCTGAGATCAGGCGTCAGCTGAAGGAAGTGGAACGGGAGCGCGGAACGCAGCGAAGCCGCAGACTCCGGAGTGGCCTTCCACTCGTGGCCTTGGTCGGCTACACCAACGCCGGGAAATCCACGTTGATGAACGGCTTCCTTGCCCAGACGGCCGGCACAGATGACAAAGAAAACTATGATGAGAGCGGCAAGAGAGTCTTCGAGAAGGACATGCTCTTCGCAACGCTGGATACCGCTGTCCGCAGCATCAGCGCCCCGGGACATCAGCCGTTCCTTCTGAGTGATACCGTTGGCTTCATTTCAGATCTGCCGCATACGCTGGTGGACGCCTTCCACTCTACTCTGGATGAGGTGCGCTATGCGGACCTCTTGGTTGAGGTGGTCGATTTCTCGGATCCGGAATACCCGGAGCACCTGCGCGTCACACGCAGGACATTGGAGGAAATTGGAGCGGCGGACATCCCGGTTCTGATTGTCTACAACAAGACCGATCGCTGCGAGAACCAGCCTGCGAGACGCATTTATCCGGATCATGTCTATTTCTCAGCAAGAGATACGGAAAGCTATGAAGATCTTCTGACCTTGCTGGACGAACTACTTGGCGGCAAAAAAGAACACAACACCTACCAGCTGCCGTATTCCCGCGGGGACCTCCTCCATGAGCTGCAGGGCAAGTTCGCGATCGATCGTCTGGAATATCTTACGGAAGGAATCCTGCTCGAACTGACATTGGGAGAACGGGATGCGGAAAAGATAAAGGAGTATCTGCGAGAAGAGAATTCGGAATAATCATAACAATAATCATTAACAAAGCAACATTTATAAAACGGCTTTGGGACAATGATTTTATCGTTGACTTGAAGTAAACGAAGACTTACCTTGAGAATGCACATGAGAAAAGCATAATTCGATCTCGCTGGGGAAGAGAGTGCCCGGGGTTGAAATGAAGCAATCGACTGCTTATAATAGGCGCATTTGGAGGAGGTAAGTCAACATATGAAGAAGAACACGTTGAAGCTGTTAACCGGAATCACTGCAGTTACTATGGCAGTTGCGCAGCCGCTGTCTGTACTTGCAGATGAGAATGGTTCTGCCCAGACCACAGAGAATGCAAATTCAGACGGGGGGGCTGCAACTGCAGTAAATTCTGACAATTCAAACTCTGGCTCCGATAACAGATCCGGAGATAATTCTAATACTGGCAATAATAACAATTCTAATTCAAATCAGCAGGACCAGCCGGCATCACAGCCGGAACAGGGCGCATCGCAGCCGACACAGACAGCATCACAGCAGGCAGAACCAGCAACAGAACAGCCTGAAGATAACAACCAGAAAACAAAGGAGAATACTCCCGCGCTTGCATTAGCAGATGAAGGTGAGGAAACTCCGGAGGACACCGGCGCAGAGAGCAAGCCGGTAGATGACGGCAGCAGCTCCGACACGAATGCAGTGGGAAGCCAGACCCCGGAGACGAATGCGGCAGAGAATACGCAGAATGGTG
>CAYLUU010000176.1:0-2895 GCA_964386925.1 uncultured Sarcina sp. | reverse complement strand
TTGATAAGATTTCATTTGTTTTACTCCTTTGCTTGATTTGATGGATCCATTCTAGTGAAAAGTCACGGTTGCCTCCACCACCTATCACGCACTTATAGGTTGCTTTGCAAGTTGCGCCTATAGCATCCTGCAGCACCTCTCTGTCATCAGCCATCAGGAACAAATCCAATCGTTTTGACCAGTCCTTCATTCCGGAATCAAATTGCTGTAGTAGACTGTTTTTCCGGACAGTACATCATCATAGAATCCCTGCTTCCAATCAATAAAATCAATCGAAGCCTGAAGCTCCTGCATCAGCCATTTTCCGATCATTCCGAAATCCACCCACATCGAACGAATGCAGGAAAATCTGAATGTATTTGATTTCACGCTTTCTGAAATCCCGACAGAACAGACCGCCAGATGTATATTCGATGCACTGAAAACCGGCTACAGACTAATATTCATAATTTATTTCCCGTACTTTTCCAGCCATCTTTTATGCTCTAATTCTCTATAATAATCTCGATCAGTTGAAACCTTATAGGCCTCACAATCTCGGCTGATGAAGCCTTCTCTCTGGAATACCCATAATAATCGCCTTCCGGTTTCATACCCGATACCTGGGACCTTGGAAAACCATAATGCGTTATTTTCGATTAGTTCAACTATATTTCCAATCACAGGAAATCCCGCTCTAAAGAACATCTGCGCCTGTGATTTACTTACTCCTACCAAGACATCCGGTGTTTGATCAAGCATTGTCGCCTGCTTTAATAAGCCCCGCTTAATAAATTTTCCCTTAAGCGCGGTGATGCTCTCATTGTTATTTCCAGTATGTCCGTTAAACCCTTCTGAAATCCAGACCAGTATCTCCGGTTTCTTCAAATGATTTATAGCCTGCCTGCAATGTTTACTCGCTGTAGCCCCGGAGCAAAAATTCTGTTTTCCTATTTCAGCAAATGTCAGTCCTTTTTCGAAGCGTGCCTCAATGTAGCCCTGACGTTCTAACTTTAATGTATTGAGAGCATATTCCAAGCCTACCACCTGATCATCATTCAAGGTTGTTATTCCTAGCCCCAGTTCCTTCAAAAGATTTGCAGGATAATCTATCTTCTTTTCTTTCTTGTTTTTTTCTATTGGTACTCCAACCGTATTTCCAAGAATATGCTTGATCTGCTCTGCCGTTGCAATTGGATAGTTTTCTACCAAATGCATTGCAATTCGCTTTCCTGATTCTGTTGGTGTCTCATTGTATGCACTTGTTACATGATCATAGCCAAAGATATGCTCCGGAGTAGTATAAATTGCAATTGGCCAGCCATAATATTCGCCCTTCTTATTTTTTCTTTGACGAAAATCTCTCAGGCAAAGGTATGTCTGCATTTGAAGGCTTGTAATGATTCCTTCAAATCCCTTCTCGCCTTCTTTACCATACCCGGCATTCTGCTTTAGCTCGTTTGAATAGTATTCTTTTTCAGAATTCTCCTCTGCAAACAGGTCCATAATCTTCTTCTGACGTCTGGATGCTTTTTCATCGTCCCATAAAGCATCAAAATCATAGCCATCTCGTCTATAATTGGCGAAATATGGAAACCAATCCTTGGAGATAAAACCGGCTTTCTTGTCAAAAAATTTGCCGTAAGCTACTTTTCCGCTCCTGGCTATAATTTCACGCCATTCCCATGGATCTCGCTCTGGATCTTCACACCACCAGTATTCTGGTACAGTCCTTTCCTCAAGAGAAAATCCCGGAATTTCATTCTTAAAAAGTGGCAGAAATCCAATCTCATTTATATATTCAATTGCTTCATCAACAGTATGTATGCACTCCGGATCATCCCAGTCCACGCCATACATTACCCATGTACCACTCTCGTCACCCATTATTCCCCGTACTTTTCCTTTTCTGATATTTTTCCAATTCAACCATTGCCTCAGCATAGGCCTCATTCAGTTCTTTTTTAGACATCGTTTTAGCAAAGCTAAGATACTTGTCATATCTCGCCTCTCGGCTCGGTCGTTGCTCCTGCTGCGCAGGGTTGTCCACTGGACGACCGCAGCCTTCCATAATCATCCCACTCACCGAACATCTTTCCTTTTCTTGTTTCCTCTATCAAGTGGTTTAATCCTCGCTCATACTCTGGCATTTTCTTGTTTTTATAAAATGCTATATTGTAAGCTCTAATTCTCTGATATAAAGGTGGAAAAGATTTAAACTTACTCCAAACCCTGGCTTCCTTTAGCGCCTTTTCTATCTCTGGATCGATCTTAAAGCTTCTTGGACCCATTGGTGGCAATACTGCTCTGCCAGCATCTGTCATTAGACCAAGACGTTCCAATCTTCTAACTCTCTCTTTATTAAGCTCCGTCCAAAGACTTATATTTTTTCTTGGTGTAAATCTTTGTATCTGTCTGCCATTTTCTTTAGTCTGTGTGCTGTCAATCCATCCAAAACAAAGTGCTTCCTCGACTGCATCAAGATACCAGAAATGCTCATCATCTACAGGCTTTCCTCGTTTAAGTTCAACCCAACATTCCGCATCAGTATCATGATGTTCCATCAGCCACTGACGGAATTCTATTCTGTTTTTAACATCCAGAATATTTTTCCCTGACATCAGTCTTCGTACCTTTCTACTCTTAGTTTCAAGCCATATTTATCTCGAAGTTTCGCTATCTCTTCCATCAGATAATTAAAGCATTTTGTCAATGATCTGCACCAGGAGATTCCGCTCTGGGCATACGTTGACCTGCTGACAATATCCGATATTTCTTTTCTGTATGCCATTTCTGAGCGATCACTTAAAGCGACCATTGCCCGGCATTTTGATCTTACCATGAATCGTGGCCCGGCAGCACAATACCGTGGGCGATCTGTGGCCGGAGGGGCATTCCTCCGGCCTTTTTATACGC
>CAYLUU010000175.1:0-2991 GCA_964386925.1 uncultured Sarcina sp. | reverse complement strand
AAGAGAATTGGCAAGATTGAAGGCGCAGCCATGATCGTTCTCTATGCTATTTATGTTGTTTACATCTGCATGCGGTAGGCACCGCAGACATCCAAGGAGGATGATATGACTCTCTTATTTCTAAAAGTATTATTCACAGAATTTGTTGCAGAAATGGGTGACAAGACACAGCTGATGCTGGTTGCACTGACGTCTAAGTTCAAGCTGCGCGACATCATCCTCGGCACCGCCGTTGCCATCCTCGTCCTGAACGGACTGGCTGTGCTGGCAGGAGGACTGGTCGGTGCTCTGATTCCGGATTGGCTGATTAAATTCATCGCCGCAGCTGCGTTCATGTATTTTGCCATTACGGCTCTGAAGCCGGAGGATGATGAAGAAGAGGAGGCCAAGGATACCGGCATCGGCTTCGCCCCTGTCGCTGTGTTCTGCACCTTCTTCATCGCTGAGCTCGGTGACAAGACACAGCTCACCGCCATCACTTTCGGGGCCAATGAGATTGCAGCGAATCCCGGTACCAGCCGCCTGATGGTCGGCGTCATCGTGTGGCTCGGCTGCTCCATCGGCCTGTTCATCGCCGATATCGTCGGCATGCTCGTCGGATATCTATTGAAGAGCAAGGCACCGGAAGGAATTCTGAACAAGCTCTCCTTCGTTATCTTCGCTTTCTTTGGCGTGTACACCTTCTACCAGGCGTTGGGACTGACCGCATTGACCGGAGCACTTATTCCAGTACTCACCATCGTGGCCGCCGCACTCTTCGCCGCAGCCTGTCTTGGATACTACAAGAAGACACGAGCTGCTTAGAGGCCATAATGTCTGAAATTTGTCTATACGAAGTCCATGCAAAATCCCTCACAAGCCGTTTCTTTCCGGCCTGTGAGGGATTTATGTATACCGCAATAGCTGATTCACTTATTTGTAAAGGCGATAAACCATATTATGATTCCTACAATCAAAAGGATCCGCCCGGGTAGCATTCCGGAGCTCAATGAACTTCTTATGAAAAACAAACTGGCTCCCTTACGTCCCAGCGGCATTCAGGAGTAAATACCTCTCACCCTTCCAGCTCTGCCTTGTCCCGGGTGATGTTGTTCAGCCATTTGTACTGCAGGTAATGATGCAGGACGAATGGCATTTTCTCGAATTCATCCAGACACATCACAAAATACACCACCAGAACCGGTGCCTTGAACGCATAGGCTGTAGCCGCTGTTGCCGGGACTGCAATGAGCCACATGCACAGCGTATCCACGATCATACCGAACTTGCTGTCGCCGCCTCCGCGGAAACACCCGCAGATCCAGCAGGTATTGAGTCCCTCCCCCGTCAGACGATATGCCTGCATCAGCATCATGATGCCGAAATAATACAATGCTGTCTCTGTCAGCTTGTCCCGGTACATGGTGGAGATCAGCGGACGAATCGCCACCATCACAAGACCGCCGAGAACAGAGAAGAACACAGTAAGCCCCAGCATTCTCTTCGAATACAGCTTGCCGGTTTCCTTGAGTCCCTGCCCGAGAACCTTTCCTACAATGATGGTAGTGGCACTGGCAAAGCCGCGGCACACAATGCCGCCGATGTTCATTGCCATTGCAGCCACCGCGTTGGCCGCTACAGCATCGCTTCCCATATGTCCCAGAATGATGGAATACACCGCAACCGACAGGCTCCAGGCCGCATCATTGACACTCGATGGAATCCCTTGGGCTAGGAAATCCTTCATCAGGACCCCTGCATCCGCGAACACATAGCGGATACGGAATCGGATATCCTTACTCGTCAGGCTGTGAAGCAGGCATAGCAGTACCTCAAAGGCTCTGGCCGCCACTGTTCCCAGCGCAACTCCGGCAACGCCTAGCTTTGGCATACCGAACAGTCCGAAGATGAACGTCGCATTGATCAGCACATTGATGAACAGCGACAGCACCACCGAAATGCTGGGAATCAGGATCTTCTCCGTACTCCTCAGCACCGCAAAATAGGTGATCGAAAAGGACTCGAACAGGAAGGAGAAGGACAGCACTCTCAGATATATAATGCCCTGCTCAATGATCTCCGGATCATTCGTGAATAATGACATCACTGCTCCGGGTGCAAGAAAACACAGCAAAAAGGTCAGGATACCGACTCCTACACAAAAACGAATAGCGAGCCCCAGTGCCCGCTCAATGGTGTCGATGTCCTTTTTGCCCCAATATTGTGAGCCCAGAACGGCCGCTCCGGTAGATAGACCGCTGACAATGCACCACATGATGGTGTGTGCATTGCTCGCCAGTGACGAAGCCGACATGGCCGCTTGCCCCACATATCCCAGCATCAGCGTATCTGCCGTATTGACGAGCGTGCTGATCAAGTTCTGTACCATGATCGGCAGCGCAATCGTGCTGGCCATCTTGATAAATGCCCCTCTGGATAAAGCCTGTTCCTTCATGTTCCCCTATCCCTTTACCTCTGCATTCGCTGTCATTGCAACGATTGGAATGTTCGCCTTCTTGTTGTTTTTGAGTGTGCGGATTTCTCCGGTTGCATGACGGGCTGCTGCCTCGTTTTCGTCTTCGATTCTATCTTCTATATCTATCGTCTATTCCCTGATGCTATCCAGATCCCATTCACAAAACCGCTGCAATCTTGCG
Source organism: uncultured Sarcina sp. (assembly GCA_964386925.1). Lineage (GTDB taxonomy): Bacteria > Bacillota > Clostridia > Lachnospirales > Lachnospiraceae > CAG-791. The sequence goes on along the minus strand of CAYLUU010000175.1, from coordinate 355 downwards.
GCTTAACATGTTCAGAACGCGCTTCTTGTCCGTGACCCACGCCGGTGAAATGAGCAGCTCTCGCGGTCCATCTCCCGTCATGCGGTGAATGACCGTCTCCTCCGGCAGGAGCTGCAGGCACTTCACCACGAGATCGCAGTACTCTTCCATTGACATCTGAGGAAACGGCGTCCTCCGGTATTCCTCCGCCAGTGCGGAGCCCTCCAGAATGTTCAGCATCTGCAGCTTGATGCCGTCCAGAGGAGGCTGCAGTGCGGCGAGCTCACGAACGGTCGCGAGCATCTCTTCTTCGCTCTCTCCGGGAAGTCCCAGGATTACATGCACGATCACCGTCAATCCTGCTGCCTTCAGCCGC
>CAYLUU010000174.1:0-3039 GCA_964386925.1 uncultured Sarcina sp. | reverse complement strand
AGCATTACTCGCACATTTTATGCAAATTTGCTTGGCTCTGAATAGTTACCATTTTGTTCGGCTCTGCAAATGGCCTCTGAATGGCTGCGCTTTCTCAATGGCCATATTTGTTTTTGGCAGAGAGCAATGCAGAAAGAAAAATATCTATTTTAGTACCCGCATCTCGAATTTATAACAGGCAGAGGAGCTTCGCTGGGAAATCGCCAGGTGCCAGGTACACAGAAAGGAATCCACATGAGAAAACAGCTTACTGCAAAGCAGCAGGAGGTTCTTGATTTCATTAAAGAACGTATATTGGAAAAGGGCTATCCGCCGGCTGTCCGTGAGATCTGCGATGCCGTTCACCTGCGTTCCACATCTTCGGTTCACTCGCATCTCGCAACACTTGAGAAGTACGGCTATATCCGCCGCGATCCGGCGAAGCCGCGTGCGATCGAAATCTGTGATGATAACTTCCAGATGATCCGAACCGAAACCGCAGCCCTTCCTGTGGTTGGGCAGGTTGCTGCCGGTGAGCCGATTCTGGCGCAGCAGAACATTGAGAGTTATTTTCCGGTTCCCACAGAGTATGTACCGCAGGGCGAATCCTTCGTTCTGAAGGTTCACGGACATTCGATGATAAACGTTGGCATCATGGATGGCGATCTGATCTTCGTGAACAGCTGCAATACAGCAGAGAATGGAGAAATTATCGTAGCACTCGTCGATGATTCCGCTACGGTAAAGCGCTTTTATAAAGAGAACGGCCATATTCGACTGCAGCCGGAGAATGATGAGATGGAACCGATTATCGTAGATGATTGCCAGATTCTCGGCAAAGTGTTCGGTGTGTACCGCATCATGAAATAATCATGTAAAACCGTTTTAATTAATGCATACCGGATAAATTCTATTGTTTTAGGAATGCAAAAGGAGCACCGACAGGACATTTTCCTGCGTGCTCCTTTTTCTGTTACACCACACTCTTTTCAATAAATTTCCCAGGCAACTTTCATTCTGCGCCTTCCAGCTCAGACGGATCCATCTGCCGGCCGTCTCTCCAGATACGCTCCAGATCATACAGCAGTCGATTCTTCGTATCAAAGATATGGACAATTACATCGCCGAAATCCAACAGAACCCAGTTTGCGGTCTGGTAGCCTTCTACCTGCTTGCAAATATAGCCTGCCCGCCCCAGCTTGTCCTGTACATTATCTGCCAGTGCCTGAATCTGGCTGCGGTTGGTTCCGCTGGCAATGATGAAGAAATCTCCCAGCACAGATACCGTGCTAATATCAATTACACGGACATCCTCTGCCTTCTTCTCGTCCAGAGCCTCCAATGCAAGCTTTGCGGCCTCTTTTGCCATTTCTCTCGTTGTCTGTTCCATAGATAACCTCCCCTGCAGCAGTCTGTTCAGGTCCAAATAAAATCGCATCTATTAGTATCCGAATCTCGCCTTTGATACTCAAAAATGCCCGATGGCGTTTCCCTAACCGGTATAATAATCATACGTCTTCTGCGTCATGGAATCCACCGGCTTCTCGCCGCCCTTCAGAAAGTCCAGCGTATCGCGCAGAATCATGCACAGCGCCTTGTCAAGATCTTCAAATGCGGCACTGCGGATCTCGGTCAGATGCGGCGCCTGTTCCCTTCCCGGCTCAATATAATCCGCAATGAAGATAATCTTCTCCAGCGCTGTCATCCCAGGACGCCCTGTCGTATGAAAACGAATCGCGTTCAGAATCTCTTCATCCTCTACGCCGTATTTAGTTCTCGCCAGGACGCTCCCGGCCTTGGAATGAAGAAGAGCCGAATTTCCCTTTTCCATTTCCGAAATCGGCAGGTCATTCTTCCTGCAGAGGCCTTCCATTTTCTCAACTTCCAGATATTTTGCACAATCATGCAGAATTCCGGCGGTCTCTGCCTTCCGCATGTCCACTCCGTAGCGTTCTGCAAGAGAGGTTGCCGTAAAAGCCACTCCCATGCTGTGAATAAAGCGGGAATACTTGAGCTCTTTTTGCACGGCACGAATGAGCTCGAGACGTTCCTTTCCGTATTTTGACATGGAATAAATCTCCTATGAACTGTGCCGCTCTCCATCACGAATCGAGGTACAGCCTGTGCTGATGAATGAACTCCTCGACAGCACGCGGAACAAGATATCGAATGGAGCGGCCGTCCTTCACTCTCTGACGAATCTCTGTAGACGAAATCTCCACATTCCTCGCCGGCAGAATGGTGATCTGCGCATCGAACTTGCGCCTTAGCTGCTCAGCTTCCTCCTCAAGTCCCTTTGCTGCCACCTCATCCTGCCTCGTTTCCACCAAAATATGACAGGAGGAAAAAATATATTCAGGATCCTTCCAGAGATTCATCATAACCAGCGTATCAGCACCGACAATGTAATACAGCTCATCCGCCGGATATTCGGTATGCAGCTGTGCAAGCGTTTCCGCCGTGTAGCTGTTGCCAGGCCGTTTCGTCTCCATATCTGTCACAAAGAGCCTCGGATGATCCGCTGCAGCCAGACATGTCATCTCATAGCGAAGCTGCGACGGCGTTACCTTCTGATCCTCTTTGAAATACGAGCACCCTGTCGGTATGAGCAGTATGCGATCCAGCCCAGCTCCGTCCAGTGCATTCTCTGCGGTAATCAGGTGCCCCAGATGAATTGGATCAAAGGTTCCTCCGAGAATTCCTGTTTTGGCCATCTCTGATGCCTTTCTGTCCTTATTTACCGGGGAAGAACAATCTTCGGATTATCCTTATCCGCACGATACAGAATGAATTTACGACCGATCACCTTGACCAGCTCGGCATGGGTACGGGCTGCCAGCTTATCTGCAGCCACCTCCGGCAGGTCCGGGCAGTTCTTCAACACGCTGCCCTTGAACAGTTCTCTGCGATTAAAAACCTCTTCTGCACTGGTAACCGTCATCGGCGTTACGCCTTCCTTGCCCACCTGCAGCACCGGCGTCTCATTGGTCGCCAGACTCATCAAATATGCTCTCTGCTTACTGTTTAGCATTGTTTTCAATTCCTTTGTCGTATATATCC
>CAYLUU010000173.1:0-3133 GCA_964386925.1 uncultured Sarcina sp. | reverse complement strand
GCGATCCACCGGAGGTTGCTAAGGAAATGCTGATTTAATCAGCGTTTCCTTAGCAACCTCATCTCGAATTTGATACCTGAAGATGACCGATGTCATCTTCTCCTATCTTGGAATGGCTATCATCTTGAAGAGTTACGGAGTATTCTATAGTGATAAGTGTTTTAGACACGGTGCGTTTCTCGCAGCAGAATATGGTTGAATAGCCGTGATACGAAAATTCACCGTCAAGCAAAGAAAAGAGGATGAGAATATGAAGTTTTTTATTTTGTTTCTGATCGCTATGCTGATCAGTTCCGTTGGATTTAAGCGTTTTGTCTGGTTTATTTCCATCGGATATGGTTTTTCCATTGCAGGAGCAGGCCTTGCCATCATTGCCATGTTCCATAAGGATCTCAATATTGTGTCCCTGATTATGTGCCTGCTGTTCACAATTTACGGCTGCCGTCTGGGCGGATATCTCCTGATCCGCGAGAAACGCAGCTCTTCGTATCAGGCTACGATGAAGAACGACATCAAAGACGGCTCTGATATGAATTTCTTTTTGAAAATCGTCATCTGGGTAGCCTGTGCACTTCTATATTGCTGCGAGGTATCGCCGGTGTTCTTCCGCCTTGAGAATCAGGCAGGGATGGATGTACTCACCGTAATCGGCTGTATCGTGATGGCCGCCGGCATCGTTTTGGAGGCGTTTGCGGATTATACGAAGAACCAATACAAGAAGGAGCACCCGAAGCGTTTCTGTGATGTCGGAGTATTCCGGTTCGTTCGCTGTCCCAACTATCTGGGCGAGGTCCTCACCTGGACAGGCGTATTCCTTTCCGGTGTAACCGCACTGCAGAGCGTGCTGCAGTGGATTCTGGCATTGGATGGCTGGATTTGCATTGTTTACATCATGTTCGGCGGAGCCAGAAGACTGGAAATCAGACAGAACAAGAATTACGGCGAAGATCCGGAATATCAGAAATATGTAAAGACTACACCGATTCTGCTCCCGTTCATTCCGCTCTACAGCGTCGAAAAATATAAATGGTTGGTGGGATGATCTATGTCTGAGATGTCTAAGAAAAATAAAGCAGCCTATGACCATTTCACGCTTTCCCTGGCACTCTTTGATGCGCTGCCGGTGCTGTTCTTCTGCATCGGCATGCTGCTCATCGCAGGTCGTTTTCGGAATGTACTCTTTATCGTCGGTGCCGTGCTCTGTACCGCAGCCGGATGCGGAAAAGTCCTATGGAAAATTCTCGTGGCCGGCGCCGGGAAAGACATCGCCTTGTTGAACCGGCAGCTGCGCGTATTGATGCCGACCGGATTCCTGCTGATCATCCTCGGTATCTTCACCGGGAGAAGCCAGATTCATCCGGGTGCGATTCTTCAGAAAATGCTGTCCTTCCCTTCGATTGTCTTCTTCGGAATTACCATTGCCGGGATGATCGCCATGATGGTCTTCGCCTTCAAGCTGGACGGCACCAAGGCCAGGAACAACTGGATCGAGCAGATTACCAATGCCATTGCACAAGGGTGCCTGGTACTGGGAATCCTGTCGATGCTACGCTGAGACAAGAATGCTCAGGATGAATCAGAACTGGAATTCTAAAAAAGGTCTTGCCAAACGGCAAGACCTTTTTAATATGAACGTATCTGTTTAGCCCCCGGCGATTTCAACATGAATCGCCCACTTGCGAACGAATTTACTTGCTTCCCTTCTTCCCGGTCAGGAATTCCGGCAGAGCACGTCCTTCCTTTCTCCACTGGTAGAACTCTGCTGTTGCCGTAAACAACGCGTCTCCCGCAGAATTCAATGCAGTTTCCACAGAATCCTGCACAACACCAATAATGAAGCCAACGCCTACAACCTGCATAGCGATATCGTTGGAAATGCCGAACAGGGAGCAGGACAGCGGAATCAACAGCAGGGAACCGCCGGCCACGCCGGAAGCACCGCAGGCACCCAGTGCAGATACTACAGAGAGCAGCACGGCCGCAGGGAAGGACACGGAGAGTCCCAACGTATTGGCTGCTGCCAGTGTCATGATAGTGATCGTGATGGCTGCGCCATCCATATTAATGGTAGCTCCCAGCGGAATGGAGATGGAATACATATCCTTATCCAGTCCCATTTCCTCGCAAAGGCGCATGTTCACCGGAATATTAGCGGCAGAGCTGCGGGTAAAGAAAGCCGTCAGTCCGGACTCCTTCAGGCAGCGCAGTACCAACGGGTAAGGATTGCAATGCAGGAAAATTGCCGCAACAATGGGCGAAACCACGAGACTCATCACCAGCATGGTTCCTACCAGCAGTAACAGGAGCTTGCCATACTGTGAAAAGATAGACAAACCATTTTCCGTTACGTTCGAATAAACCAGTCCCATGATGCCGAAGGGAGCCAGATTAATGATCCACCGTACCAGCTGAGAAATCGCATCCGAGGTGTTGGAAAGGAATACCTTTGTCGTTTCGGAACCGATGGACTTCATAGCAACGCCGAACAGGCAGGCCCAGAACAGAATGCAGATATAATTGCCGTCCATCAATGCCGCAATCGGATTGGAGACAAAATTCGTCAAAAGGTTCTGCAGCACCTCGGACAGGCTCTGGGGAATCACCTCCGACTGCGCAGCATTGGTCAGCACCAGGTTCTGCGGGAACAGAAAGCTGGTTGCGCAGGCAAGGAAAGCCGCCAGAAATGTGGTCAGCATATACAGGAAGATCACAACACCAAAGCGTTTGTCCAGTCTGGAGGAGCCCTGCGCGAGCGCACTGGCCACGATTACGAATACCAGAATCGGTGCAATGCTCTTCAAGGCACCCACGAACAGATCGCCTAAAATGGAGATCCACGTCGCCGCCGGAAATGCCAATGCCAGTACGCAGCCGATCACAAGGCCACAGGCAATACGCAAAATCAAGCTGGTGCTGTTGTATTTGTTAACAATTTTCTTCCATAGGTTCATCAAAGTTCCTCCCTCATATAGTGTAAATTGGTATATGTTCAGTCCAGCGGATTATTCATCGTGAGAGTTGTGATAGGCACTTTTGATATCCTCCGGAAGCCCATCCGGAGTTAAGGCTCTGGCAGTGTCCTCATTGCCGTCCTTCAACGCCTGCGAATAATACCAGCATTTGTATTTGAGCA
>CAYLUU010000172.1:0-3237 GCA_964386925.1 uncultured Sarcina sp. | reverse complement strand
CCGGAATTAAAGGAGCCATTCGATGAAAAAGAGCCAAATGACAAATAATCCAAATGTCGTATTGGAAATCATGGAAGAGCTCGATCTCGCCTTCATGGAGGATGCTCGGATGCATAATCGCTGGCACACCCGTGCTATCATCGAAGCTTTCGAAATCAGTCTTGGAAATTACGCATCTGAAATTCATGAGCATACCGGATTTACCGACATCACCTTCTGGAAACAAATCAATTATTATAAAAACCTCTTTCCTGCACCTTCCGTTGAATACACCAACAGTATAAGAGCCGTATGCTGCTTTTACCGATGGTTGGTTAATAAATATCCAGCTACCCGTTCTCTATGACCAAAGCATTGGAACATATTCTCCGCAACGGCAAGAGCGACATAGAAATGGGATTACTATCCAAACACAAGCATCTGGATACTACAAAAAACCATTACATAGAACTCGAACTGGAAAAGATGTTGGAAGCAACTTATGGCATTACCATAGGATCCGCAAACATTGATGCCACATCAAAGATCGTTGATCATATTCCGGATTCAGCATCATCAGCGCAGCCCAAAGCCGTCACGACATCGAAGACCTGGTCGTTATTAAAAACCTTTACGAGGCCTATCTCGAAGCCATTTATAGAATCAAGGAGCTTACTGTATGATTCCCTCTAATCTTGCATACGATTACGTAAAAGACATTCCCTGGGATAAAAATCCTGCGTTTGCCTTTGCAGATGATGTCGACGCATATATAAGTGCCTTTCAAAGCATCGTAAATAAGCTGCCAAATAAAGAAGACCATATCTCTTTTTACGATGACATCTGGGATTTTAACCCATATTTCGAGGCTTCCAATATGAAGAGCCACAGGTTTTGCTTTGACATTGCACCGGTCGAACTCAGAGATTATCTTAAATTCTTTGTCCTGCATAAGATCATGGGAAAGGCAAAGCTTTCCACTGCCTACGTACGTATGACAAATGCTGTGAGCGTTATTAACCATGTTATGGCTAATACTCCGCACAACTGTCTGGAACTGATTACAACAGAGGATCTATGCACCGAAATCGACAGTCGGAACACATCTCCTTCAACTACGCACAACAATTATGAAGCCGTCTATCAGTTCTTCTACTTTCTGATCAACAATTATAGATTTGATCTTCCTGTCGATGTGGAGGAACTAAAGCGGTGCGGTGTGTCAGAAAAAGATCTGGCAAAAAAAGGAGGGAACAAGCTCCCAGATATTCCCGAAGAATACTTCAATGCAATCCTGGAAAAAGCTGTTGCTATCATGCGTGACAACGCTTCCATTTACAACGACAGGGCAACTGCCTGCATTATCGTAATGCTTTCTCAGCTCGGTTTACGCATCGGTGATCTTATGAGTCTTACAACAGATCAGTTGTTTTCAAAGAAGATGCCTCGAAGCGGAAAAACTGCCTATTACATCCACTATAAATCTCATAAGCCCATCAACCCTCACGACGAAATGTTGGAATTCGATATCTTCAGCAACAGTTTATGTACAGAAGCCTTCCAGACTTTAAAGAGAATCCGAAAAGCCTGCGAATTCTCCAGCGAAGCATACCTTTACGTACTTGACTCTGTATGCCAAAGTCTCGATGTATATCCGCTTCCTAACCACCGGTTCCGTAGTGAGTTAAAACGCTTCTTTTGCAATCACCTCTTAGCAGAAGCCTCATTGAAGTGGAACGGGATTCAAATGTGCGTAGTTCATAGAGGAAGTGGGAAAAACCACAAACGGTACCTTCTCGCAGTTCCTGATACACGTCAGTTCCGAGTACATCTTTGTACAGTGCTTTACAACAGAGGCATTCCTCTGGTTTATATTCAGAAATACATGGGACATTTATCCGAATACATGCTCGGCTACTATGTCAGGCCGAAGGATACCTATCAGGAAAATATTGCTTATTCCGAAAAGATAATAAAAGACATTGCAGGCGAAAATCTTACTCCAATCGGTCTTATGGGCGGGGAACTTCGGGAAAATTTAAAACTTTTTATCGAAGGACGAAATCTGAATGTCAATACCGATATCCACGCCATCGCAGAAGCTTTAGGTCCCAAGCTCGTAATCCGCGGAAAGACTGGAGGTGTCTGTATAAAAACATCCTTAATGCCCTGTGCAAAAGACGCCAGAACAAATGAAATCATGTGTGCATACAACCTATGTCCAAATCTGTTCTATTTTTACTACATGGCAGATATGTCATATCTGGACTTCCAGACGTTGCAGGCAACTTATCAAGAAAACATTTCAAGCGGTCACACCAGGGCTGCACAAAAAGAGCTGAACAAAATAAAAAATCTTTTACGTCGAAAACTCAGTCCGGAATTAGATGAACTGGAACACGAGCTTTCCGAGAAGGGAAAGGATTACATTCTTATCCGCAATCCCTCCTTGAGCATCATCATAGATAACCTGACAGATATCAGAAAGGAAATAGAATTATGGATGGCGAAAAATTAAACAGGATTGATACATTTCTACAAGAGCATGATCAGACCCCCGAAACCGTCCCACCTGCACGAATGGAGCAGTTCAAAAAGGCAGATGCCGCTATTGAAGCCCGTTTACAGAAAATAACAGAAGCCAAAGACACACTGAAAAACTGTGACATCAACATCTCTGCCATTGCCGCCGATTCAGGGATTTCCAGAAAAACATTCTACAACAATGAACTTCTCCGTCTGTATGTTGAAAAATTTTCTCGTGCTTCTGAAGAAACAGACCAATTAACCGAGATTCAGCGCCTGAAAGCGAGAATAGAGCAGTATAAAGAACAACTGGATGCTTTTCTGATTCGTGATGTCGAAACCGAAAACCTCCGTCAGGAAAACATGAAGCTGGCTGCTGAAATAGCAAATCTGCAGACTCGCAACAAAAATCTTGAAGAACGTTACGCTGTCATCCTGTCGGAAAATCAAAAGCTGCGAGCGAATCTTGCCAGGCAGTCTGGGCATATTATGCCCTCCTCCAAATAAAGCCAATGGAGCGGTCTGGATAACACCATTCCGCTCCATCTTTTTATTCTTGTTTAGCCTTATTTTGTTCAACATAAAGCAGGATTGCTCTCTCTACTGCCAGAGTTTTACTTTGGCCGGAAATCTCGCAGAACTCAACAAGCATGTCATATACTGACTTTTCCATTCGCATGTTGAAAGGCTTTGATTCTTTCTTCGCTCTCGCCATAATCACACCTCACCTAC
>CAYLUU010000171.1:1069-3291 GCA_964386925.1 uncultured Sarcina sp. | reverse complement strand
TCGTTTACAATGTTAACCACCAGGGTCTGACTGCAGATGACAAGATCATCTCCGCAGCTTCCTGCACCACGAACTGCTTGGCTCCTATGGCTAAGGCTCTGAACGACCTGGCTCCGATCAAGTCCGGTATCATGTGCACCATCCACGCTTACACTGGCGATCAGATGACTCTGGATGGACCGCAGAGAAAGGGCGATCTGAGAAGATCCCGCGCTGCAGCTGTTAACATCGTTCCTAACAGCACCGGTGCTGCAAAGGCTATCGGCCTGGTTATCCCTGAGCTGAACGGCAAGCTGATCGGCTCTGCACAGCGTGTTCCTACTCCTACAGGCTCCACCACCATCCTGACTGCAGTTGTTGAGGGTGAGGTTACCAAGGATCAGATCAACGCAGCTATGAAGGCAGCTTCCACTGAGTCCTTCGGCTACAACGAGGATGAGATCGTTTCCAGCGATATCGTTGGAATGACCTATGGCTCTCTGTTCGATGCAACTCAGACCATGGTTCTGCCTCTGGACAACGGAACTACTGAGGTTCAGGTTGTTTCCTGGTATGACAACGAGAACTCCTACACCAGCCAGATGGTTCGCACCATCAAGCACTTCGGTTCCCTGCTGAACAAGTAATTCTTGCCGGCCTACCGAAACTGGATAGAGAATTGACAACCGAGGCCCGGGCCCTTGAGGCCTGGACCTCGGTTTTGTTTATCTGTCTGGCTGCATAGAGGCTTTCCATAGGAAGATCGAAATGTGGCGCTGGGCAGTTATACACATTTGAAAGGAGAAAGGAAATGGCAGCATTAAACAAGAAGACGGTTGACGATTTCAACGCAGCCGGCAGAAGAGTACTGGTAAGATGCGATTTCAACGTACCGCTCAAGGAAGGCAAGATCACCGATGAGACCCGTATCGTTGCAGCACTTCCTACCATCAACAAGCTGGTAGAGGAAGGTGCAAAGGTTATCCTGTGCTCTCACCTGGGCAAGGTTAAGAACGGCCCCAACGAGGGCGAGTCTCTGGCACCTGTTGCAGAGCGTCTGTCTGAGAAGCTTGGCAAGGCAGTTACCTTCATCGCAGATTACAACGTAACCGGCCAGGCTGCTACCGATGCTGTTGCAGCTATGAAGGACGGCGATGTGATCCTGCTGCAGAACACTCGTTTCCGCGGCAAGGAAGAGACCAAGCCGCAGGATGCCGGCGAGCAGTTCGCAAAAGAACTCGCTGACCTCGCTGATGATTATGTATGCGATGCATTTGGCTCTGCACACAGAGCACATGCATCTGTTGCTGTTGTTACCAAGTACATCCGCGAGAAGGGCGGCACCTGCGCAGTAGGCTATCTGATGCAGAAGGAGATCAAGTTCCTCGGCAATGCCGTTGAGGATCCGGTTCGTCCTTTCGTTGCGATTCTGGGCGGTGCAAAGGTTGCGGACAAGCTGAACGTTATCTCTAATCTCCTGGAGAAGTGCGACACTCTGATCATCGGCGGCGGTATGGCATATACCTTCGCAAAGGCTCAGGGATACGAGATCGGCACCTCTTTGTGCGATGAGACTAAGGTTGATTACTGCAAGGAAATGCTGGCTAAGGCTGCAGAGCTGGGCAAGCAGCTCCTGCTCCCGGTAGATTCTGTTGTTACGGATCACTTCCCGGATCCGATTGATGATGCAGCAATCGCTACGGAGATCGTTGATATCGACAAGATCCCGGCTGACAAGATGGGCATGGATATCGGACCGAAGACCCGCGCACTGTATGCAGAGGCTGTTGCAACTGCAAAGACCGTTGTATGGAACGGACCGATGGGCGTATTCGAGAACCCGGTTCTGGCTGAGGGAACCAAGGCGGTTGCCAAGGCTCTTGCTGAGACCGATGCTACCACCATCATCGGCGGCGGCGATTCTGCAGCAGCTGTTAACCAGCTGGGCTACGCAGATAAGATGAGCCACATCTCCACCGGCGGCGGCGCTTCTCTGGAGTTCCTGGAAGGCAAGGAGCTGCCCGGCGTATATGCTGCAGATGATAAATAAACCTCGAATCGATTGATATCGATTCTCGCTTTATCGAGTGAGCCCTTGCGGGCTCACTCCTGCAGCGGCAAAATCGCCTGCGCGAATTTTGCCTTGCGAACCCGAATCGTCTAATAGCGTTTTTTACCTTACCGAGTGGCCCTTGCGGGCTCACTCCTGCAGCGGCAAAATCGCCTGCGCGAATTTTGCCTTG
>CAYLUU010000171.1:0-969 GCA_964386925.1 uncultured Sarcina sp. | reverse complement strand
CGAATCGTCTAATAGCGTTTTTTACCTTACCGAGTGGCCCTTGCGGGCTCACTCCCGCAGCGGCAAAATCGCCTGCGCGAATTTTGCCTTGCAAACTCGAATCGCTACACCTGAACTTAAGGAGGGAATATCATGGCACGTAAGAAGATTATTGCCGGAAACTGGAAAATGAATAAGACTCCCAGCGAGGCAAAGGAACTGGTTGAGCTGCTCAAGCCCCTGGTAAACAACCCGGATGTAGATGTTGTATATTGCGTACCTGCAATTGACATCGTACCGGTTGCTGAGGCCATTAAGGGGACCAACGTACAGCTGGGCGCTGAGAACATTTCCGATCAGGACAAGGGCGCATACACCGGTGAGATCTCCGCTGCAATGCTGCTGGATGCAGGTGTTAAGTATGTTATCATCGGACATTCCGAGAGAAGACAGTATTATGGCGAGGACGATGCATTCCTGAACCGCAAGGTTCTGAAGGCTCTGGAGAACGGCCTGACTCCGATTCTGTGCTGTGGCGAGACACTTGAGCAGCGCGAGGCAGGTGTTACCCTTGACTGGATTCGCCTTCAGATTAAGTCGGATTTGCAGGGCGTAACTGCTGAGCAGGCTGCAGGGCTTGTAATCGCATATGAGCCGATCTGGGCAATCGGAACCGGCAAGACCGCAACCTCCGATCAGGCAGAGGAAGTTTGCGCAGCAATCCGCCAGACCATCGCTGAGATCTATGACACTGACACTGCGGAGAAGATCCGCATCCAGTACGGCGGCTCTATGAACGCTGGCAACTGCAAGGAACTGCTGGCAAAGCCCGACATCGACGGCGGACTGATCGGCGGCGCAGCGCTGAAGGCTGATTTCGGCGAGATCGTCAACTACAACAAGTAAATCTGAGTGTTCTGAATTTGTAATTTAGAAGTAACTATTCAGAGCCAAGCAAATTTGCATAAAATGTGCGAGTAATGCTTGCAT
>CAYLUU010000170.1:0-3303 GCA_964386925.1 uncultured Sarcina sp. | reverse complement strand
GTATTGTGATACCTGCAGAGGTCGGAGAGGCAGCACTTCTCACACTGCGGTCTTCTGGCAACGCAGACGGCGCGGCCGTGGTCGACAAAGCGATGGCAGAGCTGGTTGCCCTCTTCCGGGGGGACAATTGCGCGAAGAGCCTTTTCAACTTTGGCAGGCTCCTTGATGTCATCCACGAGTCCGATGAGATTTGAGAGCCGGATGCAGTGGGTGTCGGTGACGATGGCAGGCTTGCCGTAGACATCACCGAGAATGAGGTTGGCACTTTTGCGCCCGACACCGGGGAGTGCGAGGAGCTGCTCCATGGTATCCGGTACGATGTCGTGGTATTGCTCGTGGAGTACTGTCATACATGCATGGATGTCGCGGGCTTTCGATTTGCCAAGGCCGCAGGGGCGGACAATCGCTTCAATCGCTTCGGGTGTGGATTCAGCAAGGGAGGCAACGGTAGGAAACGCCTTCAGCAGGTCGACCATGACGATGTTGACTCTGGCATCGGTGCACTGGGCAGCGAGCCGCACGCTGACGAGCAGCTGCCAGGCATCCTGATAATCCAGAGTACACTGGGAGGCAGGATATTCATTTTTGAGCCGTTTGATGACGGCAAGGGAGAGCTCACTTTTTGTCATAGATAAAAATGTCCTATCTGTTCATCAGACATATTAAGATGCCTGATGCTTTCATTGGAGTATGGAATCCTTTGGCATAGGAATGTCAGGCACATTATCGTATGAAATCTTCTCCCTGAACGGCGTCATCACCCATGAGAACCTTCATAGCGCGGTACTGGTCCTTCTGGGCAACCTCGAGATGATAGACGACGCGCTCGTCATCATGGTTGACATAGTGGCCGTCGGCCCAGTCAGCAGTCTTCATGTGCGGCCCGCCGAGTACAACCGGCGCTCCTGTGCTCCAGGAGTTTGTCTTAATGCCGGCTTCGTTGAGCTGTTTTTCCTTGCGGGTGATTTCTTCCTTGCTACCGTCAGCAAGGGTTACGCGTTTGCAGAACAGGAACATATCATAGTCTCCTTAATAGTCTGCTGCTGAATTTACCTGTCCCGGCAGATCACGAATATTATAGGACTGCGGGAGCACGCAGTACGCAGCAATCAGGGCATCATTGTGTTAAAAGGCCTTTTGTCCTCAACGTCATGCTAAGGAAACGCTGATTAAATCAGCATTTCCCTAATAGAATAAACTGGTTTTGGGGTTTGCTCAAGGCTGGCAGATTCTCTGTCTGGTACATTATAATGGAGATGTTACTGTACGGGTGTCAGCCAGCTGAGATGTTCGCTCCTGTCTGCCGCGTGAAATGTAACATTTGACCAGATGTTGTTGACAGCGCAGTGGGAAATGGGGCCGGAACATGAGTGAGAATCTGCTGGGAAGTCTGTATGATGACTTGTATGGAACAGGAAATCGTCGGAATTCCGTTATGAATCAGGGCAAAGAGCCGGAACAGGCGAACAGGGAGCAAGAGGAATCGAAAGGCAAGATGAACCGGGAAGGCATTGCATCTTCCCCGGAAGGTACTGCCAATTCGGAGGAAACACTGAGCCCGGATAATATTCCGGGCATCGATGCTCTGGAAGAGGCCAGGAAGGCTCTGGAGGAAGCACAGGATAAATTCCTGCAGCAGGATGAGTTCCGAAGAGAACTTCTGGAGAAGGTTGAGCAGCAGCCGGAGCATAGACGAACAGAGATGGCCGAGACCTCATCTGGGGCAGCGAGCGAGGATAAACAGCCCGAAACCGACCCCATGGATGATCTGAATGAGTTGATCGGTTTGACAGGGATTAAGCACGACGTAAAGGAAATCTATGATTTCACGAAGATCCAGAAGATGCGAAAGGACGCCGGAATGAAGACAGTTCCGGTGTCAATGCACCTGGTATTCACTGGTAATCCAGGTACAGGCAAGACGACCGTGGCCCGTATTCTGGCAAGACTCTATCAGCAGATCGGCGTTTTGTCCAAGGGACAGCTCGTTGAGTGTGACCGGTCCGGACTCGTTGCCGGTTATGTTGGGCAGACTGCTGTGAAGACGCAGAAGAAAATCGAGGAAGCCATGGGCGGCGTGCTCTTTATCGACGAAGCCTATTCTCTGGCTCGCAGCGGAAACGGCGGGAATGACTTCGGTCAGGAGGCCATCGACACCCTGCTGAAGGCAATGGAGGATCACAGGGAGGATTTCGTTGTGATTGTAGCCGGTTACACGGAGCCGATGGAGACCTTCATTCAGTCGAACCCGGGACTCAAGAGCCGGTTTAACAAATTCATTGAGTTCCCGGATTATACCGTGGATGAGCTGCTGCAGATCTTCGATCTGAACTGCAGAAAATACGAGTACACCCCCGACCCGGAGGCAAGGGATCAGGTGAAGACCCTCCTGATGCTAAAGAAGGCACAGACTCCGGAGAATTATGCGAATGCGAGAGAGGTACGAAACCTCTTCGAAACGATCATTACGAATCAGGCAAGGCGCATTGCAGCATTGGAGAATCCATCCGTGGAGGATATGCAGCGCATCACCTTGGAGGATCTGCACGACGATGAGACAGACGTATCAATGGATGCAATGCGTGGTGAGATGCGTTCTGAACAGAAGTCAGAAGGACAACAGGAAGAGAAAGAGAATACTGCAGAGAATACGCAGGATAAAGACCAATGAAGGTCACACAAACGAAGTGAAGACGGAATAAGCAACAGACATATGAATCACAGCGGCACAGATTATAACTACACCGATTTTTATAACCGAATTACATACGGAATTCGTAGGCGCCCAAAGGGCGTGCAGTATCTGCGGGCGGCAGATCATTTGCTGACAGGTGTGATCTTCCTGTTCTATCCGCTGATGCTGGCGGCACTGATCTTATGTGGCATTCATACCGGAAAGAGCCTTGCTGCGGCAGTGCAGGGTATCCTGCCGCTTGTATTGGTGCCGGGAATCTCTTTTGCGGTGCTCAGCGTGATCCGCAGAGGCATCAATGAGAAGCGCCCGTATGAGGACTGGCCCATCGAGCCGCTGATCCCAAAGGACAAAAAAGGCAGTTCCATGCCGAGTCGGCATGTGTTTTCGGCGGCCATCATTGCCATGTGCTGCCTGAGGGTAAATGCTGTGATCGGCGGGATCGGACTCATTCTGACTGTCTTTGTTGCAGCAATCCGGGTACTGGGCGGCGTGCATTATCCGAAGGATGTGGCGGTAGGGTATCTGGTTGGCATGGCAGCAGGTGCGTTTCTTTTTCTGTAACTATTCAGAGCCAAGCAAATTTGCATAAAATGTGCGAGTAATGCTTG
>CAYLUU010000169.1:0-3346 GCA_964386925.1 uncultured Sarcina sp. | reverse complement strand
ACTGAAAAGGAGATTCCACAATGGCACATGACAAGTATGTAAGTCCTCTTTCGGCTCGCTATGCCAGCCGTGAAATGCAGTATATCTTCTCTCCGGACAAGAAATTCCGGACCTGGAGAAAGCTGTGGATTGCATTGGCGGAGACCGAGAAGGAGCTGGGACTGGACATTACTCAGGAGCAGATTGATGAGCTGAAGGCCCATGCCGAGGACATCAACTACGAAGAGGCCGAGGCACGTGAAAAGGTAGTACGCCATGATGTCATGAGCCATGTGTATGCCTATGGTCTGCAGTGCCCGAAGGCAAAGGGCATCATTCATCTGGGCGCGACCAGCTGCTACGTCGGCGACAATACGGATATCATCATCATGCGTGATGCACTGGTTCTCGTACGCAAGAAGCTCATCAATGTCATTGCCGCACTGGCTAAATTCGCGGATGAATACAAAGATCAGCCGACTCTTGGCTTTACACATTTCCAGCCTGCACAGCCTACCACTGTCGGCAAGCGCGCCAGCCTGTGGCTGAACGAGTTCGTGCTGGATCTGGAAGAGGTGGAGCATACGCTGTCACAGCTTAAGCTCCTGGGCAGCAAGGGTACGACAGGAACGCAGGCATCCTTCCTGGAGCTCTTTGACGGAGACCTGGACAAGGTGGATCGTCTGGATCCGATGATTGCAGAGAAGATGGGCTTTGCAGCCTGCTATCCGGTATCCGGCCAGACCTATTCCCGCAAGGTGGACACCTTTGTCGTGAACACGCTGGGCGGGATTGCAGCTTCTGCCATGAAGATGGCAACAGACATTCGTCTCCTGCAGCATCTGAAAGAGGTAGAGGAGCCCTTTGAGAAGACCCAGATCGGCTCTTCTGCAATGGCATATAAGAGAAACCCCATGCGCTCAGAGAGAATCTGTTCCCTGGCACGCTACGTAATGGCAGATGTAATGAATCCCTCCATTACATCAGGCACCCAGTGGTTTGAGAGAACGCTGGATGATTCTGCCAACAAGCGCCTGTCCGTTCCGGAAGGCTTCCTTGCGGTCGACGGCATTCTGGATCTGTGCCTGAATGTTACCGACGGACTGAAGGTTTACACCAAGGTCATCGAAAAACATCTGGCAGCCGAGCTTCCGTTCATGGCAACGGAGAACATCATGATGGATGAGGTGAAAATGGGCGGAGACCGCCAGGAATTCCACGAGGCCATCCGTGAGCTCTCCATGCAGGCCGGACGCCGCGTGAAGGAAGAAGGACTGGACAACAATCTGCTGGATCTCATTGCAGAGGATTCCCGATTCCATATGACGAGAGAACAGCTGGATCAGTACATTGATCCGCACAAATACATCGGCTGTGCACCGCACCAGGTGGAAAAATACCTGTCGGAGGTCATCCAGCCAATCCTGGATGCCAACAAGGATGTGCTGGGAGTAACCGCAGAGATCACTGTATAGAGTGTTGATAGTTTCAAGGCGACAGGGAGGCAGGGTGTGCGCAGGCGCGACCCTGCGGAATACGTAAGGGGACGAAGTCCCGGTTGGCAGGAGCGGCAATATATAGGGACGAGTATGAAACGGTGGGGAGCGATGTGTGCAGGTGAGCCGGCCCCGGTGCTGTTTCCCGCTCTGTAGTGGTGAGAAATCCGTGTATTAGGAACCGCAGGGCCCAGCGATGCGCAGCACCTGTCACCCTGGCGCTGTCACGATTTGCGGTGTGAGTTGTATACACCGCAGGACTTGCGGTATACTACGACAGGCCGAATGAGAGGCCGCAGCAGGTTTAGATGGAGGTAAATATGGTTAAGGCAGTCGTTGGCGCCAATTGGGGCGACGAGGGAAAAGGCAAGATTACCGATACACTGGCAGATTCTGCGGATGTGGTGATCCGCTTCCAGGGCGGAGCCAATGCAGGGCACACCATCGTAAACGAATACGGCAAGTTCGCACTTCACCTGATGCCGTCCGGTGTGTTTCATCAGAACATCATGAACATCATCGGAAACGGTGTGGCATTCGATATCGACAAGTTTGTGGGTGAGCTGGCAGATATTGAAGGGAAAGGTGTTCCTGCGCCGCAGCTCATGGTTTCCGACCGCGCACAGGTGCTGATGCCGTACCATATTCTGTTCGATACACTGGAGGAGGCAAGACTGGCAGGAAAGAGCTTCGGCTCTACCAAGTCGGGCATTGCACCTTTCTATTCCGACAAGTTTGCCAAGATCGGCTGGCAGATCAATGAATTTTATCAGGATGACGAAGTCCTGAAGGAGAAGATTGCGCGGATCGCAGAGATCAAGGATGCTCTTCTGGTAAATCTCTACCACACAGATCCGCTGGATCAGGAAGGACTCCTGAACTGGATCAAGGAGCGCCGGGATAAGGTGAAGCCGTATCTTGGAAATGTATCTTTGTATCTGGATGGCGCTCTGAAGGAGGGCAAGACAGTTCTCCTCGAGGGACAGCTGGGAACCATGAAGGATCCGGATCACGGCATTTATCCGATGGTTACATCCTCTTCCCCGCTGGCAGGCTACGGAGCCATCGGTGCAGGAATTCCGCCCTATGAGATTAAGCAGATTGTTGTTGTTTCCAAGGCATATTCCTCTGCTGTCGGAGCTGGTGAGTTCGTTTCCGAAGTATTCGGCGAGGAGGCTGTGACGCTTCGCAATCACGGCGGAGACGGCGGCGAGTATGGTGCAACCACCGGCCGTCCGAGACGTGTCGGCTGGTATGACTGCGTGGCATCCAAGTATGGGTGCAGACTGCAGGGGTGCACGGACGTAGCCTTTACCGTACTGGACGATCTGGGATATCTGGATGAGATTCCGGTCTGTGTTGCCTATGAACTGGATGGAGAAGAGATCACGGAGTTCCCGGTGACGAAGGATCTGGCGCGCTGCAAGCCGGTGTATAAGATCATGCCGGGCTGGAAGTGCGATATCCGCGGGATCAAGGATTTCGCAGAGCTGCCGAAGGAAGCACAGGATTATGTGAACTTCATCGAGCAGCAGATCGGCTACCCGATCACGATGGTTTCGAACGGACCGGCACGGAGTGACATCATCTATCGTGAGAGCCCGCTGAATAAGTAAATAGCTTGTTGCTGGATCCGGCTCGGCCGACCTGAATGGCCGGCCGGGCCGGATTTGCGCTGCGAAGCAGCATTTTCCCTTGCAAATCCGTGCGATCCACCGGAGGTTGCTAAGGAAATGCTGATTTAATCAGCGTTTCCTTAGCACTTGGCGATTTCAAGATGCGGGTGCTAAACGGATACAATTTAATTTTATGGTATCTATTCAGAGCCCATTCGCAAAACCGCTGCTACGCAGCTTTCCTTTTGCTCATGT
>CAYLUU010000168.1:0-3349 GCA_964386925.1 uncultured Sarcina sp. | reverse complement strand
TCTGAATAGTAGTTTAGCTTGAATACAGGAGGGCAGGTGCTGCGGCACCTGCCCTTTTGATTTTGCAAATGCATTCGCCGGCGGCAGGGAGGCAAGGGATGCATACATACCCATCACTGGCTGAATGGCGTATGGAATGGTATACTTAGAGACGTTTACGCCTGCAGCATTGTCTACAGGTGAGCAGCTATGAGAAAGAGCAGGAGGTGCTGCAGGATGCCCGCAAAGGCGAAACCAGGCAAAAAAGAACAAACGCCCTACCGGGATTACGCAGCGGAGCTAAGCCGCCAGATCAAGGAACAGGATTTTGCCTCCGTGTATCTGATCTGCGGAGCGCAGGACTACCTGCGTGCTTCAAATATGAAACGCCTGCAGGCAGCCATTCTGGGCGATGGTGATGCAATGAATGCCACGGTGCTGTCAGGTGCAGATGTGCGGGCGGCGCAGGTGATTGAGCTGGCGGAGACGCTTCCTTTTTTTGCCGAAAGGCGTGTGATCATGTTGACAGAAACGGACTTTCTGAAGAAGACAGGAGAGGAAGCGGAGAAGCTGGCGGAATATCTGGAGCGGATGCCGGAAACGACACATCTGATCTTCGAAGAACCGGCACCGAACGCAACCTATAAACTATACAAGGCCATTGCAAAACGCGGCTATGTCGTGAAATGCGATCTGGCGACAGGGGACAAGCCACTTGCCCAGGACGTGCAGCAGCTGCGGGAATGGACGGCAGGACTCTTCTCTCGGAGCGGACTAAAGATTTCGAATCAGACACTGGATCTCTTCCTGCAATATACCGGAACGGATATGCTCTCGATTCGCTCGGAGGAGGCAAAGCTTTCCTCCTACTGCATGGGACAGGAGATTGTGACGGCAGAGGACATTCAGACGATCTGCACGCCGGTGATCAAGGACCGGATTTTCGATATGATCAGTGCCATTGCAGCGAGAAAGCGCGATGAGGCATTGTCGATTTACATGGATCTTGTAAAGCTCCAGACACCCCCGCAGGTGATTCTGGCACTGATGACGCGGCAGTACAATCAGCTGCTGCAGATCATTGAGATGCCGTCCTCCATGGGCGACCGGGAGGTGGCGGCAGAGCTGAAGCTGAACCCGTGGGCACTCACGAATAAGCTTCGCCCGCTCTTAAAGGGGTATGACGCACGTCGATTGGAGGATGCACTGGAAGCCTGCATGCAGGCGGATTTTGCCTACAAAAACGGTAAAATCACACCGGAACTTGCGACAGAGAAGCTGATCGTGCAGTGCAGTGGGTGAGCACAGCGAAAGCGACAGATACACATAATGGCATATGTCGGATATTTTGAAAGGAAGTGACGCAGAAGATGGAAGAAAGGGCAGCAGGAACAAACTTAGCAGGAGTGCCGCAGCCGATGGAACGATATCGACATTTTAAAGGCGGCCTGTATCAGGTTCTGGTACTGGCAGAGCAGGAGGATACCGGCGAGCAGTTGGTGATCTATCAGGCACTGTACGGTGAGAACAAGGTCTATGCGAGAAGCCTTGTCAGCTTTCTGTCCGAGGTGGATCGGGCAAAATATCCGGATGCCGTCCAGCGGTATCGTTTCGAGAAGGTAACGGCAACCGGCAGTGATCCGGCTCAGGAAGAGGGAAGCCTTCAGGAAGAGGAAAGTCTTCCGACTGATCTGCAGGAAGATAGGAAGGGAGAGAAAACTGCCGAGGCAATTGCTGAGAAGATGACTGCAGGGGCGGAAAAGGCGACGGAAGCGCTTTTAGAAACTGCAGAATGCGGAATGGAAGCATCTGGTCAAAGATCGGAGTATGCGGAAGCAGCTGCAGCAGAAAGTCGGGTAGAGCCAGAGAAGGAGGCTGAACCGAACACGGAAGAGGAGCGGCTGGATCCTATGCTGGAGCGATTCCTGGATGCCAGAACCATTGAAGACAAGCTGACGATTCTGGACGAGATGCGGGGTCATGTGACCGATGCGATGATTGATACCATGGCGATTGCCTGCGATGTAGAGGTGGATCAGGGACCGATTCAGGTGCGGTATGAGGATTTGCACGACTGTCTGCTGACCATTCGACGCTATGAGCTCGAACGCGGAAGATTGCGCGGATAAAATGGCTGGCTGAAGATGATTTTGATGCAGCAGGCAGAAGAACAACGCTTGGAAATGAACGGATCTGATACGGGTGATGGTTGTGATGATTGGTTCGAAGAGTTGGTTTGAGAAACGACGGATGAAGGAAAGGAAAAAAGATGAAACTCTTATCAATTTGTGTACCTTGCTATAATTCGCAGGACTATATGGAGCATTGCCTGGAGTCTCTGCTGGTAGGCGGAGATCGTGTGGAGATTCTGATTGTGGATGATGGATCGAAGGACAATACGGCTGCCATTGCGGATCGCTATGAGAAGGAATATCCCGGCATCTGCCGCGCAGTGCACAAGCCTAACGGCGGTCATGGGTCAGGCGTGAACATCGGAATCGATCTGGCAAGCGGTCTGTATTACAAGGTCGTGGACAGTGATGACTGGCTGGACAAGGATGCCTTTCTGAAGGTCCTGGACAAGCTGCAGGAATTCACAGAGGAAGAGCAGCAGATTGACATGATGCTCTGCAATTATACCTACATGAAGGAAGGCGTGGCGAAACATAAAGTGATCCACTACGAGTCAGCTCTTCCGGTGAATAAGGTGTTCGGCTGGGATCAGGTGGGACATTTCCATAAGGGCAGCTACATCCTGATGCATTCGGTTATTTATCGCACAGAGCTGCTGAAGGAATGCGATATGCGCCTGCCGGAGCATTGCTTCTATGTGGATAACATCTATGTATTCCGTCCGCTTCCGTACGTGAAAAAGATGTATTACATGAACGTGAACCTGTACTGCTATTACATCGGACGTCAGGATCAGTCTGTTAACGAGAAGGTGATGATCTCACGTCTGGATCAGCAGATCAAGGTGACCAAGATCATGATAAGCTACTACACAACGCCGATCATCGCTGAGAAAATGAATCAGTACAAAGGTCTGAAGGCCTATATGTACAATTACCTGGAGATCATTGTGACGATTTCTTCTATTCTCGCGATGCTGTCCAATACCAAAGAGCACATCGCTATGAAGGACGAGCTGTGGGACTACCTGCGGAAAAGAGATTTCTGGCTCTATTCCAAAATGCGCCACGGCATCTTCGGAACTTTCGTCGGCAGCGACCGCAAGGGGGCTCGATTCCTCTCGGTAGAAGCGTACCGGCTGATCCATCATTTCTTTAACTTTAATTAGCATTAAGAACAGCGCTGACCGGACGAGAGCAGACCGACGAGCTTGCTCGGAGGAATGCTCTTGGACGAG
>CAYLUU010000167.1:0-3378 GCA_964386925.1 uncultured Sarcina sp. | reverse complement strand
AATGCTCCTATGCAGGATATCGATTACTTTAACTGACCTGTCATAGTAAAGCCGGTAGACTCTGCTGGCAGTAAGGGCATTACGAAAGTAGAAAAACCGGAGAATCTTCCGCAGGCAGTTGAGAAAGCGTTTTCTGGAGCGCATAACGGAGCCTTTATCATTGAAGACTTCATTCGCTTTGGCAGTGCGCACACAACAGCAGATGTTTTTACTGTGGATGGAAAGCTGACTTTTACCTGCTATGCAGATCATGTATTCGATAAGGAGGCAGAAAATCCATATGTTCCTGTTTGTAAGCTGTGGCCATCCCAAATCCCGCAGATGCATCAGGAGTACCTGACGAGAGAAATGCAGCGCCTTATGGATTTGCTGCATATGCGAACCGGAATCTATAATGTCGAGACTGCTGTGGATGTCGATGGGAATCCATATCTGATGGAGATATCCCCGCGCGGGGGCGGAACCCAGATGGCTTTGTTGGAAGACATGGCATATGGTACCCACTTGATCGAAAATGAGATTCGAAAAGCTGTTGGACTGACTCTTGTCGAGGAGGAGTTTGCTACTCTGCAGGGGTGCTGGTGTGGGATGGTTCTTCATGCGAGGCCGGGGCAGGAAGGTCTTCTGAGGGAGGTACGAATTGACGATGAGGTTCAAAGACGTTATGTGCAACAGCTCCTTCTTGGAGTAGATCCCGGCGCTTATGTTGGACCTCTGACTGGAGCCAACAAGTCGCTAGGGGATTTGTTTTTGCATACCGAGACCAGAGAAAAGATGGAACAGCTGATTGCGGAGAATGAAAAGTGGCTGCATATTATCTTACAAAATCGGGCTTGTGAATGATGTGATCCTTTAACAGAACATACTGATTGGCAGCAGGAGCCCAATCTGAAATGACTGTGCTTTGTTATTTCCGGATTCGTTTTCTGGGGAGATATTCGAATGGACGAGATGAGAGAAATCGGCGGATATATGGAAATGGAGCCTCTCTGCGGAGCAAGTGTGCTTCACAAGGAGGAGATCGCACTTAACAGTGGCAGAAATGCTCTTGTGTGGTTGTATATGCTCCGCAAGGACAGCAGTAAACCGATTCGGAAGCTGCGAATTCCGTACTACCTATGTGGATCCGTGGCGTCGATCTGTGAACAATATGAAATTCCGTACAGATATTACAATATCGATGAGCATTTTGAACCAATTGTTGCGGATGATCTTGCCGAGGATGAATGGCTCTATATCGTCAATTATTACGGGCAGCACAGCAACAAGAAGATTAGTAACTGGAAACTTCAGTATGGCAATATTATCGTTGATAATGCCCAGAGCTATTACCAGGAACCGGTAAGCAACGTGGACACCATCTATACCTGCCGAAAGTTCTTCGGCGTGTCGGATGGCGCCTTCCTGCATACGGCGGATGATTTGAAGGCTGAACTGGCGCCGGAGCAATTGTACCCGCAGGAGAGGGCTGTGTCCTATGATCATATGCGTTTTCTGTTGGGACGATTTGAACGTACGGCCAATGAGTTCTATGCTGATTTTCGTGAAAACGAGAATCGTCTCAGCGAAGAATCGGTGATGGGAATGTCCTCGCTGACAGAGAATCTGCTGCATGGTATTAGATATTCTGAAATCGCAATGAAGCGGGAATCCAATTGGACTTATCTGGATCATATCCTCGGAATTGGCAAAATAAATCGTCTGCAGCCAACAATGCCGCAAGGACCGTTTATGTATCCGCTGTGGATTTCAGGCGGTGCAAAGCTTCGAAAGTTTCTGCACAGCAGGAAGATCTATGTGCCGACATTATGGCCGGACGTACTGGAACGCTGCGAGCCAGAGTCGCTCGAATATCAGCTTGCATCGGATCTGCTCCCGCTCCCGATTGACCAACGATACGGGATGGATGAAATGAAAATTGTCGCGGATGCAGTACAAGAAGGAATACGAGTCGTATTGAACGAAGGATAGTCAGGCGTGTCGTTCTGGGAGATACTACTATTGATGTTGGCGGCGCACTTACCTTTTGATGGAGTTTTAGGTGGAGAATTGTTTTATGCAGCAAACGGATAATTATCAGCTGAGAGAACTGGAGCGGAGAGATCTTTCGGCGATTAACCAGTGGAGAAACGATCCGGAGTTGATTCGTCTTCTGGGAGCACCCTTCCGATATATCAATCCCGAGGTTGATGTACGTTGGTACGAGGCATATATGAACAACCGGAACAGCGCGGTGCGCTGCGCAATTGTAGAGTCCGGGGAGGATGAAATCCTGGGCTTGGTAAGTCTTACCGGAATTGACTATCTGAACCAGTCTGCGGAGTTGCACATCATGATTGGAGAGGCAGAGAATCAGGGGAAGGGAATCGGAACCTTTGCTGTAAACGCAATGCTGGAACACGCCTTTAATAATATGAATCTGCATCGCATCGAACTGACTGTTCTTGCAAGCAACAAGAGAGCGCAGCATCTGTACGAAAAATGTGGTTTTGTTTATGAGGGCTGCAAGAGACAGGCGGATTACAAAAACGGAGAATTCGTCGATGTCTGGTGTTATGCAGCGCTGAAGTCAGAATATCAGAGTAAAAACAAATCATCTGAGCAACCAGAAATTTTGAATAGGGGGGGGTACCGATTAGCATTCCGAAATGGTGCGTGGACAACGCAAGCGGAAGGTGTGAGATTGACGGCATAATCAGGCAGTGCGACAAAGCATTTGAGAAACCGGTCGCAGAGAGGCCTGTTTATGGTAAGCTTCTGGATAAGATCGTCCATCATGCAGTGGTGCTCTATGCACATCATGATGAGGTGCTGGGTTATTGTGCGGTATATGTGAATGATACAGAGGGCAGGAACGCATATATTACCCTGCTGGCTGTGAAACCTGAATATCAGGGACTTCATGTCGGCACAGATCTATTGCAGGCAGCATGCGATACAGCGATTGCCTATGGCATGCAGAACTGTATTCTGGAAGTCAGCAAATACAGTCCGTCAGCAATCCGGTTTTATGAATCAAATGGCTTTGTCTTTCTGAGTGAACGAGAGAGTAGTTTTCTGATACAGAAAACGCTCTCTGCAGCAGGAGAGACGAGCAGGCAGCAGTAAGCTGCACCGATTGTAATCAAAGGCCTTGTCTCTCAGGAGAGATAAATTGCAATACCAAAAGGAGACAAGAAATGAAGAAGATTGTGATTTTCGGAGCAACTGGAAACGTGGGATCTTACGTTCACAAGTATGCTTGTGAGTTTTTTGAAGGAAAATAT
Organism: uncultured Sarcina sp.; assembly: GCA_964386925.1. Classification (GTDB taxonomy): domain Bacteria; phylum Bacillota; class Clostridia; order Lachnospirales; family Lachnospiraceae; genus CAG-791. The sequence continues at coordinate 112 of CAYLUU010000167.1, read as the reverse complement.
GAAGTGATTGCTTCAGGACGGCGTGAGACTGGTTTTTTTGAGAAACAGGGACAGAAGTACGTCTCGGTTGATATCAGCAATCCTGCAGATTTTGATAAACTTCCGCAGGAGG
>CAYLUU010000166.1:0-3385 GCA_964386925.1 uncultured Sarcina sp. | reverse complement strand
CCTCCCGCACAGCAGGAGATGACGACTGCCGGTCCAAAGCCCCAGGGAAGGTACGTGAAGGTGATCGTGTGGGTGCCTTCCGGAACATAAACTGCCATGAGCCCGTAGTCTGCCCTGATGATCTCGGTTTCCTGACCGTCTACGGAGGCGGTCCAGCCGCTTTCATAGGGGACGGAGAAGAAGACCAGATTCTCTTTGGACAACGTGGTTTCGGCTGTAAATCCGCTGTCTAGGATTTCGAAGCTGGTGCAGGCTGTGGCGGCCCGTTCATTGCAGGATTTAAAATAACGATCCGTTGTGATGCTGTCCTGTTCCAGACTGGTATCCTGCGCTTCGAATAGATAACCATAGCGTTCGACATCTTCGCTGCTGAGGATGATGTCCTCTACCAGCAGCCGGTCCGCTGTGGTCTGATCATCGTCCAGAATCAGAGAATAGGTGTCCTCCGTCATGCACCGGTTAAAGGTAAAGCCGATTGGGATGAAATGCTGGTTTTCATAGATATTGTAGCCGTCTGATTCACCAACCTTCGCATAACCCAGCAGGCCTCCCTTCTCGGTGTAGCTCTTATCGGAACTTACGAGACTGTTCTCCAGATAATAGTGCGCAGAGAGAATGGCTCTTGCACCGTTATGGGTGAAATTCATCTTGGAATCTACGGTGCGGTTGTAGCCGATTCCCTGATAGAAGGCAAAAACACCCGGTGACACCGTACTCTGGAAACAATGGAGCGAAGGATATCCCCAGACCATTTCGTAATTGGTGGAGGTTCCATCTGTCTCGATGCGTTCGAAGGCTGCCTCGCCGTAGCCGGGAATTTCCGGTTTGTTCTCGAGCATCTGACTGCGCCATTTGGTGCAGCCGCTCTTCGCAATGAGGGTGCTTCCGTTATAGAGAACGCCCATCTGTGTCAGCAGGCAGCAGATGGTCACGAGAACCAGAGCTGTGCGTGAGATCACGTGTGCATGAGAGCCGTTCCGACTGGTGAGAACTGCGGCAGTGTTCGCGGGCGTTTGCTGCAATTTGCGTGTTCGAAGGCGTGAAAGGACATCTCGGGGAGCAGGCAGGCGAACATCACCGACAATCATCAAAAGAGCCGGCACCATGACGGCGGTAACAATGACCTCCGTGAGGAACAGCTCCGGATATTCCATGATCTGAAGCCAGGCAATTCCGCTCTCTGCCGTCTCATCGGTGGAGGCGGTGGGAAGCAGTGCACACAGGAGGAAAAACGTATCGGCCACCAGTGTAATGGCTGCGCCGGCCATGAGATTTTCTCTGTCCTTATCTTCCAGCTCCTGCACAGTGACCATGCTGATGAATAGGATCGGCATGTAGAACCAACGCGCATAATATTCCGAATTGAACAGCGCAAAGGCGGAGTTCAGAATGGGCACGAAGGCGATTACCAGGCAGGAGAGAAGGATATTTCTGCGCCAGTCGTTCCTGCGGGATCGCAGGAAAGCGATGGCTCCGGACACGGCAAAGCACGGGATAAACAGTGACAGCGAGCTGTTGCGGATTTGATCACTGGTAAATAACGTGCCGCGGCCGACCAGATCCGGCAGAAGGAACATGGATTTCAGAATGGCCAGGGGCGTGGTTGGTTCGGAATATGCCAGCATGTCATAGCCGAGCAGTATGTCGGAAAGGCGCGTATTGCCGGAAACCGTATCCCATACCTGAATCAGGAAGAATGCGGCAAGGCACAGCCCCAACAGTCCGGAAGCGATGAGAAGAAGAGCCTCCGAAAGGCTGCAGCGGATTCTCTGATGCGGGAGATAGCGGATGCACCAGTAGAGGATGAGGAATACCACCTGTCCGAAGAAGAAAAAGTAGTTAATCATCGACATGGCTGCCGTCATCAGAGCAAAGCCAAGGATGGCGGAGAACAGGAGTGATCTTCTTATCTGCCGGGATGAAGCAAGAGCACGAGCGGCAAAGCGTTCATGAAAGCGATCCAGCATGAGCAGATACAGCGGGAAGAACGCAATGGCCTCGTGAAAATGCTGGAATACAATGTTGCAGGCTGAGAAGCCGGAAAAAGTGTAGAGAAGCGCACCGAGCAGAGCACCGCGCTGCGTGCGGACATTATGGCGAAGCCAGGCGTAGGAGGTACACAGCGCTGTGCCGTATTTGAGCGACATGAAGAATGGCATCATATAAGGAAGCCATTTCTCCGGGAAGAGGCAGGAAAACCAGAAAAAAGGACTGCCCCACAGATAGAAGGCAAAGCTGCCGCCGGTGGAGGAGCCGAGATCGATATTAAAATTCCAGAAAAAATTCCCGCTCCGCACAGCGCGGTGAGCGAGAATATAAAAAGGCACCTGCTGGACGTTGTAATCGCCGTAATAGAAGAAGATGCCGCCGCGATAAATGATAAAAGGAAGCACTGCTGCAAGGTACAGCACCACTCCAAGCCAAAAAAGTCTAGTCTTTCTGAATTCGTTCCATAACCATTTCATAGCCGTCATTACCATAATTGAGGGATCGGTTGACACGGCTGATCGTGGCAGTGGAGGCGCCTGTCTGTTCGGCGATCTTGAGATAGGTTTCATGATCCCGGAGCATGGCTGCAACCTCGAAACGCTGGGAAAGGGATAAAAGCTCATTGATGGTGCAGAGGTCCTCAAAGAAGCTGTAGCATTCTTCTTTGTTCTTCAATGATAGAATTCCCTCGAAAAGCTGGTCAACTGCTTCTGTGTGCAATTTCTTATTCATGCTATTGTACCCCCAGTACACTGCAATATTGTAAAATTTTATCATTTTAACGAGATGAAGTCAAAGCGTGTCTTGCAATCCGTAAGTGACAGTGATAGGATATCCATCATTGACGCACAAATGTCCGCGAGAGAGGAACAATGGAGACAACGAATCAATCGGATTTTTACCTGGTGCGCAAACGCGCTGTTCCGGAAACGCTTCTGAAGGTGGTGGAGGTGAATCATCTCCTGACAACCCGCGGAGCGAAAACCATTCAGGAGGCCGTGGACCAGGTGGGGATCAGCCGCAGCTCTTATTACAAATTCAAAGATGACATTGAGGAGTTCCACAGCAGCATGGTGGGAATGACGCTGACATTGTCGATGGAGATCAGCGACGAGACAGGAATCCTGTCGGATATCCTCGGTGTAATTGCAAAGGTGCGCGGCAATATCCTGACCATTCATCAGTCCATTCCGATCGGCGGCGTGGCAACGGTCAGCATCAGCATTCAGGTTCAGGAGAACAGCGAGGATGTCAGCACCATGCTGGCGCAGCTGGAAACTCTGCCGGGCGTGCGGCGCATCAAGATTGCGGGATTGCCGCAGGCGTGATGTGTATTTTTCAGTTAGGGAAACGCTGATTAAAGCGTTTCCCTCGCCGGATTTGCGCTGCGAAGCAG
>CAYLUU010000165.1:0-3418 GCA_964386925.1 uncultured Sarcina sp. | reverse complement strand
GCGATCCACCGGAGGTTTCTAAGGAAATGCTGATTTAATCAGCGTTTCCTTAGATATCAATACGCGAGGAGAATATAAAATATCAAAAGTGGACTGGGTGGTATGCTGTAAAATACATGAATTGACGTGTCCAATCGCTGAAGCATTGTTTATAATGCGTCTCAAGGCAGGACAGGAAAGCTGTTCGCTATTCATTACATTGTTTGCTGGAATGTTTGATGTGGGTCAGGCCGGCAGACGTTGAACACAGAGGAAAACGCTGAATTGTGCGGCGGGAGGTAACGATGAAACGTGTACTTACGATCCAGGATATGTCTTGTGTGGGAAGATGCTCTCTGACGGTGGCGCTCCCGATTCTATCGGCAATGGGGACGGAAGCATGCCCGCTTCCTACGGCGGTGTTATCAACGCATACAGCATTTGAGCATTATACCTTCCGGGATCTCACGGATGAAATCGAGCCGATTGACAAGGTTTGGGAACAGGAGAAGCTTACCTTTGACGTTGTAGAAAGCGGTTATCTCGGATCTCTGCAGCAGATTGATCTGGTACGCCGCCTGGGAGAGAGATTTCGGAAGATTTACCACGGGCAGAATGCGTTCCTGCAGATCGTAGATCCTGCCATGGCGGACAACGGGGAATTATACAAAGGCTTTACGGATGAATTTGCTGCTGCTATGGGACAATTGTGCACAGGAGCGGATCTTATTCTGCCCAATCTGACAGAAGCCTGCCTGATCACGGGCAAGAAGTATTATCCGGAAGGCGGCAGAGATTACTGGGAAGAAATTCTGAATGCACTGGCAGATATGGGGTGCCGCGGCGTTATTTTGACAGGATATACGGAGCAGGATGGGATCGGTGCGATCTCACTGCAGGAAAAAGACGGTGAACGTGTCATAACGAGCTATCTCAATGAAAAACTGCCGACAGCCTTCCACGGGACGGGCGACATCTTCGCGAGCGTGGTTACCGGAGCAATGGCACAGGGATCAGACCTTGAAAACGCCCAGAGATTGGCAGTAGACTATACGCTGGAATGCATGAAAAAAACAATGGCAGATCCGGAGCGGCGATTCTATGGCGTGAATTTTGAACAGGCGCTGCCGATGTTGACTGACTGGCAAAGAGACCATCTACACTAAGCATTGTCGCTCCCGGATTTGAGCATACGACGTGATGATTCGGAACCCATTTGCAAAAAAGTTCGCTAATGTAAGCGTTGCTTGCGTGTTTATGCGAATTTTCTGCGTTTTGAATGGTCATTATTTGATCGTCTGCGGAAGGAGCGGAACATGGCAAAGAAGGAGAAAGAAGTTAAGACGAACGCGATGCGGATTCTGGAACGTTTGAAAATTCCGTATACGCACCAATCCTGCGAGGTACAGGATTTTGTGGATGGGATTCAGACGGCGGATATGCTGGGTGTTCCGCATGAGAAAGCTTTTAAGACGCTGGTGACGGTGGGAAATGACAAGGAACATTATGTTTTCGTCATCCCGATTGAGAAGGAACTCGATCTCAAAAAGTGCGCCCGATCGGTTGGCGCGAAATCTGTAGAAATGATTCATGTGAAGGAACTGTTCGGCTTGACGGGATATATGCGGGGCGGCTGTACCTCCATCGGTATGAAAAAGCAGTTCGTGACGAGGGTAGACAGCTCGGCAAAGGCTCTGGAGGAGATGTATGTCAGCGGAGGCAGGATTGGCTGCCAGATCTGTCTGGCACCGGAGGATCTCCTGAAGGCAGACGGAGGAGAATTCGCAGACCTTTGCCAGTAGCAGAGAATTTGCAACGCCAGTAATAGATACTGATATTTGGCAAAGCGGCGGGGGAAACCTTGCCGCTTTGCTGGCTGTTGGAACAGTCGAATGGAAATTTGTTCTGGTGCATCTCGAATTCGTGCGGAAGACGAATTATAATGAGGTCGATAGTGATTCGGTTTATTGTCCAAGTCTTTGAGCGGGAAGAAGGGCAACCGAATGATAGAACAGAAGTATTCACTTCGTATGGAGGAAAAGGACATGGCACTTAGAAAGGTTGTCATCGCTGGCGCATGCAGAACAGCAATCGGTAAATTCGGCGGAACACTGAAGGATGTTCCGGCAGCAGATCTTGGAACAATTGTTATCAAGGAAGCTCTGAAGAGAGCAGGCGTAAAGCCGGAGCAGGTGGATGAGGTTTATATGGGCAACGTCATCCAGGCAGGAAACGGCCAGAATCCGGCCAGACAGGCTGCTGTGAATGCTGGAATTCCGGTAGAGGTTCCGGCTACAACCATCAATGTTCTCTGCGGTTCCGGTCTGCACTGCGTGAACCTGGCAGCGAAGCTGATTGCAATGGGAGATAAGGATATTATTGTAGCCGGTGGTATGGAGAACATGGACCTGGCTCCGTATCTGCTGGGGAAGGCTCGTTTCGGCTACCGCATGAATGCGGGCACTATGGAGGATGCGATGATTCGCGATGCGCTGACGGATGCATTCGGCGGATATCACATGGGCATCACAGCTGAGAATGTGGCAGAGCAGTGGGGACTGACCAGAGAGCAACTGGATGAGTTCTCCGTGGCATCGCAGAACAAGGCAGAGAAGGCCATCACAGAGGGACGATTCAAGGATGAGATCGTTCCGGTAGAGATTAAGACGAAGAAGGGAACTATTGTATTCGATACTGACGAGGGAAATCGTCCGGGAACCACACTGGAATCGCTGCAGAAGCTGAAGCCGGCCTTCAAAAAAGACGGTATTGTGACAGCGGGAAACTCCTCAGGAATCAATGATGGCGCGGCAGCCATGATTGTTATGAGCGAAGAGAAGGCGAAGGAACTGGGCGTTACCCCTATGGCAACCTGGGTAGCCGGTGAGCTGGCAGGCGTAGATCCTTCCATCATGGGCGTTGGACCGATCGCAGCAACCAGAAAGGTAATGGATAAGATCGGCTGGACCATTGAGGACTTCGATCTGTATGAGGCAAATGAGGCCTTTGCAGCACAGTCTCTGGCGGTTGCGCATGATCTTGGCTTTGATCCGGAGAAACTGAATGTCAATGGCGGCGGTATTGCTCTGGGGCATCCGGTAGGCTGCTCGGGAGCCAGAATTCTGGTTACACTGCTGCATGAAATGCAGAAAAGAGATGTCCATAAGGGACTGGCTACTCTGTGCGTAGGCGGCGGTATGGGCTGCGCAGCGGTTGTGGAGAGATAATAGAAGAGGCTTTCTGCGGCAGAGGTATCTGCCGAGTTCAATCATGAATCCGTCTGCGGAACGTCTGATTCATGTTGAAAACAAAAGCGTTGATGAAAGCGGGCAGGGAATCCTGCCCGCTTTTGCATTACAGATAGTTACAGTTTACTCATCAGACCTAGTACAGCGATTTTTAAATAACTAGCCATATTAACTTGCCTGATTTCCGGATA
>CAYLUU010000164.1:0-3420 GCA_964386925.1 uncultured Sarcina sp. | reverse complement strand
GAGGAGGTACGGCGCAGTGAGCGCCGCCTTGCGGATGCACAGAATAAGTTGAAGGTAGCACAGGAAAAATTACGGGAAGGCGAGGCCAGTCAGATCCTCTCGGATGTCGGTGCGCTCAAGCTGACACCGGAGCAGCTGGCGCAGGTGCTGAGCCTGGTGAAGTCTGGGCAGCTGGGATCGGAGATTGGATTGAAAACAGATGCTATTGCAGTTCCGGACGCAGACGATGGCCAGAACGCAGAGGATCAGACTGTAGGCAGTGATCGGAACACTTTGGATCGGGAAAATGTAGGCAGCTCCAACTGGAGCGGAGCCGCCTACGGTGATGCGGATTCCTTTGATGAGGATGATGCCTATGAGAGTTCATCTGATAGAAGTGATCCCGATTGATGAGGAAGACAGAAAGTTCCCGTTCGTCGACGCTTTGCCAATCGCAGGGCCGATGAATGAGACAGAAATGCAGGGAACAAAAGAAAAACGAGGAAAACAAGGAGGACACAAGGAATGCGTCATATGAGAACAATAGGATTTTCTGCCGCCATGCTGCTCTGCAGCGGTCTGGCAGTCACCATGCCGATCACGGCATTTGCCCATACGGGTCCGGAGGCGGACTGCATCTGTGAGGAGAAATGCACCGAGGACACTGTGAATGACCAGTGCCCGGTTTGCAAGGCGGATTACACGCAGTGCCAGGGAATCGAACAGGAAGAGACGGAAACGGAAGATGCTGAGGAGAGTGCCGACACGGAAGAGACCGAGGAAGCCATGGGCCCGCTTACACCGGACGGCAACATGACTCTGGTGGATGACTACGGCAGCTCCACCGGAGCGGGCAAGCAGTTCATCACCATTACTACGAAGAACGGCAATTATTTCTACCTGATCATCGACCGGGACGACAGCGGCAACGAGACCGTGCACTTCCTGAATCTGGTGGATGAGTCGGATCTCTTAAGCCTCATGGATGAGGACGAGCAGAAGGCATACGCAGAGAGTCTTGCGGATGACGACGAAGAGGAAGAGGTGGTCGTCGAAGAAGAGCCTGTTACCGAGGAGCCGGAAGAGGAGACAGAGACTAAGAAGAAAGGTCCCAATGCCGGTCTTCTGATCTTGCTCCTGGCATGTGTGGGCGGTGGAATCGGATTCTATTTCTACAAGCAGACCAAGGGCAAGGAGCCGGTCAAGACCGCGCAGGATCCGGACATCGATTACTCTGAGAACGATGACGAAGAGGATTACCTGGAGACGCTGAGTGAAGAGGAACTGATAGGATCGCCATTTCCTGACGCGACAATCGATGATCAGAAAAGAAACATGTAATGAAAAACGAGCAGAGGTGTGACCGTAAAGGCTGCGCCTCTGCTTGTTCTTGCAACGAACGAATGGAATCGGAGGAAAGCACATGGCAAGAAAATCAAGATACCAGGGCTACATGAATGGCCTGAAGGAATTTGAAAACAAGAAGGAACAGAACCAGAAAATGCAGAACCAGCGAACAGCGCAAGAAACACACTCCTCGCCGCAGTCCATCCTGGCGAAGCTGAAGGCATTAAAGGGACAGGCTGCAGTGGTAACGGTTCCGATCGGAGGCACGAATGAGTGAGAAGTACGGACTCGACCAGGTGGCCATCCGCATGGTGAAGATGCCGCCGCTCCTTAGTAAGGAGCCGGTGGACAGTCCGTCTGCAGCAATCCGTCTCATGAATGAAACGCTGAAGGAATTCGACCGGGAGGCCGTCGTTGTGGTGAACCTCCAGAATGATCTGAAGCCGATCAACATGAACTTCGTGAGTGTGGGCACGCTGAACGAGTCAGTGGCGCATCCAAGGGAAATCTTGAAGGCCAGTATTCTGAGCAATGCCGCCTCTATCATGCTGTTCCACAATCATCCTTCCGGAAGTCTGAAGCCGAGCCGCGAAGACGTTGAACTGACGGATCGAATGCAGAAGGCCTGCAAGCTGATCGGTATTCCGCTCACAGATCATATCATCATCGGAACGGATGACCGGTATTATTCCTTCCATGCAAATGGAATCATGCATGTTCCGGAACTGAAGCTGGCGCAGGATCCGAAGTCCATTCAATGGGAGAAAGGCGAGAAGCTGAAGGCAGGCGTGGCGGAACAGAAAACGCATTACAGCGCAAAATACGATGCCAAGCAGGCCGCGGCGGACCGCAAACAGGAGATGAAGGACATCACGGATCGCCTGGAGAAAGGCGTATCGGAAATCTTCCAGAGCGAGAAATATCAGAAATTCCTGGACACCATGGCGAAGTTCCCGCATTACAGCCTGAACAACAACATCCTCATCATGATGCAGAAACCGGACGCAACCCTCTGTCAATCCTACACAGGATGGAAGCAGATGGGGCGCTTCGTGAAGCGAGGCGAGAAGGGAATCCGTATTCTGGCACCAGCGCCTTACAAACTGGAACAGGAGCGGGACAAGATGGACGATAAGGGCAGAGCTGTTCTCGATAAGGACGGCGAGCCCGTGAAGGAAACCGTGCAGATCAACATCACGGCCTTCAAGCCGGTGAGCACCTTCGATTTGTCACAGACAGAAGGTGAACCGCTGCCGTCCATTGGCGTGTCGGAGCTGACCGGCAGCGTTGAAGGATATGCGAAGCTCTTCGAAGCCATTACGGCCGCAAGTCCTGTGCCCATCGGATTCGAGAACATCGAAGGCGGAGCCAAGGGATATTTTCACACCGGAGAGAATCGCATTGCCATTCAGGAAGGCATGGGAGAGATCCAGACGGTAAAGACGGCCATCCATGAAATGGCGCATGCCAAGCTCCACAACATGGAAGCCCAGAAGGCGAGAGAGGACGGCGGCCAGACCAGATCCAGCAAAGAGGTCGAAGCAGAATCTGTCGCTTACACGGTGTGTCAGCATTTCGGCATTGATACCTCGGACTACAGCTTCGCCTATGTGGCGGGCTGGTCCCACGGCAAAGAAATGCCGGAGCTGAAGGAATCGCTGAACACAATCCGCACGGCAGCATCCGAGCTGATCACTGCCATTGATGAGAAGGTGCAGGCGCTGACCCTGGAGAAAGAGCAGAAGGGACAGGCGCAGACTGCGGAGGCAGATTCAACGAAGATGACGGAAATGCTTTCGGGCAGTCAGACAGAGGCATCCCATCCGGAAATGAAGGATGCTAAGGGATCGGAAGACCGAGCTTCGAAGGAAAATCAGAAAGCAAAGGAACAGACGGACCCGGATCAGCCAGTGACTCCAGAAAGAAAGCCCTCCGTCCGCCAAAAGCTCCATGAGGAGAAAGAGAAGCGGACGGAGAAAGAATCCGCTGCACCCACCAAGCGCGAGAAAACCAAAACTCGTAAACCCAGAAGCAAACACAAAGAGGAGGTACGATGAAATACAAACTTGTAATCGCAGAGAAGCCCTCTGTGGC
>CAYLUU010000163.1:0-3454 GCA_964386925.1 uncultured Sarcina sp. | reverse complement strand
ACAACAACACGGGCGCTTCCGTAAAGCGTAAGGAAGACATGCACAAGATGGCAGATGCAAACAGAGCATTCTCTCATTACAAATTCTGATCGGAGAGAACGTCTGGCGTGCATTGATTCCCGCAATGGGCGCCGGATGAAACAACTTTATGTTTCGCTGGCGTACGGCGGGGTTTGCTAGGAGGAAAAACCTGTGGCAGAAAAGAGAGAGTATCCCCTGGAGAGAACCAGGAACATCGGTATCATGGCACATATCGATGCAGGTAAGACGACTCTGACCGAGCGTTTCCTGTATTACACCGGTGTTAACTACAAGATTGGTGAAACTCATGACGGTACTGCAACCATGGACTACATGGCGCAGGAGCAGGAGAGAGGAATCACCATTACGTCTGCGGCAACCACTTGCCACTGGACGGAAGAGGATCACCACAAGAAGAAGGCGGGCGCTCTGGAGCACCGCATCAACATCATCGACACCCCTGGACACGTAGACTTCACCGTAGAGGTTGAGCGTTCTCTGCGCGTTCTGGACGGCGCGGTTGGTGTATTCTCTGCAAAGGGCGGCGTTGAGCCTCAGTCTGAGAACGTATGGCGTCAGGCTGATACCTACAACGTACCTCGTATGGCATTCGTTAACAAGATGGATGTCATCGGCGCAGACTATTATGCCTGCGTAGATCAGATCAAGAACAGACTGGGCAAGAACCCTGTCATGATCAACATCCCGATTGGTAAGGAAGATTACTATGAAGGCCTGATCGATCTGTTCGAGATGGAAGCTTACTATTACAGAAACGATGACGGCACAGAGTGCGAGATCCTTCCGATCCCTGACGATATGAAGGATGATGCTCAGATGTATCACGATCAGCTGGTAGAGCAGATCTGCTCTCTGGATGATGATCTGATGATGCAGTATCTGGAAGGCGAAGAGCCGTCCGTTGATGAGCTGAAGGCAACTCTTCGCAAGGCTACCTGCGCTTGCCAGGCGGTTCCGGTTTGCTGCGGATCTGCATACAAGAACAAGGGTGTACAGAAGTGCCTGGATGCTGTTATTCAGTTCATGCCTTCACCGTTGGATATTCCTCCGATTAAGGGCACGGATCTGGATGGCAACGAGATCGAGAGACATTCCTCGGATACCGAGCCGTTCTCTGCTCTGGCATTCAAGATTATTTCGGATCCCTTCGTTGGAAAGCTTGCATTCATGCGTGTTTATTCCGGTACCTGCAAGTCCGGCTCTTACGTTCTGAACTCCACCAAGGACAAGAAGGAACGTGTCGGCCGTATCCTGCAGATGCATGCGAACAAGAGATCCGAGCTGGACGAGGTATTCTCCGGCGATATTGCTGCAGCAGTAGGTCTGAAGGTTACAACAACCGGTGACACCCTCTGCGATGAGAATTCTCCTGTTATTCTGGAGTCCATGGAGTTCCCTGATCCGGTTATCGAGCTCGCAATCGAGCCCAAGACCAAGGCTGGTCAGGACAAGCTGACAGATGCTCTGCAGAAGCTGTCTGAAGAGGATCCTACGTTCCAGGCACACACCAATACCGAGACTGGTCAGACAATCATCGCCGGCATGGGTGAGTTGCATCTGGAGATCATCGTAGATCGTCTGCTGCGTGAATATCACGTAGAGGCTAATGTCGGCGCTCCTCAGGTAGCATATAAGGAGTCCTTCACCAAGGCTGTGGACCAGGAGTACAAGTATGCAAAGCAGTCCGGTGGACGTGGTCAGTACGGACACTGCAAGGTTAAGTTCGAGCCTATGGATCCGAACGGCGAGGAAGTTTACAAGTTCGATAACGCAGTTGTCGGCGGTAACATTCCGAAGGAGTACATCCCGGCTGTCGGCGATGGTATCGAAGAGGCTATGAAGGCTGGTAACCTTGGCGGATTCCCGGTAGTAGGCGTTCATGCAACGGTTTACGACGGATCCTACCATGAAGTCGACTCTTCAGAGATGGCATTCCACATTGCCGGATCTATGTGCTTCAAGGAAGCTATGAAGAAGTCTGAGCCTGTTCTTCTCGAGCCTGTTATGAAGGTTGAAGTTACCATGCCGGAAGAGTACATGGGTGATGTTATTGGAGATATGAACTCCAGACGCGGCCGTGTAACGGGTATGGAGGACATCGGCGGCGGCAAGCAGGTTAACGGCTTCGTTCCGCTGGCACAGATGTTCGGCTATGCAACCGATCTTCGTTCTATGACTCAGGGACGCGGCAACTACTCCATGTTCTTTGAGAAGTATGAGCCTGTACCGAAGAACATTGCTGACAAGGTTCTGAACGACGCCAACAAGGATAAGTAATAGTTCTTGCGTTAGCAAATTGCATTCGTTATAATGTTCGTTAGTGACCGAAAATCGGCAGTGAATGTCTAAGGTCACTGGCGAACACATCATGATTATTTTCCAAGGAGGAAATAAGAAATGGCAAAGGCACATTTTGACAAAACAAAGCCGCATGTAAACGTCGGCACCATCGGTCACGTTGACCACGGCAAGACTACTCTGACTGCTGCTATTACTGCAGTTCTGTCTGAGAGACTTGGCGTTGCAGCCGTTCCCTTCGATCAGATCGACTCTGCTCCCGAAGAGAAGGAGCGTGGTATCACCATCAACTCCGCTCACATCGAGTATGAGACTGAGAAGAGACATTACGCACACGTTGACTGCCCTGGGCACGCTGACTATGTAAAGAACATGATCACTGGCGCAGCACAGATGGACGGCGCTATCCTTGTAGTAGCTGCTACCGACGGTGTTATGGCTCAGACTCGTGAGCACGTTCTGCTTGCTAAGCAGGTAGGTGTACCGAAGATCGTTGTTTTCCTGAACAAGTGCGACATGATGGATGATCCGGATCTGATCGAGCTGACCGAGATGGACATCCGTGAGCTGCTGAACCAGTATGGCTTCCCTGGCGATGACACCCCGATCATCCAGGGTTCCGCTCTGAAGGCTCTTGAGGATCCTAAGGGCGAGTGGGCTGACAAGATCATGGAGCTGATGGATACTGTAGATTCCTACATTCCGGATCCGGTTCGTGATAACGAGAAGCCTTTCCTGATGCCTATCGAGGATGTATTCACTATCTCTGGTCGTGGTACTGTTGCTACCGGCCGTGTAGAGCGTGGTATGCTGAAGGTTAACGATCCGGTTGAGATCGTTGGTATCAAGGAAGAGACTCAGAGCTCTGTTGCAACTGGTATCGAGATGTTCCGTAAGACCATGGACTATGCTGAGGCTGGTGACAACATCGGCGTTCTGCTTCGTGGTATTGATCGTACTGCAATCGAGAGAGGCCAGGTTGTTGCAAAGCCCGGCACTGTTACCTGCCACAAGAAGTTCACGGCTCAGGTATACGTTCTGACAAAGGATGAGGGCGGCCGTCATACTCCTTTCTTCAACAACTATCGTCCTCAGTTCTATTTCAGAACAACTG
>CAYLUU010000162.1:0-3491 GCA_964386925.1 uncultured Sarcina sp. | reverse complement strand
TCTCAGGCACCGCAGCACTATTTTGCTCGTTTGCCTGCTGAATTTTCTCTTCCACAGCCTTCCATGCATCATAGACAGGCTGTGCCTGCATCAGAAGACCTGCGCCGCCGCCGTAGATGTAATCATCCACCTTACCATGCCGATTCGTGGTGTAATCACGAATGTTCACGGTCTCTACGGTAATCAGCTGTTTATCCATCGCACGTGCGAGGATGCTGGTATTGAGTCCGTCTGCCACCATATCCGGGAACAGCGTTAGAATGTGAAAATTCATTTTTTCTGTAGATCCCTCAACCCCGGCAGCAGATGAACCTTCATAATTCCCTGCTCCAGATCAACATCCAGCAGGCAATCCTTGATCGCCGGAATCAGAATACTCTCTCCATCCTCCGTACGAACATCGTACACATCATTGGCGCCGGTTTTCAGCACCTCAGACAACTTGCCGAGAACGCTTCCGTCCTCCTCGCAAACGGTTAGGCCGATCAGGTCCGCAATGTACCAACGGTCCTTAGGCAGCGGCATCGCGTCCTTACGATCAATCATCAACGGAAGCGTGCGGTATAATCTTGCCTGCTCCGGTGTGTCAATTCCTGACAGATGAATGATCACAAATTTGCCCTGAAATCGAACACCGCTGACCTCGTGCTGCGTGGTCTTCCCATGCAAAGTCAGATAAACCCGCTCGAGTTTACGGAAACGCTTCGGATCATCCGTGGTCGGGAAAACTTTCACGTCTCCCCGCACACCATGCGTACTTGCAATGACACCAACCTGAAACTGATCCGTCATGCCATCTCTTCTCCGGGCTTCTCAGCAGCCTCATTTGCAATTTCCGTTGCTGCTGCATCATCTGCGCCCAACATATCTGTGGAATCAATGTTCACGTCAACCACAGTATTCGCTCTGGTGGCCGCAGCCTTGACAACGGCACGAATGGATTTTGCAATCCTTCCCTGGCGTCCGATGACCTTGCCCATATCTACCGGAGCAACGTACAGATCAACCTTGATCACCTTGCCCTCGGTTCTTTCTCTGACTGCAACCTGCTCCGGATGTTCCACCAGAGCCTTTGCAATCACTTCGACCAGTTCTTTCATCATCGAATTCCCCTTTTCCAGTTGTCAGTACTGTTATCGAAGAGGATCGATTAGTTGGCCTTTGCTGCAGTCTTCATCAGCTTCTTAACAACGTCTGTGGGCTGAGCACCCTTCTTGATCCACTCATTTGCCTTCTCAGCATCGATCTTGATGGTTGCAGGCTCAGTGTTGGGATCATAGTATCCGATGGAATCAATGGTCTTGCCGTTGCGGGGAGCAGAAGACTCCTGAACAACGATACGATAAATCGGAACTCTCTTCTCACCAAATCTTGCCAGTCTGATCTTTACCATGATAATTTCCTCCTGAAATAAAAATGAATTTCGTACCAGCCAGCGCTCGCACGCCGTGCCGTACCTTTGCTGTTCTATATGCAACACAGGCATCTGCATGTTCTGCCTCTGCCTGAAGTTACCAAACTTATTGCTTTACTTACTTTATTCCTCTTGTCCGTTCGTTTCGGTCGTGTCCAAGCACTGCCTTCCGATCCGGTGTGAAGCTCTCCTCAGAACGGGAAACCGCCGCGGCCGCCAAAGCCGCCCATTCCCTTTCCGCCAAAGCCGCCCATTCCGCCGAAGGGATTGCCGTGACGACGCTTTTTCATGCCGCCCATCTTCTTCACCATTTCCTGCATCTGCTTGAACTGCTTGATGAAGCGGTTGACATCCGCAATATCATTGCCGGAGCCCTTTGCGATGCGGTATTTGCGCTGCGGCGTCAGCAGTTTCGGGTTAGCCCTTTCTGCCGGCGTCATGGACAGTACGATGGCTTCCATTCGTGCCATCTTCTTCTCGTCGATGGCACCTTCCAGCTCGTCCTTGCTGACGCCCATTCCCGGCATCATACCTAAAATACTGGACAAGCCGCCCATCTTACGCATCTGGTTCATGCTCTCCAGGTAGTCATTAAAATCAAACTTTCCTTTGCCGAGCTTCGTCGCCATCTCACGGCTCTTCTGCTCATCCTCTTCCGTCTGATTCTCCTGTACCTTCTCAATCAGCGTCAGCACATCCCCCATTCCGAGGATGCGGGACGCCATGCGATCCGGATAGAATTGTTCCAGATCGGAAAGCTTCTCTCCCATGCCGACATACAAAATCGGCTTGCCGGTTACGGCCTTAACAGACAGTGCCGCACCACCGCGGCTATCGCCGTCCATCTTCGAGAGGATCACACCGTCAACGCCGACCTTCTCATCGAATGTCTTCGCCACATTCACGGCTTCCTGACCGGTCATCGCATCAACCACCAGAATGGTCTGATGTACCGTGACCGCTTCCTTGATCTTCTGCAGCTCCGTCATCATCTCATCATCGATCTGAAGACGGCCTGCCGTATCCAGGAAAAGAACGTCGTTGTTATTCTTCTCTGCGTGTGCCAGAGCGGCTCGTGCAATATCAACCGGGCTCTTGGAATCTCCCATTTCAAAAACAGGAACGCCAACCTTCTCACCGTTGACCTGCAGCTGCTTGATTGCTCCCGGGCGGTATACATCCAGTGCCGCCAGAAGCGGTCTCTTGCCTTTGAGCTTGAGCTTGCCCGCCAGCTTAGATGCAGTCGTTGTTTTACCGGATCCCTGGAGACCCGCCATCATGATCACGGTAATTGCCTTTCCTGGCTGAAATGCAATCTCTGTGGTCTCAGAGCCCATCAGGCTGATCATCTCTTCGTTTACGATCTTGATGACCTGCTGTGCCGGGTTCAATCCGTTCATCACTTCAGAACCGATGGCACGCTCCTGAATGGAATTCACGAACTGCTTCACAACACGGAAGTTGACATCCGCTTCCAGAAGTGCCATTTTCACTTCCTTCAGCGCTTCCTGCACATCTTTCTCTGTCAGCTTCCCCTTGCCGCGCAGCTTTGCAAAGGCTTTATTCAGTTTGTCCGATAAGCTTTCAAATGCCATGTTCTGCCGCTGCCTTTATCTCACAATTGATGGTCATCCCGAACCGTTCAGATCTGAGCATCATCCATATCCGATATCCAACCAGCCCCGAGCCAATTCCCGTGTCTGTATTACAGCTCACTTCGAATCTCTTCTGTCAGACTCTTCATCTGCCCGGCAAGTTCGGCATTCTCCGGCTGTCCGGACAGTCGCTCTGTCAGTTGATCCAATCCTTCGCAGGTCTTCCGAATTCTGCGAAATCTTTCAATCAATCCCAGGCGTTTCTCGTAATCCTTCATCTGCGATGTTGCTCTGCGGACCAGATCCGACACCGCCTGCTTGCTGATGTCCTGCTGCTCTGCAATTTCATTCAGTGACAGATTCTCGTAAACCACCTGCTCGTAAATCTCCTGCTGGTGCTTCGTCAGAAGAGGTCCGTAAAAGCCATACAACATTCCCTGTTCGACGATCTGTTCCACAATCCGTTCACCTCATATCACACT
>CAYLUU010000161.1:0-3505 GCA_964386925.1 uncultured Sarcina sp. | reverse complement strand
AGCGACAAAACAAGGGTGTTTTGCACATAGGTGCAGAGCACCCTTTTGATATCTGTTCAACATCTTGCAATTTCAACATGAATCGGCTGCTTGCGGACGGATTCACGATTGAAATTGCCAGGTGCTGAATAGATATTTTGATTGCTGCGGTGCCTGTGCAAGCGGAAACGTAAGCAGACATCGGAGTTTCAGAAAGAACAGTGAGGTTACAGCAGGAAATGAATACAGCAGAGGTATTGGTGAAATGTCTGGAGCAGGAGGGGGTTCGTTACGTGTTCGGTATCCCCGGAGAGGAGAATCTGGAGCTGATGAAGGCGCTGCGTGAGTCAGAGCAGATTACCTTCATTACGACAAGGCACGAACAGGGAGCGGCCTTCATGGCGGATGTGGTGGGACGGCTCACCGGGAAGGCCGGCGTGTGCCTTTCGACACTGGGACCCGGGGCTACGAACCTTGTGACGGGTGTAGCGGATGCGAACAGCGACGGTGCACCGCTGGTGGCGATCACGGGACAGGTCGGCACGGAGAGAATGCATCTTACCAGTCATCAATATCTGGACCTGGTCTCGATGTTCGCGCCGATCACGAAGAGGAGCAAGCAGGTCGTTCGCCCGGACAGCGTGAATGAGATTGTTCGAATTGCTTTTAAATACGCAGAATCGGAGAAGCCGGGCGCCTGCTACATCGACCTTCCCTGCAACATTGCGGCTATGGAAGTACAGCCCGGCCCCGGCGAGAAGCCGCTGCGGCATCAGGTGCGGGGGACGGAGACAGCAGCACTCTCCAGTATCGAAATGGCAGCAGGGCTTATTTTTCAATCGAGACGTCCTTTGATTCTGGCAGGACATTCTGTCATTCGCAACAATGCAACGGAGGCACTGCGGAAATTTTCTGAGGCTCTGAACATTCCGGTTATCACGACCATGATGGCGAAGGGTGCTGTCTCCTGCGACAGTCCGCTGCAGATCGGAACGATCGGCATTCCGGAGCGCGACTACGCCAACATTGCGATCGAGAAGGCGGACCTCGTCATTGCCGTCGGCTACGACATTGTCGAGTATGCGCCCGGCAAATGGAACCCGAATGCCGATCATAAGATCATTCACATCGGAGCCCGTCCGCCGCACATCAACAAGCTGTACCAGACGGATGTGGAAGTCGTTGGAGACATTTCCATCTCGCTCGAGCAGCTGCGCATGAGGACCGGACGGATCAGTGATGCGGGCTGGGCAACCGAGATTCGAGATGCCCGACTTGCCGATGAAGCACAGTATGCCGACGACATGTCCTTCCCGCCAAAGCCCCAGAAGATTCTGCATGATGTGCGGAAGGTTATGGGAAAGGATGATATCCTGCTCTCCGATGTCGGCGCACACAAAATGTGGATTGCGCGACAGTACGGGTGCTACGAGCCGCGCACCTGCATCATCTCCAACGGGTTTGCTACGATGGGCATTGCAGTTCCCGGTGCCATCGCGGCGAAGCTCCTGTACCCGGAGAAGAAGGTTCTTGCAATCTCCGGCGACGGCGGCTTTCTCATGAACTGCCAGGAGCTGGAGACGGCAGTGCGGATCGGGACACCCTTCGTGACCCTGATCTTCCATGATGACACTTACGGCCTCATCAAGTGGAAGCAGGAGAACCGCTACGACGAGAGCTATGATGTGTCCTTCGGCAATCCGGATTTTGTAACCTTTGCTGAAAGCTTTGGCTGCAAGGGCTACCGGATTGAGAAAACAGAGGACCTCCTGCCGGTATTGGAGGAAGCCTTTGCACAGAAGGTGCCGAGCGTGATCGACTGTGTGGTGGATTATGAAGAGAATCGGAAGCTTTCGGCGCAGCTAAGAGAGCTGAAGATATAAGCGGCCGTTGTCCGGGATTTTTACAGCAACAGATGCAAATTTAAATGGCTTTCAGAACGGGAAATGTGGGGCTGCCATCTGAGCCGAAAAGGCGGGATGAAAAGTTAACCCAGGAAAGAATGAAAAGCAGATTGCATCTGCCGGCAGAAAGTGATAAGACATCAGTTTGGGAGTGGGGCACACGCCTCACTCCTTTTGTCTTGTGAGAATTCGCAGAGGAAGGACATTGGGAATATGGAACGACAAGCTCAGCAGATGGACATGCTGCACGGACCGCTGACGCGGAATATCATTGCCTTTTCATTGCCGCTGGCAGCGGCTAGCATTTTGCAGCAACTGTTCAATTCCGCGGACACTGCTGTGGTGGGACGATTTGCAAACGCGCAGGCACTGGCTGCCGTGGGAACGAACGGCGAGATTATCAGCCTGTTCGTCAGTCTGTTCACGGGACTCTCGATCGGCGCCAATGTGCTGATCGCAGGATACATCGGCATGGGAAGGAGCCAGAAGATCAATGAGGCTATCCATACGATTATGTCGCTGGCCCTCTTGTCCGGCATTGTCATGCTGGTATTGGGGCAGTTTATTGCGGAGCCCCTGCTGCGCATGATTGACACGCCGGAGGACGTGATGGATCTTGCTGTGGAGTATCTGCGGCTGTATTTCCTGGGGAGTCCGTTCTTGATGCTCTATAATTTCGCCTCCGCGGTGCTGCGGGCGAAGGGAGATACGAAGCGACCGCTCTATGCCTTGCTGGCATCCGGTGTCATCAATGTGATCCTGAATCTGTTCTTCGTCATTGTCTGCCACCTAAGCGTAGAGGGGGTAGCATTAGCTACAGATATCTCAACGGTCTTCAGTGCGTTTGTGGTGGTGCGGTGCCTGCAGAGGGAAGAAGAGACCTTCCGATTCTCGTGGAAGAAGCTATCGTTGAAAAGGGAATACGTCGGCAAGGTGTTCGCCATTGGCCTTCCGGCAGGCGTACAGGGTGCTGTATTTTGCTTCTCGAACGTGTTCATTCAGGCGGCGATCAACAGCTTCGGCTCGAATGCGGTGGCCGGAGCGGCGGCAGCTCTGAACTTTGAATATTTTTCTTATTACATGCTGCAGGCCTTTGCGCAGGCGGCAACGACCTTTATCAGCCAGAACTGGGCGGCAGGAGAACGGGAACGCTGCCGGAGAGTATTCTGGCTGTCGATGCTGCTGGGCGCTGTTTTTGCAGCTGTGATCAGTGTGCCGCTCGTCGCGTTTCGCAGTAGTGTGATTCAGCTGTACTCTACGGAGCAGGAGGTCATGGAATATGCCTACGTGCGCATCATGACCGTGCTCATTCTGGAGCCGCTGTGTGTCATCTTCGAAGTTCCGGCGGCTGCTCTTCGCGGCATGGGGCATTCTGGTCTTCCGGCAGTGGAAACGATACTCGGAACCGTCGTATTCCGCTTGATCTGGCTGGCAACGGTGTTCGCACACTGGCCGACCTTCCGGATGATCTTCGTCGTGTATCCGGTGTCATGGGTGCTGACGGGAGTGATCATCTGCGCCAGCTACTGGTGGGTTTGCCGGAAGACGGTGAGCGAATAATGTATATGCCGCCTTCCTATGCCTGATGCGTCTGTACAGTAATCCATTGCTGTATTGTTCTG
>CAYLUU010000160.1:0-3538 GCA_964386925.1 uncultured Sarcina sp. | reverse complement strand
AATACTCTACCGTATAAACGCCGTCCGTTCCGCTCGCCCGAAGGCCGCCGAGGATATAATATCCATACCCATCCGCTGCACTGATTCTCACCAGATCCCCCGGCTGCAGCTGTGTATCATCTGTAATCTCCTCGCCGGTATCTGCAAAGTACAGCTTCACAGCATTCCCATCCATGTTTTCCACCGTATGCAGAACCTTCACGGTTGCCGTCTTGCCATCTGCACTGATTACCGGCTTTCCCAGCAGCTTATGATTTCCGAATTTAAACAGAGAATTCTCATCGAATACTCCATTGCTGCCGTCCGCTATGCTGATGGTTATGGTGCTCACATACTGCTGACCTGCCTGGAAAACAGCATCGCTGCCCAGAAGCGTTTCAACTCCATCCTCTTCATCATACAGACTCCAGATCACATCCTGGTCGTAACGATCTCCCATGATATCCATCAGGAAAAGTTCGAACAGAATGCTCTCCCACGAGCTGTTGACCCCGGAAACCGAACCTGCATCCCAGCCAGTTCCCACCGGAATTCCGCCGCCGGCAATCGTGTAGTTCTCCATCTGCTCCTCGCTGCAGATGTAATTTGTCGTCGTTGAAGAGCTCTTCGTTCCGGTCGATCCAGAAGAAGTCTCCTCCGATGCACTGCTGCCTGAAGATCCGCTGCCTGAAGTGCTGCCGTCAGACGAGGTCTCAGATTCTGCTATTTTCCATACATATACATCCGTTTCACAGTAGCAGCTCTCCGGCGTCTTTTCTCCGCTGCTCCCCGCTGTGTCACCCTTGCTCTTTTCTCCCGTATTCCAGGTAGTTACTTCAACCGAGTTATATCCGTCTGTTGGTGTCACAACTTTATAGATCCGATATTTCTTCCCATCCTTTGTGATGGAATACGACGTTTTCTCCAGGCCTCTCAGAGCATACCAGTCATAGTTGTATTTGGTTTGCTCGGAAACTACCAGTATTACCTCTTCCCCTTCCTTCAGCGTCTCAGTTGATGGAATCTCGGCTCCTATTCCATCATTCGTCACCCGATACATTTTCAGAACATTCGTTTCAACCTTCGGAAGATAATGCTCCAGCCAAAGCTCTGCCGTTTTCCCATCATTAGAGACACTTATCACTTCAGTGTTGTGATTGGCAAATTCAAACAGTGTTTCATCGGTGAATACTGCATTATAGCCGGTGGCCACCGTAACTGCCAATTTGCACCTGTATTTGGCATCATCCGTAAATGCATCATCTGCATCCATGACGATCCATTTTTTCTGGCTGCTGTCCCACTTTTGCCATCCGGTTTCGCTCCCCGAATCTGCAGTGATGGAATAACTGAACCGTCCGTTTTGCTCCGAATTGTTCAGCGCTGTCACCAGCTCCTTCGTTACCTGGGCCACAGATCGATCCACTGAATATGCATGCGATTTGTTCCATCCTTCCATCGGGATTCCACTCCCGATTCTCCGGAAATAGCTAAGGTCATCATACGTGCATATGAAGCTAGGAATCTTGTAGGTTTCGTTATCCACTTCCTGCGCCGAAACTCTTTTGATAATGGCCCAGACACTCTTCGGCGAATATCCGGTTGAAGCGTCGTAGTCACACTTGACCTGCAGCGCATAAACGTGTCCCACCGTCAACCCTGATGTGTTCATTGCATAGGTATAGACACTATCTCTTAGTGCTCCGTCGTTCTCCGCTTTTCTCGCGCGGTACGGACGTACTCCCTCGAAAATAGTCCTCTTCGTCACGCCGTCCAGAACATTCTGATTCGCTATGTTCTTCAGCAATGACGAATTATCTTTATCCACGTGGAGACAATTCGGCAAGTTCGATTCTTCACCCAGATCATATGCGTACAGTGACAGCGTGCAGGCTGGATTCGAAGACTTATCCGCGGTTCTGTCATCATAAACGATCTCCATCGGCAGAATGCTCGAGGTTTTCGTAATCACCAATTTCTTATTCCCGGCAGAGCCTTCCGTTGTTGCCAGCTGGGTCGGAACCTGCAGGGCCAGCTCATCAGTCGCAATGTCTCCGTTGCCTGCAGTTGTGCTCGTATAAAATTCAAGCAGGTTGTAGTTCTTATTCGAGGCATCCCACACTCTCAGACTGAACGGATTAGAAGCATCATTTTCTGTTTCTTTAAAAGCCTCCCAAGTAAGTTCTACCTCCACGGTCACCGGATTATTCCCGGCTCCAACGGTTGCAGGTTCCAGCTGTACATATTCCAGGCTGTTATCCAGACCCTTCTGCTCCTCCAGGGTCTTCGTTGTAACCTCCGTATCCGTCAGTCTGGTTGCACCGATCACAATGCTGAGCGGACTACTCGTAAGATTTTGTACCTGTACCTTGCATGTAATCTTTCCGTTCTCGTCCACCTGGATGTTCCCCTGTTCCCCGGACGCATTGTAAACGCTGCTGGTAAAGGTGGCCGGCGTTCCCGCGCTCTCATCATAGGTGAACAGCACGGTCTCATCATCCTGCGGATACAGGACCGGTGTTGATGTGATCACCATCCGCTGATAGTAGTCCACCAGCTCTTTCATCGTGATCTGACCATCTCCGGCATACACGCCCCGACTTGATGCGCCTGACTTTGTTGTGGTATCTGCAGCATATGTATGATAATCGCCATTCTTCCGATCATGTCCCAATGCATTCTCAAGAGCCGCTGTCAGCATGCCGCCATACGCATTACTCTGTATCGCGGTCTCCGCCCTGTTCGCCGCCGTAATGAAATACATCTGCGCCGTCTGCTGACCGTCTCCGGCAGAAACCATGGATGTATCTCCGGCCAGTGCACTGGCAAACGCCTCTCCATTATAGACACCGCCGGATGTACTTTCCTCTTCGTCTCCCTCATCTGCCAGCATAATGTTGCCGCTCGAATGGCAGGCATCGATAATAACCAGTACTTTTCCTGCTTTGAACTTACGCAGGTGCGTCTTCAGCGCCTCTGCACTAATATTGTTCTTCCCCTGCAGGGCAAGATAAGACTCTCCGCCCTTTTCTGCTCCGCCGTGACCGGAGTAATAGATGACTGTAAGGGAGTCCGATGTTGAATTCTCTGCAATGGCATCAATTTTCGCCCAGAGTCCAGTCAGAGCATCCTCTTGGCTGTTCTGCGTTATCCCCACATTTTCGATGGTACCCACTCCAGTCTTGAACTGGTCAGTTTTCTTAAGTGTCTCTTCCAGGTTGGCCGCATCGGTTCCCGGCCCGGTTTTCAGCGTGGAATCGTTCACCGCATAGATCAGCACAGCATTGTTCTTAGTGCCAGTCGTCACAGTTCTCACACTGCTATTTGCATTATTACCCGGGTCATCTGTGGTTTCTTCTGCATACACCGGCATCGAGCAGGTCAGCACGGATGCGGCAGGCGCAAGCGCCATGCCCGCACTTAGCACCAGCGCCAGCGCGCGGTTCCAGATCTTCATCTTTTTCATTATGATTGTCTCCCTTTTCAGTCCGGGATATCCCGAAACTATTGTTTCTGCACACGTAACGCTTATTTTTACATATTGGAGGGCAAAAAGTAC
>CAYLUU010000159.1:0-3574 GCA_964386925.1 uncultured Sarcina sp. | reverse complement strand
CTGCTTCGCAGCGCAAATCCGGCGAGGGAAACGCTTTAATCAGCGTTTCCCTAACCGCGCAGTTTCAAACCACTTTGCCAATATTGGCAGAGACAGCAAAGAAGGCAGGCCGTGGTAACAGCCTGCCTTCCCTTGTATTTTGGACTTATCTAAATAGACCGATCTTAAGCCTTTGCTGCGATAGCTGCCTTCAGCTTCTCAGTCAGCAGCGGAACAACCTTGTTCAGATCGCCTACGATGCCGTAATCAGCAACATCGAAGATCGGAGCATTCTCATCCTTGTTGATCGCGATGATGATGCCGGACTCTTCCATACCTGCTACGTGCTGGATTGCACCGGAGATACCGATTGCAAAATAAACCTGCGGACGAACGGTCTTACCAGTCTGTCCAACCTGCAGATCCTTCGGCTCCCAGCCAGAATCAACAACTGCACGAGAGCAGGATACGGTTCCGTGCAGAACCTCTGCCAGATCCTCCAGAAGCTTGAAGTTCTCAGCGCTTCCAACGCCGCGGCCGCCGGATACCAGAATCTTAGCAGCCTGAATATCAGCTACAGAGGAAACCTCTTTCACGATCTTCACGATCTCCGTGTAGCAGTTATCCGGAACGAATCCAGGATTGAACTCGACAACCTCTGCCTTGTGTGCTGCATCAGGAGTGATCTTCTGCATTACGCCAGGGCGAACAGTTGCCATCTGCGGACGATAATCCGGGCAAGCGATAGTTGCGATAGTGTTGCCGCCGAATGCAGGACGGGTCATCAGCAGCTGCTGATGTCTCTGCTCCTGTCCAGGAAGTGCGATCAGCGGGAAATCTCCGATCTCCAGCTGTGTGCAGTCTGCGGTCAGACCGGTGTGCAGTCTTGCAGATACGCGAGGGCCAAGGTCACGGCCGATTGCGGTTGCACCTACCAGAAGGATCTCCGGCTTGAACTCATTTACTACAGAAGCCAGAGCATGTGCATAAGGCTCTGTACGATAATCCTTCAGCTCAGGATCATCTACTACGATGACGCGATCTGCGCCGTAAGCGCCCAGCTCATCTGTCAGTCCCTTCACATCAGAACCGATCAGAACAGCGGTAACGGTCTTCTCATCCAGACCCTCTGCCAGATCCTTTGCCTTGCCCAGAAGCTCCAAAGCAATGGGGCTGATCTTGTTATCAACCTGCTGAGCAAAGATAAATACTCCTTTGTAATCCTCTAATGCCATTGTTCTGTCCTCCTGTTAGATTACGTGCTTCTCGCTCAGCACGTTTACGATGTAGTCAGCAGCCTCTTCCGCGGAATCCGGAGTAACCTTTACGCCCTTGCCCTTTGCTACCTTATCGGAAGCCTTTGCAATTACGGTCGGGGAGCCAGCCTTACCAAGGTTAGAATCCTCAACATCCTTCAGATCTGCTCTTCCCCAAACGGTAACTTCCTTCTGGAATGCGTCGAACACTCCGCCGGGAGTCATGTAGCGGGGCTCATTCAGCTCTGCCAGGCAGGTAACCAGGCAAGGAAGCTTAGCCTTTACAATGTGATATCCGTCATCATACTGACGCTTTACAGTAACAGTCTTCTCGTTCTCATCTACAGAGAGCTCCTCTGCATAGGAGATCAGCGGCAGATGAAGGTGCTCGGAGATCTGAGGACCAACCTGAGCAGTATCACCATCGATTGCCTGACGGCCGGTGATGATCAGATCATAATCCAGATTTCTCAGTGCGCCTGCGATGGTCTGGGAAGTTGCCCAGGTATCTGCACCGCCGAGAACGCGATCAGTAACCAGAATGCCCTTGTCAGCGCCCATTGCAAATGCCTCACGCAGAACAGCATCTGCCTTCGGCAGGCCCATGGTCAGAACCGTAACCTCAGCTCCATACTGATCCTTCAGGCGAAGAGCAGCCTCAAGGCCAGCCTTGTCATCCGGGTTCATGATGGCAAGCATAGCACCTCTGTCCAGAGTTCCATCGGGTTTAAACTTAACGCCGCCCTTTGTATCGGGAACCTGTTTCACGCATACTACTACTTTCATTCTTTTTCTCCTTATCGTCAGAATCGAATTTCTTCGAATCAATTCAGAATTGCTTCAGAATTACTTCAGAAGATCTCCGGAAATAACCATGCGCTGTACTTCAGAAGTTCCTTCGTAGATCTCCGTGATCTTCGCATCACGCATCATACGCTCTACTTCGTACTCCTTGATGTAGCCGTAGCCGCCGAAGAGCTGTACGCACTTCGTAGTAACGTTCATTGCCGTCTCAGCAGCGAACAGCTTAGCCTTTGCAGCTTCTACGGAGTAACGGCTCTGTGTTCTCTTGGCCTCTGCAGCCTTGTAAACCAGAAGCTGAGCAGCCTCCGTCTCGGTTGCCAGGTTAGCAAGCTGGAACTGCGTGTTCTGGAATGCGCCGATTGCTCTTCCGAACTGCTTTCTCTCCTTTACGTATGCAACGGTACGATCCAGAGCGCCCTCTGCAATTCCAAGAGCCTGCGCAGCGATTCCGATACGGCCGCCGTCCAGAGTGTGCATAGCGATCGGGAAGCCCTTTCCTCTTGCACCCAGCAGGTTTGCAGCCGGAATGTGCATATCCTGGAAGATCAGCTCATACGTAGCAGAGCCGCAGATACCCATCTTGTTTTCCTTGGTTCCGAAGGTAAAGCCAGGAGTTCCCTTCTCAACGATGAATGCAGAGAATTTCTTCTGCTTTCTGCCCTTCTTATCCTCAACAATGTCGGTATATGCAATGATGATGTAGATGTCTGCTTCCTTACCATTGGTGATGAAGCACTTGGAGCCGTTCAGAATCCACTCAGAGCCATCCTCAGACAGAACAGCCTTCGTCTGAACGCCCTGTGCATCAGTTCCTGCACCAGGCTCAGTCAGGCCGAATGCACCCAGCAGCTCGCCCTTTGCAAGGGGAACCAGGTACTTCTGCTTCTGCTCTTCGGTACCATAGGTCAGGATCGGATCGCAGCAAAGGGAGGTATGTGCGGATACGATAACTGCAGTCGTTGCGCAAACCTTAGCCAGCTCCTCGACACACATAGCGTAGGTCAGAGGATCGCAGCCCTGTCCACCGTACTCCTTCGGAATCGGGATTCCCATGAAGCCGAGCTTCTGCATCTTGGTAACGGTCTCACGAGGGAACTCGTGCTTCTCATCTACCTCAATAGCATGAGGCTTTACTTCCTTCTCAGCAAACTCCTTGAAGAGGGATCTTGCCATTTCATGTTCTTTGCTCAACTGAAAGTCCATGTTGTACTCTCCTTTATGTTTATAGAATTACATATCTATTCAGAGCCCATTCGCAAAACGATACTCGAAGATGCCTGATGGCATCTTCTCCTATTCGGAGCAGCTTGGCTCTGAATAGTTAATTACATCTTGTCAGTAGGAACCTTCTGGCCGTTGCTGTAATCATAGAAGCCAACGCCGGTCTTGCAGCCGAGCTTCTTAGCGCGAACCATCTTGCGCAGCAGCGGGCTTGCAGCGTACTTGGAATCACCGGTCTCATGATAGATAACATCCATGATTGCCAGAACGATATCCAGACCAATGTAGTCGCCGAGTTCCAGCGGTCCCATCGG
>CAYLUU010000158.1:0-3697 GCA_964386925.1 uncultured Sarcina sp. | reverse complement strand
TCTGGCCAGTCACATCGAGGTTTTCCGTAGGAAAATCGAGATGGGATGCTGAATAGATATTACTTTTCTACACTGAGGTTATCGATATGATTTCACAAATGCTGCAACTGATGGGAGAGATGCTGGTCCTCATGGTGATCGGATTGGTCATTCGTGCGATTGGGATCGTAACGGATGAAGGCAGAAAGTGCCTGACGGACCTGATCCTCTATGTCATTCTGCCCTGCAACATCGTCAAGGCTTTCATGAACCAGAGCGGCAGCCTTGCCGAAATCGGCAGTGCCATGGGAATTGTTCTCGCGATCTCGATTCTGATTCAGATTCTGTGCACCATCATCGGGTACACTTGTTATCCGATGATGAATGCGGAGGAAAAGCCGGTATTCCAGTACGGGACGGTCTGCTCCAATGCAGGATTTATGGGGAATCCTATGACACAGGCTGTCTTCGGGGACCTTGGCCTTTTATACGCGTCTGTCTACCTCATTCCGCAGCGAATTGTCATGTGGACGGCCGGAGTTTCTTATTTTGCAAAAGGCTCGGATAAAAAGGGCCTGACTAAAAAGGTGCTGGTGCATCCTTGCATGGTTGCAGTGTACATCGGCATGTTCCTCATGCTTACGTCGCTGCCGCTCCCGGGATTTCTGGACAAGACCGTCTCTGCTCTGTCCTCCTGCACGACGGCTATGACGATGGTATACATCGGAACCATTCTGTATGATGTGGAGTGGAAGACCATCCTGAGTGCGAAGCAGATTTACTACGCGATTCTGCGGCTGATCCTGATTCCGCTCATCGTTTATATCCCGTGCCGGCTGCTGCAGCTGGATGCATTGGTTACCGGCGTTTCGGTATTCCTGGCCGCGATGCCGGCCGGCTCCACAACCTCGCTCCTTGCCATGAAATACCATGCCGATGAGGAGACGGCTGCAAAGTGTGTCGTACTGACCACGACGCTGTCCGCTTTCACGCTGCCCATCTGGGGAATGATCCTGACGGCCGCGCTGTAGGACAAGGCTGCTTGCGTGCGGCAGAGCAAATTTGCGTGAGATGTTCAAGTAGTGCTTGCATGAACGAGGTTTTCCGAAGGAAAATCGAGATGCGGGTGTTGAATCGTTTCTGCAATATAAGCAAGGGTATTTGCGAAATCGGTCAGGATAGGGGAGAACTTCAGATATGAATGAGTTGAACAAGTTCAGAAAGCGAATCTATCAGATCATCGATATCGGCACACGTAAGGATGTTGCCAGCTGCGCGTTTGATGTTTTCATCGTAGCGATGATCCTGCTGAATCTGTTCATCACGATCTTCTATACCTTCGATGAGTCGGCACCTTACACGATGTACCTGAGTCATCTCGAGCGATTTACCATTATCGTATTCACGATTGAGTATATCCTGCGGCTGTGGACGGCGGACTTTCTCTATCCGGGGAAGGAGAGATGGCAGGCTGCCTTATGTTTTGTCTTCTCGTTCTACGGCATCGTGGATCTTCTGACCTTTCTGCCGTACTACCTGCCGGTGATGTTCCCGGCTGGAACCGTGGCCTTTCGGATGTTCCGGGTAATCCGGATCTTCCGCCTGTTCCGGATCAGCGCGCAGTACGATGCCTTTAATGTCATCATCAATGTCCTCATCGACAAGATGAATCAGCTGATTTCATCGGTGTGCCTCATCCTGATCTTCATGATCGCGGCGTCGCTGTGCATGTACAGTCTGGAGCATGACGCACAGCCGGAGCAGTTCTCCAACGCCTTCTCCGGAATCTGGTGGTCGGTTTCCACACTGCTGACGGTCGGGTACGGCGACATCTACCCGGTGACGACAGCAGGCAAAATCATGGCCATCATCATCACCTTCCTGGGTGTCGGCATGGTCGCCATCCCAACCGGTATCATTTCCGCCGGCTTCGTCGAGCAGTATACAAAGCTCCGGGAGACGGAGGAGGATTCGGAAACGCATGACCTTAAATTCGTCTCGTCCGTGCTCCCGCAGGGGCACTCCTGGTGCGGCAGGAAGGTGAAGGAGGTTCCGTTCCCGCCACAGGTGATTCTCGTTACCATCATTCGCGACGGGGAACCGATGGTCCCCAACGGCGATACCGTTCTGCTGGAGAATGACACGATGGTCATCGGTGCCAAGCATTACCACGGCGACGGCTCGATTCACCTGAAGGAGATCATCATTAAGTCGGAAAATGACTGGGTTGGCAGGCAGATTAAGGATCTGGACATCTCCCGGCTGGAGCTGATCGTCATGCTGCGCCGGGGCGATCGCACGATCATTCCGGACGGCAAGACGTATATTCGAGAGGGCGATGCGGTGATCATGTATTCCAAGCTGAAGGAAGGGGTACAGCACACGTGGCAGATTTGAAAGACGTCTCGATGTCATCATTGACATCGAGGCGTTTTTTGCAGTATGGGAGTGGTGTTTGTGCTATGATAAGGTGTGAGCATCACAGATGTGGAAAAGGTTCGGTATCAGGTTGCTATTTCTGATTGAAATACAGCAATTATTCAAAGCCCATTCGCAAAATCGCTGCTGCGCAGCTTTCCTTATGCTCATGTGGCGTTCTAGCCAAATAAATTTGCAGAAATGGGCTTGTTAATGCAAGCATCGGGCACGTGATGCATCAAGAAGGTTCAGCAGGGAGTGAACTGTCATGAAGAGCAAACGATTGGGAGACATACTGATCACAGACGGCGTGCTGACACAGGAGCAGCTGGATCAGGCACTGGCACAGCAGAAGGGGACGCGGCAGCGACTCGGAACCGTGCTCATTGAGAATGGGTATATTACGGAGCGGCAGCTGATTGATGCACTGCGCAATCAGCTCGGCATTGACTTTATCGATCTGACGAAAACAACCATCGACCCGTCCATGTCGCAGTACATTCCGAAGGCTCTGGCGCAGGAATATGAGATTGTCCCGATTCAGGTGGTGCGGGACAACCTGTTCCTGGCAATGTCAGATCCGCTGAACTTCATGGCGATCGAACGTGCCAGGAACACCAGCCGCAAGAATATCGTGCCGATGATCGCTACGACTGCGGCGGTAAAGCATGCGATCAATATCCTGTATGAGAATGTCAATGCGGCAGAGGCCATGGCGGCCATGCGGGCAGAGGCGGGAATTCGCGAGGATGCGGTCATTGAGAGTGAGCAGACCCCCGGCGAGGAGGGACCGACCATTCGTCTGGTGAACTCGATCATCGAGCGTGCAATGGTGGAGAACTGCTCGGATATTCATATCGAGCCGACGGATTCGGACATGAACATCCGGATGAGAATTGACGGACGGCTGCATCAGATTCTGACCATACCGGCAGACCTGAAGGATTCCGTGGTGTCCCGTATCAAGGTCATGTCCCACATGAACATCGTGGAACGCCGCATCCCGCAGGACGGCAGAATCAATATGAAGGTAAAAGGCAAGGATGTGGACATGCGTGTGAACACGCTGCCGACGATCTTCGGTGAGAAGATTGTAATCCGAATCCTGGGCAAGGATGAGAAGATGCTGACCCGTCAGGGAATCGGCATGATCTTCGCTGAGGACAATGCCAAAGTGGACCGACTGCTCGCCAACACCAGCGGCGTTATCATGATCGTGGGACCGACCGGTTCCGGTAAGTCCTCAACGATGTTTACCCTGATTCGTGAGATGCTGAACGAGAGTACGAATCTGGTGACG
>CAYLUU010000157.1:0-3763 GCA_964386925.1 uncultured Sarcina sp. | reverse complement strand
GAGAAATGCTCATCCACCTCGATCTGCAGGTAGGGCTTATCTCCCATCTCCTGCCGGAACAGGTGCGCCAGCATCGTATCCGGACCGCAGCCATGATTCGTCAGATACACCGCATACAGATTCGGGTGGCTTGCGATCAGCTTTGCCCCGGAGATGATGTGCTGGCCGAAGGGATAATACAGGTTGTCGTACTCGTCTGCAATGTCCAGCGCATGCCCCGGGAGGTGGCTCAGCGTGATCACCTTATAGCCGCGCTCTAAGAGGAGCTCCGGGATCCCCATGTTCAGGATCGGATCCGACACTCCATAGTTACGCGTAATGAGGACCAGAACCTTATCGCTCGGCTGGAGGGTCGACAGCAGGGCTTTGCCCTGTTTTTCCACCGCGGCGGTGTGGCGGCGGACTGCCATCGCTCCGCTAAGGAGCGCCTTCGCGCAAAACGGCTTCGGGATTCCCAGGATTTTGCCAAGGCCGACCATCGCTCCTGCCATCGCCTCCTGTCCGAAATCGAGATCGAAAACAGGACTCAGCAGCTGAATGCCATGACTCTCGATATCCAGCGCCTTTGCCACCGAGACCGCCGCCGTCTGCATGTACACGCAGCCGTAGTTGTGCTTCACGCGGCTCTTCTCGTGCTTCATTGTGTGGATCGTCGGGAGGAAGATGTAATCCACCTTCTGATCAATCAGCTGCTGCATATGGCCGTAGATCAGCTTCACCGGATAGCAGGTCTCGCCCTGCGATAGCTGCTGGGACAAGCGAATGGTCTCCTCGCTCGTCGGATCCGTCAGGATCACATTGAAGCCAAGGGAGGTGAAGAACGCGTTCGCCATCGGGAAGAATTTGTGAATCATGAGAACGAATGGGATGCCGACCGTTTTTTTGCCCGGGTCGCGCCGCCCGGTGTAACCTTCCAGGAGGAGGCGATCGGCCTGCCGGTAGAATTCGATGTTCTTCTGAATCTTGGCGCTTCGCCGGTCATCCTCCTGTTGCGCCGGGCTGTCGAAGCCGGCGAACTGGCTTTGCCCCTCTCCGACCTCTTCCTGGGCGAGGAGCGCTGCTCCATACGCCCCGCTGATGGAAAAACACGGATTCACCCGCACACGATCTCCATAGGCCGACTGGAATGCCGCCACGATGCCGGGATTGTAGCAGACGCCGCCCTGCAGAACGATATGCCGTCCCACCGGCTTCGAACCCACCACCTTATGCAGATAATTCTGCACGATCGAGTGGCAAAGGCCCGCCGCAATCTCCGCCTGCGACGTTCCCTCAGCGGCCGCAGAGGCAATCGCCGTCTCGATGAATACCGTGCAGCGCTCACCCAGAGAGGCCGGGTGATTGGCCGTCAAGGCCAGCGGGCCGAACTCACCGATCGGAATGTTCATCCGGGCAGCCTGCTCCTCCACGAAGGAACCGGTTCCGGCCGCGCAGATCTTGTTCATCTGGAAGTCGACCACTTCACCCTCTCGGATGCTGATGTATTTGCTGTCCTGTCCGCCAATCTCGAATACAGTATCCACCTCCGGCACCCAGCGGGCGGCTCCCTTCGCCTGTGCCGTAATCTCATCGCGCACGGCATCGGCGCCGATGCGCCGTCCCACACGTTCACGTCCCGAGCCCGTAACGCCCACTGCCGTGAAACGGAGGTCTCCGAAGCGCTCTCGAATGCTGGCAAGTCCCTTTCGGACAGCACCCTCCGGGTCGCCTGCGGTCCGCAGATACTGGAAGTCTACAAGCGTTCCGTCCTGTCCGACCAGAACAAGATCCGTACTCGTGGAGCCGATGTCGATGCCCAACGCGCAGCCGTCTGCCGGAATCACGCCGGTTGCCGCAGGCTCTGACAGATTCGTTCCCTCCCGCAGCTGCAAGGGCGGCAATTCGCCTGCAATCCGAAAGGTTCTTCCCTTCTCGTTCAATGCCTTCTTCAATTCACGCAGGGTGTAGAGGCGAGTGGGGGAATTCTTCGATTCCTGCAAGGTATAAAACGGAGTCCTTGCATCCTCCGATTCCTGCGAGCACTGCGCTTCCTCTGCCTTCTGCGCGGCTCCCAGTGCTGCCTCATAGCAGGCATCCTCCGGGATGATCAGCTCCTCTTCTCCCAGCTCGAAGATCTCCCGAATGGCACGAATGACGCCGGCATTCTTCGTCACGCCGCCGCAGAACACAACCGGCTTACACACCGGCAGGCGGCGGACAATTGTAGCCTTATAATTGCGGATCATGGCATAGCACAGCCCGAGGAGAATGTCCGGTGTGGAGACGCCCTCCTGCTGCCGGTGAATGATATCAGTCTTCGCGAACACGGCGCAGCGCCCCGACAGCCGCGGAACGCTGCCCGCCTGACTCACCAGATCCGAATACTCCTCCAGCCGGCAGCCCAGTCTCGACATCTGATCTTCGAAAAAGGATCCCGTGCCGCCGGCGCAATGCTCGTTCACGGCGAACTGCGGCACCTGCTCCTGCAGTCCGGTAATGAAGCGTGCTCCCTGGCTGCCGATCTCGATCATAGAGCCTGCCTCCGGTACCATCCGGCGAATTCCCTCCACCGCAGCTGGAATATCTCCCAGCTGCCGGATATCCGGACAGTGCGCCAGAAGAGCCTCCGCATTGCTGCCGGTAACACAGACAGACAAGTGTTCTTCTTCCCCTAAATGCAGGGAATTCAAGCCTTGACTCAGCGAGTCAATCAATTTCCCATGGTGAACGGTCATCCATTTCTCCTGCAGCTCACTGTCCTTTACCACAACCAGCTTCAGTGTGGATGTTCCAAAATCAATTCCTAATGAGGTCATGCTCCTCTGCTCCTTTTCATCATTGGTTACTATGCAGATGGATGTATCTGTTTTGACTTCCTATCTCTCTGTAATTATAATTAATTTGTATTAGCAAAGGCTAATGATGCATAGTGCAGTGTAACACAAAAATTGCCTCTCTGCTGTTGTTATGGCAACGGCAGAGAGGCATCCTACGAGAAACGAAATGGAGGTGTCTGTTTAGCGCCCGATTCATGTTGAAATCACCGGTGCTAAACAAATACAGATGGAGCAATATTATTCAATTTTAAAAAAGTGTGGAATGTTCAACGGCATTCAGCCGAATCGATATCATGACGTCCTCTCCTGTCTGGACGCCCATGCTGCGAACTATTCGAAGGGATCTTGTCTGGTGGAATTCGGAGAACAGAATGCGAAGACAGGAATTCTTCTGGAAGGGATGATCGAAGAATTCTTCTATGATGAGAACGGCAATCAGGTGAACATCTGCCGTCTCACACAAGGGCAGGTGTTCGGCTCTGAGCTCGCCGGCACCGGCTGGACGACCAGTCCGGTTTGTCTGCAGGCGGGGACCAACTGCACAGTTCTGCTCCTGGACTTCAGTGCCCTGATGTCGCAGCGCACCATGAGCTGTCCCTGCCGCCTGCAGGTCTCTGCCAATTTAATGCAGAATATGGCGGAGCAGCTCTTATTTTTCAATACCAAGGTTCGGATTCTCGCGCAGAAGCGCCTGCGCGATCGTCTCAAGATCTATCTGCAGACCTTGGTCCCGGATGCGGACGGCTATTACCACCTGCCCTACAACCGCACAGAGCTGGCAGATTTCCTCTGCGTGGACCGCAGTGCCCTCTCGCGGGAGCTGTGCCGGATGCGGGATGAGGGACTGCTCGTATTCTCGGGTGCGAAGATGAAGCTGCTTCACTTATCTACTTGTAACTATTCAGAGCCAAGCAAATTTGCATAAAATGTGCGAGTAATGCTTGCAT
>CAYLUU010000156.1:2012-3845 GCA_964386925.1 uncultured Sarcina sp. | reverse complement strand
GTGTCAATTCCTATAAGGTAAGGTACAACAAGATGATTGTATATCACGGAAGTGATTCGAATTTTGTGTCAATTCCTATAAGGTAAGGTACAACGAAACTGGCTGAAAAGATCAAAAAAACTGGTGCGCTCGCAAAGAAGACATACACGTGTCAATTCCTATAAGGTAAGGTACAACCGGAGGCAGAGATCGCTTATGGAGAAACCGGTACCCGGACGGGAGTGTCAATTCCTATAAGGTAAGGTACAACGAAGCACTTGAAAGCGTATCTGTTTAACTACAACAGTGTCAATTCCTATAAGGTAAGGTACAACATTTCGGATTTTAAAAGCAACGTGTGCGGAGGTAAATTTGCTGCCAGATAAGTGTGTCAATTCCTATAAGGTAAGGTACAACAGCTGTAAAATCAACTGCTTGATATCATGATACTCCATAACTGCCCCAGAAGCAACCTATTTTTGCCCCAAAAGTCCGTCGACCTCCAGTATAACATTCCCCATTCACCCTTATAAACACAAGGGTTTTCAAATTCTGATCTTTCATCTGAATGTCGACGGACTTTTTTACGCTTTTCATCCAAAATATGCTCTTTTTTATTGAATTTTTGACTTTCCAAGCCTCCTCAAACCATTGATTTTCCTGGTTCGAATCGGTCGACGGACTTTTTCATGTTCATAAAAGACATCCATACGTTTGAAACGTTACATATACATTTCATCCATCTCCCAGCAGCTCTGCGATCTCTTCCTGATTCAAATGGTTCTTGTCCATCAAAGCCTTTGCTATCGCAATAATCTTGTCTTTTCCATGCTCAATCAATTCCGTGCATTCCTTCTCCTGCTGTTTCAAAATCTTCTCTGCTTTTTCCACATAAGCTGGCATGAGATTTGACTGAAGCAAATGTTCTAATGGCATACTGAAAAGATGATCCTCGTACATTCCATAAGAAGTCAGCATGCTGAGTGCGATTGCGCTGGCCTGTCTAAGATCCGAACCTACTCCCGTATTAAGAGCAGCCGCCTCTCCAAAGACAACCTTTTCACCCACACGTCCGGCAAGGCTGGTACGAATTGCCCAGATATACTCCTCTTTGGAGATTATCGCCTTATTTTCCTCACTCTCACGCTGCATATAACCACCAAAGTCTCCTCTGGAAATCACCGTCAGATATGCAGGCTTCTTACCAGACAATGCGTAGATATATGCGTGAGAAGCTTCATGGACAGCAGTGCGGTATGCCTGATCTTCATCCCCGGCGTGCTTCTCTCCGTAAAAATATTCTTCCATGGCTTCATCAAGAAGCTCATCGTCGAGCAGCTGACCTTTTCTCGCTGCGTTTCTAAAGGCGAGCTCCAGAATATTCTCCAGAATTGCCAGAGATTCTCCCGGTGTACGTTCGGCGATATTTTTGATTCCTTCTCCGGTTACATGATTATGAAGTACAGCCTTACCATTTCTGACAAGCCTTCTTGAGAGGAACGCTTCCCTCTCTGCCTTATTTGGCTGTCCAATCAATATCTTATTTCCAAACCTTCTCATAAAGGCCGGATCCAGTCCGCCACCTATCGGATCATCATTTACTTCCACGCTAAAATTAGTTGCTGCAATGACAAACACCGGTGAACCCTTATGCTGTTCAAATCCGTCCATCTGAGTCAACAACATATTAAGTAAGGACTCATCATAAGTTGATGATAATGCGCTGCCTGTTCTCTTGCGTGCTATCGCATCAACTTCATCAAGGAAAATGATTGCGGGAGCGTACTTTCTGGCTGTATAAAAAAGCCGTTCAATACCAGCCTCTCCACTACTTCGTAACTTGGCCGCGCTAAT
>CAYLUU010000156.1:0-2002 GCA_964386925.1 uncultured Sarcina sp. | reverse complement strand
CCGCCATAGCTTTTGCAAGCATTGTCTTTCCTGTTCCCGGAGGTCCATACAATAAGATCCCTTTGGGTACAGCCAACGCATGCTGCATGTATGCTTTTGGATTTTCAAGATACTTGACAAAATCCTTTAATTCTGCCTTGGCATTTCCAGCTCCAATTACATCATCAAACCTGACACCAGGGCGTTCCTCGATATTAACGAGCAGGTCCTGATCTTCCGGATTCACGGAATCCTTTACTGTAATGTCATAAAATTTAATGTGTACAACCCCATCAGAATCAGGCATCTCCTGCAGAGACTCAAAGTCAAATACTTTTCTGCGGTTCAGCATGGCAGAACACTTTTTCCGCAGTATATGCTCAGAGACTACTTCTGACACAACTTCTGAAATATTACAATCATCAAGACTTATGGTATCTTCCACCCCACGCATATACAGAGTATTTCTATCCGTCTGGGAAACTCTTCTTCCGCTTTCCAGCATGAAAATCGGAGCAGAACCGTTTTTCTGCAATAAGGTTTTAATGATTCTAAGCCCCACTGAATCATAATCATCCAGTCCAAGGATCTTGTCATCTACCTTACACATTTCAAAATATGGATCCACCATAAATACGGTCACATCATCCGGATCACATTCAAGCAATTTTTCCTCTGACTCAATAAAAAGGAATCGAATCCTTTCCGTTTGAGTATCTTCTAATTTTTTTCTGGTTTCATCGTCACAAACAACAGCAACCAGGGCTTCCTCGGAATCTGCTGCAGCAAAGAATTTTTTTGCCTTATCTGTAATTCTGGAGTCATCTATAGAAAGACTGATCTTCTGTATTTTGTTTATGTCCTTAACTCTGACAAGTTGCCTTGAAAGCTCATAAATCTCTCGTTTGATAAACTGCTGGGCTTGTCCTGTTACCACACGAACATCTATATTTCCAAAATGCATGAGAAGCAGCAGCGCGATCCGTTTATCATACTCAATGCTGACATGCAATTTTTCTTCAATGCCCTTACATGCCTCATCCATATGTTTAACAACAAGTGTAACCATATCGCTAATCCCAATATGGTTGAACATAACAATGTGCTGACTCGCAAAACGGGAGCACAGCTCCGGCGGAAATTTGGGCGGCTCATTATTAGAAGATTTTTCTTTCCTTAATTCCTTTATAATCACGTCAGTAGGTGTTGCAGACAAATTCTTGTTATTGCCTTCATAGATTGCCTTACCGGCGTTTGTGGTAAATATCAGAATAGTATTCGAAAAATCGGTATTCGCTAACAGAAGCTTATTCTCTAATCTTGCACCCTCAAGAACCGACAGGAACAGCCTTGTCACATCCGGGTGTGCCTTTTCAATTTCATCAAAAAGAATAATGGCATCCGGATTGTCTTCTACAAATCCAACAAGTGTACCTTCTCCAGCATTCCTAAAGCGCGGTTCCACACCTATTAAAGCAAGATCTGATTTTTCAATTGAATAGGAAGCCATATCAAATACTTTGAATGGACGCCCCAATAGATCAGCCACATTTTGAGCCAAAAAAGTTTTTCCTACTCCTGGAGGCCCGGCAAAGAGGAAGGCTGCCTGCGGATGATTCGGATTGTTTTTATACAGTTCCGCGTCAAAACATGCCTGTATAAATTCATTTATCGCATAATCCTTTCCAATAACCTTTTCCGTCAGCTTTTGATACATCTTCATCAATTCTGCCACACAGGCGGTTTCGGTGTTGAGCTTTCCCCAGAAGCCGTAAGCTTGCATAACGGCCTTGTCATTAGCTTGGTGAGCTTTACGAAGCTCCGGCGGCATGGTCACCTCGTCATAAAGGTCGGCCAGACTGCAATCTGGATAGAGATTTCGGGCATCCAGAATGGCTTGCGCGGTCTGTTCAATTTTCACCTTTTGCGCTTCGGTAGGCGATGGCCAAGGGAAATTGTTGTAAACAACATCCTTAGAGTAACGATAATCACTTTTCAGCCGCCCACAAACAGCTCACATCCA
>CAYLUU010000155.1:0-3918 GCA_964386925.1 uncultured Sarcina sp. | reverse complement strand
GTTTCTCCGCAGTACGGAGTGAGCGAAGCCACTCCGAATAGGAGAAGATGCCATCAGGCATCTTCGAGTATCGTTTTGCGAATGGGCTCTGAATAGTTACCTAAATTTTAAGCCAGTGCTTCTTGGGAAGAGCTGCACAAATCTGCGACAATTCAGCAATTGAAGTACAGCCGCTCCGATCTGAACATTTCCGATAGGAACCAATGCCGGCGGACGAGCGGCGGTAATGTATAGCGTTAGATGATGTTACGCGATACGAGAGAGGAATGTGCATGGCACAGAACGAACACGAAGAGAATACACTCCTGAAATTCCTGACCTGCGGCAGCGTAGATGATGGAAAATCAACCCTGATCGGCCACATGCTCTACGATGCCAAGCTCCTGTTCGCTGATCAGAAGCAGGCACTGGAGCTGGACTCCAAGGCCGGCAGTGCAGACGGCGGCATCGACTATTCACTGCTGCTGGATGGCCTGATGGCAGAACGCGAACAGGGCATCACCATCGATGTGGCATATCGTTATTTTACAACAACGAAGCGCTCCTTCATTGTAGCGGACGCTCCCGGACACGAGGAGTATACCCGCAACATGGCAGTGGGCGCCTCTTTTGCTGATCTGGCGGTCATTCTGATGGACGCAGCGAAGGGCGTGCTGATCCAGACGAGGAGACACACCCGGATCTGCTCTCTGATGGGAATCCGCGACTTTGTTTTCGCAGTGAACAAGATGGATCTCATCGGCTACGACCGGGCTCGGTTTGAAGATCTGACGCGCGAGATCAAGGCCATGATGGCGGAGTTCCCGGTGCATTCGCTGCAGATCATTCCGGTATCGGCAACCCGCGGTGACAACATCACTGAGCCGTCGAAGAAGATCAACTGGTACAGCGGCCCGACACTGCTCAGCTATCTGGAAGAGATTCAGGTGGAAAATACCACGGCCCAGGCCGGGTTCTGCCTTCCGGTGCAGCGCATCTGTCGTCCGAACCATACATTCCGCGGCTTCATGGGCGAGATCAAGGCAGGCTCTGTGAAGGTCGGCGATGAGGTGACCGTCCTGCCGAGCGGCGAGAGTGCGGAGGTGAAGGAGATTCTGGTCGGCTTTAACTCGGTGGAGAAGGCCGTGACAGGACAGCCGGTGAACATTACACTGGACCGCGAGATTGATGTCAGCCGAGGCTGCGTCATGGAGCGTGACTGCGGCTGCCAGGTGGGCAACCTGTTCGCAGCCTCCATTCTCTGGATGGATGAGGGTCCGTTGATCCCGGGCAAGAACTATCTGCTGAAGCTGGGAACGAAGAAGGTCCCGTGCACGCTGCAGAAGATTCATTATCAGGTGGACATCAATACCGGCGAGAGAATTCCGGCAGAGCGAATCTGTAAAAATGAGATTGGCTACTGCGAGATTCTGACGGCGGAGAACATTGTCTACGATCTGTTCGAGAATAACCGCGCACTCGGCGGCTTTATTCTCATTGACCGTGTGTCGAATATGACCTCCGGCTGCGGCGTGGTGCAGGAGATCCTGACCCGTAATTCGGAGATCCGCTGGCAGGAGCTGGATGTGACGCGTGATATTCGCGCGAGACAGAAGAACCAGAAACCGCTGACATTGTGGTTTACCGGCTTGTCCGGCTCCGGAAAGTCCACCATTGCCAATGAGCTGGAGAAGCGGTTGGTGGCAATGGGACGTCATACGATGCTGCTCGACGGCGACAACATTCGCTTCGGTCTGAACAAGGACCTTGGCTTTGACCAGGCGGGACGCATCGAGAACATCCGCCGGATTGCAGAAGTTGGACGTTTGATGAACGATGCAGGACTGATCGTTCTGACCTCCTTTATCTCGCCTTATACGGCGGATCGCCGCAATGCGCGTGAGATCATAGGATCCGATTCCTTTGTGGAGATCTATGTTGCGGCTTCTCTGGAGGTCTGCGAGAAGAGAGATGTAAAGGGCCTGTATCAGCGGGCAAGAGCCGGCGAGATCAGTCACTTTACCGGGATCAGCAGTCCCTATGAGGCGCCGGAGAATCCGGAGATTACTGTGAATACGGAGAACTGCACCGTGGATGAAGCGGTGGACCAGATTCTGGCTGCACTGGGCGAGCGCCTGATGGCACAGTAGCACGGGGACAGGAACAGAAGACAACATAAGAGGGAGACTGCAACACATGCGGGCTAGATTCATCGGCATTGGATTTCAGAAATGCGGAACCACAACCTTATATGAGCTGCTGCGGCACCATCGGGAGCTCCTGTTGACACAGGATGTGAAGGAACCCATGTATTATCGCGTGGGTTGGTGGAGAGAACGCAAGGGCGCAGACTGGTATGAGAGCCGTTATTTTGGCCGATACGAAGAGAATGATCCGAGGCTGCCCGGCGAGATCAACGCAGGACTTGGTGAGAACGGCTGCGCGGCATGGATTGCGAAGGACTTTGCGAAGGACACGAAGCTGATCTTCATGATGCGGGAACCCATTTCCCGGAGCTATTCGGCGTACAAATATTTCCTCGCCAGAGGATTTTTCCCGATGCGGTATATGATTCTGGATAAGCAAAAGGGACATGCCGCTGCCTTTGATACCTATGTGCACGACATTCTGGAGAATCCGAAAAAGCGCGCGAAGATCATGGAGCGCCGCCGCAAATATCTTGTTTTCTCCCAGAGCCTCTATACGGAGCATGTAGAGGAGTATGCGCAGTATTTTCCGAAGGAGCAGATGCATTTCATTCTCTTCGAGGATTTCGTAAAGAACAAGAAGGCAGAGTGCGAGAAGCTGTATCGATTCCTGGGGATTGGAGATGACGAGGCGGTGCCCTACGGAATCCGCAGTAACGAGGGAAATCAGTGTGCGGCAGGACCGATCTGGGCGATGTGGGGCTTCCTTTTCACGGCCTTTAACTACTGGCTGACGGAATACCTGTACGTAGAGAAGAATCACCCGGTGGCTTATCGCCGCTACCGCATTGTACATGACTGGGTGATCCGGCATGTCTTCTGCGAGGACACGGATCATTCCAAGGTGCTCGATTCGACGAAGGAATATCTCGGACAATATTATCGAAATGAAATTCTGGAGACAGAAAAGCTCCTCGGAAGGAGCCTGAAGGGAGTTTGGTATTGAGTTTGTTGACACTGGTGACTTGCATCATTGCAGGAATTGGAGCGGGGGTTGGAACTGGTTTTGCCGGATTGTCGGCAGCGGCCTTTATTGCACCGCTTCTCATCGGAATCGTTGGTGTGCCGGCCTATCAGGCGACCGGCGTGGGGCTGGCTTCAGACGTGCTCGCTTCAGCGGTGTCGGCCTGGACCTATCATAAGGCCGGCAACATCGACTGGAAGAACGGCAAAGATCTGCTGAGAATGGTACTCCTGGGAACTGCGATCGGGAGTCTGATCGCCCAGTTCGTACCGAACGGAGCGCTGGGATTCCTTTCCATAGCAGGATCCCTTTTCCTGGGCGGACAGCAGCTCCTGCAGGTCTTCCGTCATCAGGAGCAAACAGCGA
Source organism: uncultured Sarcina sp. (assembly GCA_964386925.1). GTDB lineage: Bacteria > Bacillota > Clostridia > Lachnospirales > Lachnospiraceae > CAG-791. Next base: position 402 of record CAYLUU010000155.1, on the reverse strand, counting down.
CGCTGCCCTTCCCGGACACTCCCGCCTGGCGGCGGGCCGAGCGTATTGTGTGCGGTCTGTGGATCGGCTTCATCTGCGGCTTCATGGGAACCGGCGGCGGAATGATGATGCTCCTGGTGCTCACGCTCGTTATGGGCTATGAGCTGAAGATGGCAGTCGGAACCAGTGTATTCATCATGACCTTCACGGCCTTGTTCGGATCATCCCTGCATTTCCTGCTGAAGGGCCTCCCGGACCCGAAGATCCTGATCGTCTGCTCGTTTACCACACTGGTGGCGGCGGGAATCTCGGCGCGGCTCGCGAATCGGATGCGCCCGCTGGTAGCAAAGGCGGTGGTTGGTGTCCTGCTGGTCGGCATGGGCATCGCGATGCTGGTGTTCAGGATGCTGGGATTGAGCTAGT
>CAYLUU010000154.1:0-3953 GCA_964386925.1 uncultured Sarcina sp. | reverse complement strand
AACAACAAGATAGAATAAAATGTTCAGATTGACAATAAGCATAGCAGGAACTATAGTAGAAAGGCGTCGGGAATTGGTAATTGTGCAAATTTCTATGTGCAAGGGTGACAATCGCCGGTTCCTACAGATCGGAAACGATCGGACACTGCCGCAGAAGCGGCAAATACAAAAGCCGCTGAGAATCGCGGCACAGGAGGAAAAATGAAAAAAAGACTTGTTTCGGTATTGATGGCAGGCGTGCTGGCATCTGCAATGCTGGCAGGCTGCGGCAGCAGCGGATCTTCGGATACAACCGCAGATACCACAGAGGCTGCTGAGGAGAGCACAGAGGCTGCTGAAGAGGCTTCCACAGAGGAAGAGGCTGAGGCTGTTGAGTTGAACTACAGCGGTGAGATCAAGGTTTGGGTTGCTGATGCAGCCGTGAGCTTCACCGAGGAGCAGATTGAGAACTTTAAGGAAGCAAATCCGGGCGTAGCAGACGCTACCTTTACCGTTGAGGCTGTCGGCGAGGGCGATGCCGCTTCCAACATCATCACAGACGTTGAGGCAGGCGCTGATATCTACGGCTTTGCACAGGATCAGATCGCACGTCTGGTTTCTGCCGGTGCTCTGGAGGAGGTTGCTCCTGAGAACGTAGATGCTGTTACAGCAGACAATGATGAGGGCGCTGTCAATGCAGCAACCGTTGGATCTGTTCTGTATGCATATCCGCTGACCTCTGATAACGGATACTTCATGTACTATGATAAGAGCGTTGTGACCGATCCTACGGATCTGGATAAGATTCTTGAGGACTGCAAGGCTGCAGGCAAGAGCTTCTACATGGAGATCAACTCCGGCTGGTATCAGACTGCATTCTTCTTCGGTGTTGGCTGCGACCTGTCCTATGAGACCGATGATTCGGGCAACTTCACCAGCGCAAGCGTTGATTACGCTTCCGATACAGGTCTGGTAGCTCTGAAGGAAATGATCGCTCTTCAGGAGTCCGGTGCATTCGTGAACGGATCTTCCGCAGGCTCTGCAACCAGCATCGGTGCTATCGTAGACGGCACCTGGGATGCAACTACTGTAAAGGAAATCCTTGGCGACAACTATGCATGCGCAAAGCTTCCTTCCTTTACCGGATCTGACGGCAACACCTATCAGATGTCCGGCTTCTCCGGATACAAGCTGCTCGGTGTGAAGCCGCAGGAGGATGAGGACAAGCTGGCTGTCTGCGATGCACTTGCAGCATACCTGTCCAGCGGCGATGTTCAGCTCGCTCGTTATGAGGCACTTGGCTGGGGTCCTTCGAACCTCGAGGCACAGCAGTCTGATGCAGTTCAGTCTGACGAGGCTCTGTCTGCTCTGAACGAGCAGCTGCTCGAGGACAAGCCGCAGGGTCAGTACCCTGGTGACTACTGGACACTGGCAACAGGCCTTGGCGATGACGTCATCTCCGGAACGCTGTCCAGCGCAAGCTCTGATGATGATCTGATGGCAGCTCTGCAGTCCTTCCAGGATACCTGCATCTCCTATGCTTCAGCTGAGTAAACACGCAGTACAGATGCGGAATAGATACTGTATATGATCAGTCCTGACGGGCTGTAAGTGAGAGCCGGCAGAAGTTTTGCCGGCTCTTTCATTCGGAATAGGGGGATATCGATATGGGCAAAACAACGTCGACCGGGACGGAATTGAAAAGTCCTGCCGCGGTCGCGCTCGAAAACTTTGGAAATAATGTCAAGATCATCGGTCTTGCATTTGCAAAGGGAGATTGGAAAACCAGAATTTCCTATCTCATCATGGGCGCGGGACAGATTCTGCGGGGCCAAATTGTAAAAGGACTGGCATATCTGGCTGCGGAAGTGCTGTTTATCCTGTATATGGTTCAGTTCGGCTGGCAGTACGTGAGCAAGATCACAACACTGGGAACCGTGGAGACACAGAAGATTCACCGCAAAACCGTCTATGGTGACAACAGCTTCCTGATCCTGCTCTTCGGTATTCTGACAATTGTATTGATCGTGATGCTCATCGTTCTGTGGGCAATGAACATTCGCGAGAACTGGATGGAGGAGCAGAGAATCAAAGAAGGCAGACCTCTGCCGACCAACCAGAAGACGCTGCGGTCTCTTCTGGATGAGAACTTCCACCTGACACTGCTGTCTCTTCCGGTACTGGGAATCTTCGTATTCACGGTACTGCCGATTATCTTCATGGTGTGCGTTGCGTTCACCAACTATGACAAGGAACATCAGTCACCGACCAACCTGTTCACCTGGGTGGGACTGGAGAACTTCAAGAGCCTGTTCAGCTTTGGTTCCAATGGCTTCGGCGGAACCTTCCTGACCGTGCTTGCCTGGACGCTGGTTTGGGCATTTTTTGCAACCTTTATTGATTATTTCCTGGGCCTTGCAGTGGCCATGCTCATCAACAAAAAGGGCATTAAGTTCAAAAAGCTCTGGAGAACCATCCTGGTTATGACCATCGCGGTTCCTCAGTTTGTATCGCTTCTGTATATCACCAAGATGTTCGCAACCGATGGCATTGTCAACGGCTTCCTGATGAGTCATGGATGGATCACGAATCCGATCCCGTTCTGGACGGATCCGACGCTGGCGAAGGTCATGATCATCCTGGTAAATATCTGGATCGGCATCCCATATCTGATGCTGATCGCAACCGGACTCCTGATGAACATCCCAGAGGATCTGTACGAGAGTGCGAAGATCGATGGTGCGAATCCGGTGCAGATGTTCTTCAACATCACGCTGCCCTACATGCTGTTCGTAACCGGACCGTTCCTGCTGACGCAGTTCACGGGCAACCTGAACAACTTCAACGTAATCTACCTGCTGACGCAGGGCAAGCCGCTGTCCACAAGCCTGACAGGCAACGCCGGCAATACGGACCTTCTGGTTACCTGGCTGTACAAGATGACCGTGACCGACACCAACTACAAGATGGCAGCCGTCATCGGTATCATGGTGTTCGTCGTAACAGCCGTTGTTTCGTTGGTGGTTTACAACATGCTGCCTTCGGTCAAGGATGAGGAGGGCTTCCAGTAATGAGCAAGAACAAGGAAATCAATGGGCAGAAGGAGCCCAAGACAGCATCCATGTCCGGCAAGAGAAAGGCCGGCAATATTGCAGCCTACATTGCGCTGATCCTGATCAGTATCATCTGGCTGTTCCCGTTCTTCGGCCTGGTCATGACGAGCTTCCGTTCTTACGCAACGGAGTACGGCGGAGTCGCCAGCTATGTGATCCCGAAGAGCTTCTCTCTGGACAACTACAAGTTCCTCTTGTCCGGTGAGACGAACTACCTGAACTGGTACAAGAACACGATCATCATTGCCTTCTTCGTGGCAATCCTGCAGACGCTGATCGTCATCTGCGTTTCCTATGCATTGTCCAGAATGCGCTTTGCAGGCAGAACGCTTCTCATGAGAATCTGGCTGGTGCTGGGTATGTTTCCGGGCTTTTTGACCATGATCTGCATGTATTTCCTGCTGAAGCAGTTCGGCCTGACACAGGCCGGCGCTGTTCCCGGATTGATTCTGGTATCGGTTGCCAGCTGCGGCATGGGCTATTATGTATGCAAGGGATATTTTGACACCATCCCGAAGGCATTGGATGAGGCAGCCCGAATCGACGGCGCAACCCGGTTCCAGATCATGTATCAGATGATCCTGCCGCTGTCCAAGCCAATCGTCATCTACACCGCACTGACGGCCTTTATGGCACCGTGGTGCGACTACATCTTCGCATCCTACGTGGCCTTTGGTCATGACAGCAGCTACAACGTAGCAGTCGGTATGACCCGCTGGGTATGGACGAACGACTATCAGGGGTATTTCACCAGATTCTGCGCAGGCGGCGTACTGGTAGCCATCCCGGTCACCATCCTGTTCATGTGCCTGCAGAAATACTACGTTGAAGGTGTTACCGGCGGAGCCGTGAAGGGATAAT
>CAYLUU010000153.1:0-4009 GCA_964386925.1 uncultured Sarcina sp. | reverse complement strand
CCATTTTTGCAAATTTATTTGGCGAGAACGCCACATGAGCAAAAGGAAAGCTGCGAAGCAGCATTTTCCCTTGCAAATCCGTGCGATCCACCGGAGGGTGCCCGATTCACGTAGAAATCGTCAGGTGCTAAACAGCTATCTCAGAACAGATCCAGCATATTATCGAGATAAATTTCCTCCCGTACCTGCAGCTGATGCTCCGGCTTGGTCAGATAGTAGAGCAGGAATTCCAGGATGAGTGCACTGCCAAGTCCCCGTCCCTCGATCTTGAAGTTCGTAAAGCCTCTGGGAAGATAATCCCTTTGAATGTCCTCAATTCCAATGAATCCCGGATTCTGCATCGCCTTGGAGAAGCGGTATCCTTCCTCCGCTCCCGGAGCACCGCACCGGTGCTCCGGTCCTTCCAGTCCCAGATTCAGTCGGCTCACTGCCTCGTAACATTCCTTCCTGTCCTTGCAGCCGAATGAACAGCACTCGTTGCACAGGAATTCCACCTTCGTTTTAGTAGCAGAAGGCAACATTTCCAACTCCCGGAATCTCTTATTCAGGCGGAAATCCGGCACCACATAGCGAAACTCAGGTCGTTCCAGTTCCTTTTCCAATGCCCGGAAATCCGTCAGAACCTTCGTTGTTGAGGAAACCAGATAGAGTCCGGGATAGCGCTCCCGCAGATAATCCAGCAAGAGCTCTGAATGAACGATCACGCCATTGGCTTGTTCACCGCATTCGAACAGACGGCATAGCTCGTTACACCTGTGATCCTCCAAATCTACTCTTCGCAGCAGCGAGTTGCTGAAGGTCAGTCTGCCTGAAATGTCGTATTCCTGTAGCAGTTCCAGCACATCCTCCGGATCCTGACTGCCATCCTCCACGCGGCCGCCGCCCCAAAGGCATCCTGCCGGAGCTCCGTAGATGGATCTAATCTCACACCAGTCATAGAAATATTCCCGGTGCTCCCGCCAGAGCGGCAGGAACCGGCGGTACAGCTCATAGAATTCGAACAATCCCGGCAGGTGGTAGTAGATTTTTTTCATAGCTACATTAGGTTATACATCGTGAACATCGGCAGATAGATCGAGATGACGATGAAGCCGGCGAAGACAGCCAGCAGAACGAGCATCGTGGGTTCGAGCTTTGCCAGTGCATCCTTGGTAGCGACATCGGCTTCATTGGTGTAGAATTCGCCGATGACCTTTAGTGACGAATCCAGCTCACCGGTTTCCTCGCCCATCGCGCACATTTCCTGCAGGGTTCTGGGGTACTCCCGGCATTCCCGGATGCACTCTCCCAGGGGCCGACCGCTTTCAATTCGGGCGATCATCCCTTCCGTATCCTTCTGAAGGACCGTATTCGTCAGCGTCTTCGCTGTGATGGCAATGGCGCGGTCCACGTTCAGACCAGAGCTCAGCAGCATACTCATCGTGTTCGCGAATTCCGCTGCCCCCGTCATACGATGAATCTTTCCCAGCACAGGCATACGCAGCTGCAGATAACCTCTCGTCATTGCGCCGTTTTCCGTCTTCACATAGGCCTTCCATGCTAACACCAGCGCGACAATCGCAATCACCATGAAGATCCAGTATTTGGAGAAAAACTCCGATGTATCGATCAGCATCTGCGTCATGACGGGCAGATCACCGCCCAGCTCGGAAAATGTCTCCGACAGGGTAGGAATGACCATTACCATCACCACAATCAGTACAACAATGGCCACGCATACAACGAAAATCGGATACGCCAGCGCGGATTTTACCTTCGACTGCGTCTTGTACTGCTTCTCATAGTATTGCGCCATTTCCGCAAAGGATCGCTCGATGTTGCCCGACTCCTCGCCGGCCCGAAGCGTTTCAATAAAAGTGGCCGGGAGCTTCGGCCCGTTCCTGCGAAGGCTGGCGGCCAGACCGGCACCGCCTGCAACATCCTCTGCCGTCTCCATGAAGATCTTCCGCAGCGTCTTGTCCTCTGTCTGATCGGCGATCATCTCCATGCACTTTGCAATCGGAACTCCGGCCCTCAGCGTAATGGCAATCTGGTTGCACAGGATCGACAGATTCTTCAGATTAATCCGGTTGCCGCCAATATCCGCCGTCAGGAAGGAGCTTCCCTTCTCTTTGACCTTGTTAATGGACAAAATAACCGGCGCCGCCGCCCGGATCTGTTCTGCCGCAGCATATTGATCCGGTGCCTGAATGACACCGCTCACCTGCATGCCTTCTTTTGTCAGTGCTTTATACTTGAATGTAGCCATAATTCAGAACCGTAACTTCTTCTGTACGTAATCTCTATCGTGTGCATTATCCAGCGCGGTCTCAAATGCAATTGTTCCATCCATAGCCATCGTCACCAGGCAGTTATCCATCGTGACAGAACCTTGCTCCGCTCCTGTCAGCATGCTGGAGGCCATCTGCGGAGTCCGTCCCTCGCGGATCAGGTTCCGAATGGCCGGTGTCGCGATCATGCACTCACAGGCTGCCACCCGGCCGCCGCCCCTTCGGGGTAGGAGCTGCTGGGAGAGTACGGCCTGAATCGTTGTCGAGAGCTGCATCCGGATCTGCGGCTGTTTATCCGCAGGGAAGGTTCCCACAATGCGATCCACACTCTCAACGGCAGAATTCGTGTGCAGCGTCGCGAACACGAGATGTCCGGTTTCTGCTGCCGTCATGGCGGTATCCATGGTCTCTGCATCGCGCATCTCACCGATTAAGATGATATCCGGATCCTCACGTAGCGTTGCCCGAAGACCATCTGCATAACTGATCGTGTCCGTCCCGATTTCCCGCTGATTGATAATGCACTGATCCGGTTCGTAAATGTACTCGATCGGATCCTCCAGCGTAATGATATGCTCGCTTCTCGTATGATTGATCTCATTCAGGATAGCGGCCAGCGTTGTAGATTTACCGGAACCGGTCTCCCCAGTCACCAGGACAATGCCTCTCTGATATCTCGCAAAATCAGACACTGCCTTCGGAAGCCCCAGTGATCCCAGCGCCGGAATGTGATTGCTCAGGATACGAAGTGCCGCACTGACGTGTCCCTGCTGCCGGAACAGATTCACGCGGATACGTTCTCCCGCAATTGACCGGGCAAAGTCCAACTCGCCGATCTCCTCGATCTGCTCGTAGCTGCTGCCTGCCAGCTCCCTGGCCAGTTCTTCGCAATCGGCATCCGTCAATACCTCCGGATACAGGCTCACCAGCTGCCCGTCCACACGAACCTTCGGCGGAAGGCCGCAGATCAGATGAATATCTGAAGCTCTTCCCTGTGCCGCATCTGCAATCAAGCTCTCAATCCGCATCGTGTTCACCCCGTAACCAGAATGGTTCTCTCTACTTCCTCAACGGTTGTGATTCCCTGATCCACCAGCTTCTCCGCATTCTCCATCATGGAGACATATTCGCTGGTCCGCTCGGCCGTCTCGCGGAAGGTCTGCTTGTCCGCATTGGATGTGATGTCCCGGCGCAGCGCATCGTTCATGAGCAGGATTTCAAAGGCACCGATTCGTCCGCGGTATCCGGTATGGAAGCACTGATCGCAGCCTTTTCCATGATAGAAATGTCTCCCCGGCACCATCTTAATCGGACTGACGGCCAGCAGCTTCTCATCCGGTACATATTCCGTCCGGCAATTCGGGCATACGCGCCGCAAAAGGCGCTGCGAAATAACACCGCGAAGACCTGCCGAGATCAGATACGGTTCCACGCCCATATCCTTCAGTCGGTCAATGGCCGACACGGCATCCTCCGTGTGGATGGTCGTAATAACCAGATGGCCGGTGATGGCTGCGCGCATGGCAATCTGCGCAGTCTCGCCGTCTCGGATCTCTCCTACGCAGATGATATCCGGGTCCTGACGCAAGATTGCGCGAAGGCCGCTGGCGAAGGTCAGGCCAACCTTTTCGTTAATCTGTACCTGCGTTGCCCCCGGAATGTTGTACTCCACCGGATCCTCCAGCGTCACCAGATTCGTACTCTCGTTCAGCATCTCACGAATCAGGGTAAACATCGTT
>CAYLUU010000152.1:0-4029 GCA_964386925.1 uncultured Sarcina sp. | reverse complement strand
CAAAATAACAAGAACGGGAACTGTGTGTGACACAGCTCCCGTTCTCCTTGTTTCTATTTTATCCAATATCGAATTCTTCGTTCTGCCTCTTACCAGATTCTCTTTCCGGCATCCTCTGCACTTGCAAACGGTCCCGGGATTACCTTCAGTCCGCGATGGCTTCCCAGATAGTCATAATCAAACGTAATCGGTGTTCCATCCGGGTTCTCGAAGGGTTCATTCGGCTCGAAGGCATTGCCCAGGCGCGCCGTATCCACCATTCCGCAGGAGAAATCTCCCAGGAAGTCATAGATGTTCGTCTTCAGGCTCCAGCTGCCGTCCGCATTCTCTACGGCATCCACCTCAACCTTATTGGTCGTATCTACAAGGTTGGACTTCTCCTTCTTCCACGCCTTTGCACCGTCAAAATAAGCATTTCCGTCCGCCCATACCGGCAGATGTCCCTCATGCGCCGCCTCCAGCTTGCTCATGCTGGGAACCTCTTCGTCCATGTCGAACTGTTCGATCCACTCCTCGTAGGTAGGATACTCATCGAATACATGCGTTCCAACCTCACGGTTGTCTTCATCGTAACCCTCTCTGCTGTCACGCTCAATGCGATACGGCTCTGCAGACCACTTCTGTACGAACAGGTTGTTGTAGAAGCGATCATCGCCGTGCAGGATGGTCATGAAGCCCATGACCTCTGTGCGGTGCGGCATGTGGTAAGGCGTATAGCGAGGGCCGGTGCCTCCGCCAACCACCGTCAGTGCGCCGCAGATCAGGTTATGAACCATGGCAACACCCTCGGTTGCAATACGAAGTGAAGCATCCGACAGCAGAATGTTGTTGTCAATCAGCGTCGGTCCGTGGCCAACCTCAACGAAGATATCCTGGCTGCACATGCCGCCCTTGAGCTGCTTGGCAAACTCCGGACGCTCATTGTCATGGAGCAGGTTCTGCGTGATGCGGGTTCCCTGCGCTTCCCAGTCTGTCCAGATGCCCATCGTGCAGTTGTGGATATGATTCCGGCGCATGATAACATCAATTGCAGCATGCATCTTGATGCCGGCAATCTCTGCGCCGCCCAGCTCCATCATGTTGTTGATGTGATGGATATGGTTGTCCTCAATAATGCTGAATACACCGCCCATACGGCCGATGATGCCGCCCTGCTCGCAGTTGTGGATGTTGTTCCGGCGAATGATGTGGCTTCCGACATTTTCCTTCAGCCAACCGTGATACTGTCCGCGGCAAACTGCATCTCGCTCCATCTGTGTCGGGCTCTTCACATGATGTACCGTGAAGAAATGATCGTTCTCGGGGTCACAATATTTTCCGACGGAAATGCCGGCGCACTTGCTGCCCCAGATCTCGCAGTCCTCAATGATCCATCCCTTGGACCAATGCGGTCCGATCATGCCGTCCTGATAAGCTGCCGGCGGTGCCCAGGTGGTTGCTGCCTTGTTGATATTGAAGCCGCTGACCGTAATGTATCCGATGCCGTTCTGCTGCGGCATAAAGCACTCTCTGCGAACCGTGATCTCTACATTCTCCTTCGTCGGATCTGCGCCGCCGAAGTTCGCATAGATTACCGTTTCATTCTTCTCCGCATCCTGCTCAGTGAACCATTTCAGCTTTGAAGCCTCCGGATCCCAGGAGCACTCATATACCTCGCCAGCCTCGCAGACCTCAAGAGAAGTTGCCTCGTACAGCGCCTGGTCATTCAGCCAAACGCAGCCGGTATGCTTGTCTCTTTTTGCAAAATACCAGTCGCCGAACACATAGGTCGTGTACGGATTGTAGCCGCAGAACATCTCGTTCGGAATTCTCGTCACCCATGTGTTGCCGCGGAAATGCTCCCAGTTCTTCACTTCCTCTGCACCGGTGATCTCCGCCCCCAGCGGCTCCGTGCTGCGGTACACAATCCGGGCATCCTCCGTACCTGCATGAATCGGCTCAACATTCTCCCGATAGGTTCCCGGAGCTACGAGAACCTCATCTCCCGGCATCGCGGCCTTAGCTGCCTCGCTGATGCGGCGATACGGCATTTCCTTGGAGCCGTTTCCATCGTGACCTGCGTGAATATCTACATAAATCTGCATGGTAATCCCCTTCCTTTCCTGTTCCTCACATGATCCCTTTTCATTCGCTTATTCCGCTGCTCTCGTGCTTGTTTACTGGTCAGAGTATTCGCATACCGGAGCATTTTCTCCCCTGCTTCGTATTGGCCTCCAACAACCACACACAGATCAGCATCGTATTTCTGCGTTGAAAAGGCAGGGTGCTCCATTCGGATCACCCTGCCTGTAGCATAAACTCACTTGTTTTAATTTGCTATCAATTTTGTGCGAAATCGTGAAACAATTCGTGCGAAAGAGTGGTTTTCTTGGCAATTCTGTCACATCTTTTACGTTCTTCAGATCCCTCGATATCGCTTGCGCAGATAGAAGGAAAAGGCCAGCAGTCCCACCGTCTGCAGCAGCTGGAACAACGCCGAGGACCAGACAATTCCGACGCTGCGATTCATCACCGTCAATGTTCCCATCTGCATCAAGGTTGCCGAGAGGATGAACAGAATCATCAGTCCTGTCGCTGCAATCTTCAGGATTCGGTCAGACAGAAAGATTCCGGTAATAAAAATCCCCAGTGAAATCGCAATCAGCATGCCAATATATTTAAATGCATGTGTATTATTGTACAGCGTCCGGAACATTGCCATGGATTTCGAGTCTGCTAGATCAAAGAGCTGGAACAAATCCGCAATGAATCTGCGGTAAATGTCCGTGAAAATCACGTCCACCACCTTCACTCCTACCATGATAATAGACCACAGCTGCATCAGCTGCAGAATCATCTGTCCCGACAAAGCAGCATCCCCATCCTCCGCCTCCAGGCTGATGTCCACAACGCCGTTCCGAATCAGCCCGCGGTATTTGCGTTTCAGCAGCCAATACGAATAGCCGAAAAATACCGCAATCACCAGTACCTGCAGGGCAGACAGCAGCATCTGCGCCTGCCAGTACTGATCATCCAGCATATCCGGGTTGACCAGACCGGCCCGATGGATCCGATTCCGCAGCATGACATTCGTTGCCGCAAAGACGAGATTCACCACAGCTACATTCAGCATCGTCCAGGACAGGAAATGTGTTCGCAGGGATGTCCGATAGCCCTCTCGAAATGTTTCGCTCATTGATCTCATAAATTTAAACTCACGTATCTATCCCGCAAACCTTGTTGACAGCTTGCCGTTGTTCACTTCACCTCGCGCAGAAACTCACGAAGCGCGCAGCACATTTCTTCAATATAGCCGCCATAGCAATGATCGGAGCCGGCGATTGTCTTCAGCTGACTGTTCTCATAGCGCTCATTCGCTTCCACAGAGCAGGCGTAAGGCACCGCACCGTCTGAATCGCCGTGAATAAGGCACACAGGGCCGTGATAACGATCGATTTCGTCCTCAATGTGAATCGTCTGTGCCACACGCGCATAATCACCGCGCAATTTCCTGTCATTCCAGCAATCCAGGTATTCCGGGATATTCTGCGGATCAAAAGGGAAGCCCAGAAGAGTCCCCTCCCGCGCCGCCTCCGGAATCATCAATGCCGGCGACATCGGGATCACAGCCTTGAAGGCATCCGGGCACATGCCTGCCAGCAGTACCGTCAGAAGACCTCCCTGAGAATGCCCGCAAATGTACAGATCCGTCACAAAATCCAGCTGTCTCGCATAATCAATGACAGTCAGCCCATTTGTCACCCATTTGTACAGCGTGTGATCCTCAAAGGCTCCGTCACTGCCGCCATGACCATATAGTTCCACGCGCAGAACTGCAAAGCCTTCCTGTACTGCAGTCTCCATAGCCGCTACAATGTGCTCCTCCTCCATATGACCGGTAAATCCGTGGAACAGCAGCATCAGCGGCAGCTTATCCCCTTCTGCAGCCGTCTCCGGCTTGTCCAGCTTGGCGTGCAGCCGAATTCCATCATCCACAATATAAAATTCTTCCTCGTTCTGCATTTCCCTTCCCCTTTCGCTTCATCTCAA
>CAYLUU010000151.1:0-4057 GCA_964386925.1 uncultured Sarcina sp. | reverse complement strand
CCTGCTGCGTACAATTGCATTTCGGATCCGGATAATATCCGCAAGGACAGGGGTTGGCTGCTGCAATCAGCATGAAACGAGTCGGGAAATCATAATTCCCCGTGTTCCTTGAGATCACAATGTGCTGATCCTCCAGCGGCTGCCGCAGCAGATTCAAATGCTCCCGTCCGAATTCCGGCAGCTCATCCAGGAACAGCACACCGCGATGTGCCAGCGAGATCACTCCCGGTTTCGGACAGACGCCTCCGCCAACCAATGCCTGCTGCGTAATCGAATGATGCGGTGCCATGAAGGGCCGCATATGGATCAGCGGCTTCTCCGGCGAAAGTTCTCCCGCAATGCTGTAAATCGCAGAGACCTCCAGGCTTTCCTCCCGCGTCAGCGGCGGCAGAATTCCCGGAAGACATTTGGCCATCATGGATTTGCCGGAACCCGGCGGTCCGATCATCAACACGTTGTGAAATCCGGCCGCTGCGATCTCCAGTGCTCGCTTCACACCGCTTTGTCCGCAGATATCCTTAAAGTCCGCCATTTTCGATTCTTCCATTTCAGAATCCGTTTTCGACGAATTCACTATGACAGAATTCATTCCAGTCGAATCCACCGACTCTGCTCTTTGCGTTCTGTCTTCCCTTTCCGTATTCTCGAATGCAGCAGCTTCTCCTGCAATCACGTTCTCCCGTTCCTCTTCCGTAAGGCGCAGATATCGCATTACTTCCTGCAGTGTAGATACCCCGATCGTCCGAACGTTCCCAAGTGCTGCCGCCTCTTTCACGTTCTGCAGCGGCAGCATAACGGTATGAATTCCCTCTGCTGCCGCCTCCCGTACAATCGGCAGTACGCCGCGAATCGGTGTTACAACACCGTCCAGTGACAGTCCCCCCAGCACTAGAAGACCGTCAGCTGCATCCGTATCCAGAACCTCCATTGCCTCTAACAAGCCGACTGCAATCGGCAAATCTGCAATGAGATCCCGTTTCGGAATCTCCGCTGGGGTAAAGTTCACCGTAATCCGCTTTGGCGGCAGGCTGATCCCACTGTTTTTCAATGCAACCCGAACGCGTTCCTGTGCCTCCCGCACCTGCGCTGACACAAAGCCAACCATCGAAAATGTTGGCAGTCCATCAGAAATATCTGTTTCAATCCGCAGCATATAGCTCTGCACGCCATGCACTGCTCCCGATAATACGCAACTAAACATACGACTTCCTTTCTCTGTCCTTTCTTTTGATTCTCTGCTGCCACCGCAACTTCTTCGATCAGTCATATCGAAGCCTTTTGGATGCATCGAAAAAATAAAAAATCAGCTGCTCTGTGCCCGCGCATTTACGCGAGCAAGCTCGCGCCTCCACGCAGCCGTTATCCTGGATTTTTACAGAAAAAACCAAAACGCCGATATATATGGCTGACTAAAGCAATATACTTGTCATATGGAAAAGAGCTTCCCCGAACGGGGTTGAAAAAAGCCCGACAGCAGAACTGCTGTCGGGCTTCATTGTATGATCGGATCACACCATTATGCAATTAGAAATTAGCCTTTGATTTTTGTGAACTTTGCTAGGCGACTAAGTAATCCCTTAGGGAAATGCTGATTTAATCAGCGTTTCCTTAGTTCGGAATTGCAATGGCCAGCTGTGCCGCATCGCTGGCTGCCTTTGCTGTGGCCGCTGCCTTCGTCTGTGTCACGGTCTGCTGCGCTGCTGCGGTTGCCGCAGTCTGAAGCTGCGTTGCCGTCTGCTGCGCTGCCGCTGCTGCCGTCTGTGCCTGCTCAAGCTGTGCGTTCGCTACAGCCTGAATGTTCAGATTCTCCTGTGTCGGAAGTGCCGCCGCATTGGCAGCTGCCGTCTGTGCCGTTACGGCCGCCTGCTCAAAGGCTGCCTGCAGGGTCTGATACTGCGCTGCCGCTGCCTGGGCCTGCTTCTCCGCGGATGCCTGCGCCGTCTGGCACTGTACGAGAAGAGCTGCCTGCTGATCCGACGCAGCCTTCAGCTGCGCTGCCTGGGCCTGTGCTGCTGCCGTGATCACAACCACGTGTCCATCCTTGCACATGCGGATAATATTGTTCTGCGCATCTGTGATGGTCTGATTCTTCACCATCGCACCCGTTCCGTCGAAGAAGTACTGCACGCCATTAATCGTCTGCATGCCGAACTGCTTGCGGTAGTTCACATAGTAGTAGGTGGCACCATTCTGTGTGGAAAGACCATTCGCAGGAATTGTGGTGAAGTAATCCTTCAGCACGTAATCCATATCACAGTTGCCGGCAATACCGGAAACCTGACCGCTGGATGTATACTGCCACATGGTGCCGGCCATTCCCATGGAACTGCTGTAATTGGCCACCCAGTGATCCCAGGATGTCACACCCATCCGCTCTGTAAACCAGTTCTTATAGCTGTATACCATCGGCTGATAACCTGCCGCGTAGACCATGGAGCAGAAGGTATTGGCAATGGACTGCAGCTGCGCTGCAGACAGCGCCTTCTGCGAGGAATCTTCAATGTCGATCGCAACCGGGAAGGAAATCGGCAGATTCGCCATTGCCGAAATCGCAAGCTGTGCATCGGCCGCCGCCTCCGCATCCGTCAGCGCATACGAGTAAACGTATACGCCCACGCGAATTCCTGCTGCATTGGCTCCGATTACATTCTGTGTAAATTTGGAATCCAGTCCGTATTTGGTATTGCCCACGCGGATCATGGCAAACTTCACGCCGCTGGCTGCCACTGCACTCCAGTTAATATTCCCCTGCCAGGAGCTGACATCAATACCACTGACAGCTGCTGTTGCCGCCTGAGCCTCGGTCTCGCCCAGCGGTGTCAGTGCAATCACGAAGGCTGCTGCCGCCGCGAAGAGCAGCGTTCTGATTCCGGTCATGAACTTACTCAACTTCTTTCCTCCCCTAATGAAATGCTACCAAGGCAAAAGGATTTTGCCCCTCAACATCATACAATTTGTCTCGTAACAGTTCCAATGTTCGTATCTGTTTAGCCACATCGAAGTTTTTCCAAAGGAAAATCGAGATGCGGGTGCTGAATAGATACCAATGTGCTTTCATTTTCACGCACGGTATTTCATGCTATCACATCTGTTTCTGCCTGTCCAATCTAGCTGAAATTACAGCAGAAAATCCGCCATAATCCCATTGCAGACATCGATTCCCGGGTCTGTCAGCGCAAGGTATCCGCCTTCCCGCCGCAGCATTCCGAGTTCTTCATATCTCCTGATCACCTTGCCGTATACAGACTCCATCGAACAGCCGAACCGCCGCCGGAACTGCTCCTCCGGCACACCCTGCATCCGGCGCAAACCAAGGAACATGCATTCTGCCATCCGATCCTCGCGCGTCAGATATTCGACCTCTTCATACAACTCGCTGCCTCCTCCTTCATGCGGTATTGCAGTGTCCGCAGCTCCAACACCTGCTGTATGCTCTGTCACCGGTCCCTCTTCCAAAGTCGCCTCTGCCTGTTCCATCGATCGTCCATTCCCCGGGACAACACAGCTCTCCGCTCCCTGCTGTTCCAGGATTTCACAATATTTTGTCACGTTTCGGACATGATTCCAACGACAGTCTCCCAGATACGAAGCCGCCCCAACGCCAAAGCCCAGATACGGATGCCCGGTCCAGTAGCCGGAGTTGTGCCTGCTCTCATAGCCATCCTTTGCATAGTTCGAGATCTCATACCGATGATAGCCATGCTCCTCCAGGAATCGTTTCGTTTCGTGATACATCTGGCGGTCCAGATCCTCCTCCGGCAGCGGCGGAAGCTCGCCCCTTTCCATCATCTGAGAAAACATCGTTCCCTCTTCCAGAATGAGACTGTAGGCGGACAGATGCTCCGGTTCCAGTTCTGCTGCCTGACGCAGGGATTCCATCCACGCTTCCATTGTCTGCCCAGGAAGAGCCGACATCAGATCCAGGCTGATGTTCGTAAAGCCGGCGGCCCTTGCATCCTCATAGCACTGCCTGGCTTCCCGAGCTGTATGAATTCGTCCGAGGAGCTGCAGCTCATCATCTCGAAAGGACTGTACTCCCATGGACAGGCGGTTCACC
>CAYLUU010000150.1:0-4093 GCA_964386925.1 uncultured Sarcina sp. | reverse complement strand
GAACCGGTGAGATTGGCATGATTAAAATCCTGTCTGCGGAGAAGAACCGGAATGCGACCCGGCTGACCATTGCCTGCGGTGATCGCGCCCTTCGGATGATGCAGACCTATCAGCAGCAGCTGGAGCAGGCCTCCCGCTTGATGAACGAACCAAGGGAAACGGCGGCGGCCGGAATCCGGCGCCTGCTGGAGGAAATTCAGGGATTGAAGAGTGCATGCACAGAACGTGAGCTGCAGTATGCGGAGATGCTGTTCCATCAGGTGGAAAGTGAGTTTGGGAAGGATGAAAACCTGACGGGGAAGGATATTTTCCTGTTCGAAGAGAGTCTTTCGAATCTGCCGCAGCGGACGCTGATGAATCGGCTCTGTGAGATGGGGTGGCGCTATGCAGGTGTGTTCGTTGGGAACGAGGAAGCTGGCTGGAGGTATCTAATCGGAAGTCGGAGCGCCGATGCGCGCATTCCGAACAAAGCCCTGCGGGATAGCCTTGGTGCAAAAGG
The DNA here is from genome assembly GCA_964386925.1 of uncultured Sarcina sp. Lineage (GTDB taxonomy): Bacteria > Bacillota > Clostridia > Lachnospirales > Lachnospiraceae > CAG-791. Next base: position 3,594 of record CAYLUU010000150.1, on the reverse strand, counting down.
CGGCGGAAAGCCGGAGATGGTACAGGGAACGGTGATGGGAGAACGCAGCGCAGTTGAGGCCGCGATGTGGAATTGCCTGGATAGGTAGTCTGTTATGATCGACGGAATCGAGGCTTCTATGTATTCGGGAAACCTCTGTGCGGATGAGCAAGGCGATTCCTTTCGATTCATGTCATCATATAGGAGAGACAGCATATGGAGAGAACAGCAATGAGGGACAGAATGCGCCTGCATGCGAAGGATCTGCTGCTGATACTGGTTGGAAGCACGATCACAACGTGTGCGACCAAGTATTTTTTTGATCCGGCAGGTCTGGTTACGGGAGGCGTATCGGGACTTGCGATTATCATCAAGTTCCTGACGGGGCAATATACAAGGATGGTGATCCCTTTGTGGTTGTCCAACCTGCTGGTGAATATTCCGATCTTCCTGTTTGCATGGAAGACAGATGGATTTAAGAGCATTATTCGTACGGGAATCAGCTGGCTGATTATTACGTTGGAGCTCGCGGTGTTTCCGGAGTATGACTTAGCATCCGGTAATCTTCTCCTGGTATCCATCTACGGCGGAATTTGCTTTGGCGCGGGAACGGGGCTTTTGCTGATGGCAAGGGCAACCTCGGGCGGGACCGATATGCTGGGGAATTCGCTGCATCGGTATTTTCGACAGTACGGAGTAGGCAGGATTATTCAGATTCTGGATGGCATTGTTGTGATCTTAGGTGCGGTGGTGTTCAATATTGAGCACACGCTGTATGCACTGATTTCTGTGTACATTATGGGGAAGATCACGGACTGGATTCTGGCAAGAGGCCGCACTGCAAAGTGCGCAATGATCATTTCGGACTGCTCGGAAGAAATTGCGAAAGATATCCTGTATGATCTGTCCAGAGGTGTTACCAGCGTTTCGGGAACAGGAATGTATTCCGGAGCACACAAAAACGTCCTGATCTGCATCTGCAGCAACAAGGATATCGTGGAGATCAAGGACATTGTGCGAAACTATGATCCAAGGGCATTCTTTATCGTCAATGACGTGACGGAGGCCATGGGAGAAGGCTTTGTGGAAAAGTGGAACTGAGCAGGCCGGAATGGCACAGCGGAGTGTGGAAAATGGCAGGAAGTTACGCTTTTTTCAGTTTTTTTTCACAACTGGGCGATTGTGCGGCGGAAAAACGGATATTATACTCAGGTATGACTTTTATTTAAGAAGGCAAGGAGAACGAAAGGGACAGAATGACAGCTAGAATTCAACAGATGAAAACCCGGCTTCGTTCCTGGAGAGAGCGCGTGCACCACTTTGATCCGTTCGGTGACGGAAACGGCTCCTCCAATGGAGGCAATCGGGGCGGAAACGGGAACAACGGAAACGGTTCCTCAAACGGAGGAAATCGAAATCAGCAGAGTCTCCTGATGCTCATTCTCGTGGCGTTCTGCGTGATCCTCTTCATGAGCTATGCGATGCGGGGAGCATCGGCTTCCACACAGCTGACCTATACAGAATTCATCGAGATGCTCGAGAGCGGAAAGGTCGCCAGAATTGAGCTCGGCGACAGCCAGATCAACATTGCACAGAAACAGAACCATGTAGACGATGAGGATGCGCCGTACCGGTTCTATACCGGCAAGGCGGAGGACGATGATACCATCACCCAGCGTGCGCTGAAGGCAGGTGTCATTGTAGACAGTTCGGTGCCGGATTCCTCGAGCCTGATCATTTCGATCCTGCTGAATTATGTCCTGCCGATTCTGTTGTTCTGGATTCTGATCTCGTTTGTTATGCGCAAGATGGGCCAGGGCGGCGGTTTCATGGGAATGGGTGTCGGCAAGTCCACGGCGAAGGAATATGTGCAGCGGGATACCGGCATTACGTTCAAGGATGTGGCCGGCGAAGACGAAGCAAAGGAGTCGCTGGTTGAGGTAGTAGATTTCCTGCACAATCCGGAGCGGTATGTACAGATCGGAGCAAAGCTTCCGAAGGGGGCGCTTCTGGTGGGACCTCCCGGAACCGGCAAGACGCTGCTGGCGAAGGCCGTGGCAGGAGAGGCACATGTGCCGTTTTTCTCTCTGACGGGTTCCGATTTCATTGAGTTGTATGTCGGCGTTGGTGCAAGTCGTGTGCGTGATCTGTTCAAGGAAGCAACCAAGAATGCACCCTGCATCATCTTCATTGATGAGATCGATGCCATCGGTCGGAGCCGCGATTCCAAATACGGCGGCGGCAACGAGGAACGTGAACAGACTCTGAACCAGCTGCTCTCCGAGATGGACGGCTTTGATTCGGCGAAGGGAATTCTGGTTCTGGGTGCAACCAACCGCCCGGAGATTCTGGATAAGGCCCTGCTGCGTCCCGGACGCTTCGATCGCCGGATCATCGTGGATCGCCCGGACCTGAAGGGACGTGTAGAGATCCTGAAGGTACATGCCAAGAACGTTAAGATGGACGAAACCGTCGATCTGAACGGAATCGCTCTGGCTACCAGCGGCGCGGTTGGATCAGATCTTGCGAATATGATCAATGAGGCAGCCATCAATGCGGTCAAGCATCATCGCGAGTACGTGAGCCAGAAGGATCTGCTGGAGGCCGTGGAGACGGTTCTGGTAGGTAAGGAAAAGAAAGACCGCGTCATGAACCAGCACGAGCGGGAGATTGTCTCCTATCACGAGGTTGGTCATGCGCTGATCAATGCTGTACAGAAGAATTCTGAGCCGGTGCAGAAGATCACCATCGTGCCGCGTACGATGGGCGCACTGGGATATGTCATGCAGGTTCCGGAAGAGGAGCACTACCTGAACTCCAAGGAAGAGCTTCACGACATGATCGTCGGACTGCTGGGCGGACGTGCGGCAGAGGAACTCAAGTTCCAGTCTGTTACCACCGGCGCATCGAACGATATCGAAAAGGCAACGAAGATTGCCAGAGCCATGGTTACGCAGTATGGCATGAGTGATCGCTTCGGACTCATGGGACTCGCAACCGTTGAGAGCCAGTATCTGGACGGCCGCGCCGCCATGAACTGCGCAGACAATACTGCTGCAGCAGTGGATGAAGAGGTTCGCAAGATCATGGATTCCTGCTATCAGGAGGCCAAGAAGATCATCTCCGAGAACATGAGCGTGATGGATGTGATTGCGGCTTATCTGATTCAGGAAGAAACCATCACCGGTGAGCAGTTCATGAAGCTGTATCGCAGGGAGAAGGGAATTCCGGAACCGGAAGGCGAGCCGAAGACGGCAGAGGAACGTTTCCAGCAGCAGCTGAACAAGGAAGCTCATAAGGGAGCTGAGGCCACTCCTGAGCAGAAGTCTGAGGAGAAGCCGGAAAGCGAGGACGCTGCTACAGGAGCGGAGACGACATACGGGCAGGATCAGACGGAAGGATCAGCAGAGGAAAAGCCGGAAGAGAAAACGGATGAGCAGCCGGTATGGCAGAGACCGACCGGAGAAAGCGATGCCCCGAGAGGAAGATTCTCGGATGCGCCGTCGGATCGTTTATAAGGCGTTCGCTTTATAGGAAGGCTATAGGAAAGTTATAGGCGAGCAGATAGCAGGCAGCGGAATCCCGAACGGGACCGCTGCCTTTTCAGACACTAAA
>CAYLUU010000149.1:0-4141 GCA_964386925.1 uncultured Sarcina sp. | reverse complement strand
TCCCCGAGGAATGGATGATTTCCTACACCGGTGTCGGAAAACAGCGTAATTTTATGTTAAAGCCCTTCAGCTTTAAGCATACAGGCCTTTTCCCGGAGCAGGCAGCCAACTGGGACTGGTTCACCCCTCTCATTGAATCCAGAATCGCATCCGGTGAATCGGTACGCGTTCTAAACCTTTTCGCCTATACCGGCGGAGCAACTCTCGCTGCCGCTGCTGCAGGTGCCGCCGTCACGCACGTTGACGCCTCCAAAGGGATGGTTACCTGGGCAAAAGAAAACGCACAGCTTTCCCACCTTGGTGAAGCTCCCATTCGTTGGCTGGTAGATGACTGTGCAAAGTTCGTAGAGCGTGAAATACGGCGCGGCAACCATTACGACGCCATCATTATGGATCCGCCTTCCTACGGGCGTGGACCAAAGGGAGAGATCTGGAAGATCGAGGAAAGCATTTATCCTTTTCTGCTTCTGTGTCAGAAGATTATGTCCGATCGGCCTTTGTTCGTGCTTCTAAATTCATACACCACAGGTCTTCAGCCTGCAGTACTTTCCTATATGATGAATACGGTCTTTACCGCAAAATTCGGCGGGCATGTCGAAGCCGATGAGGTTGGTCTACCCGTTTCCGGAAATGGGCTCATTCTTCCCTGCGGCGCATCCGGTCGTTGGACAGCGGAGTAGCTTTTGCTACTCTGCCGCTCCGGCCTGTTTTAATGGTTCTGCTGTAACGTCATCATCAATGCTGCCCTCTCCCGCATTCATGGCGCCATCAATCAGCCGGAGCAGCTCCAGTGCACTACGGAAGTAGACTTTCTTGTTCTGTTCTGCCCAGACAACCTGTCCCTGCCAGGTAGCATTCTGACGATACTTGATCTGTACGATAAACGTTCCTTCTTCACCATTCTTACTCTCTAAGTTATCCATGATCTCACCTCTCTTAGGACGTTTTCCATAACCGTCCGCTGTTATTTCCTTTTTATCAAATGTGCGCGGAACCATTGAACGCTGCGGAAAATCCATAGCATCCAGAAAGCTCTCGATTTTCTTGATAGCCTCCAGCATTCCGGTAAACGCCATAGGTTCTTCCTGGTACTGATTGTATATTTTCCCGAAATAATCGTTTCCAATTCGGCCATCAACGCAGATTGCAATCAGATTCGGCGCATATATTCCCTTCGTTGTCTTTTCCATACTGATGTCACCTTACCCCTCAGGCATCATCCTAGAAAGCTCCGCCAGAGAAACATTGCTGTACCGTACTTCCGCACGGTTGGCTTCCTTTTCTTTCAGATTCGCACTGATGCGGCGAGAAACTACCTCACAGCCTTCCCGATTGCTGCCAACCAGCAAAACCAGATACTGAGAAGAACTGTACTTTGTAAAGATATCGCCTCTGCGTAAGCTTCGTCCAATGCACTCCCGCAGTGTCGCTGATCTTGCTTCCAGCTTTTCTCGGTTCTGAATTGGCTTTCCGGCATAATCAACCAATGTGCACAGCAACAGGAAGACAGAATATCCCGTACGATCCATATTGCGTTCCAGAATGTGATAGGTATCAATAAAGCTCGGATAGCTGCAATAATATGCGCCGCTTTCCGGATCCTCCTGCAGAGAGGACTGAATTTCATGAATGCGTCCTGTCGGAGAAGTGATCTTCTGAGACATTCTCTTATAGTTCTCCAGCATCTTTTCTGAAGGAGGAAGTCCCATCTCTTCAGAGTACCGGTGAACCGTTTTATCATACAACTGAAAAGCTTCTTTATAATCTTCCTTGCAGATCAATGCCTCAATCTGATCGGCCTGCCAGTCATTATCCGGATAGATGCGTGCCGCCTTCTCATAAATACGGAACATCACATCATAATCCTTCTCTTGCTTTGCCAGTTCTCCCAGATATCGAGTTGCCTCAGCAAAATCCTCCCGAAGCTTCACTGCCTCCGTAATGACCCATGTCATATTGGAGCATTCCGGAAGAAGCTCGCCTCTATAGACATCAAAAGCTCTTTGATAGGCTTCTCGCTTTGCATCCTCAGAAACATTCTCCGTCCGTGCCTCTTCCATGGCGTCCCGAAAAACCTGAACATCCACCTGTACCGGTATACTGGCGTCCGGAACATACACTTTACCAATCTTCGAAATATAGTCTTTCTTAGGAAGACCAGCCGCAACCATCTGCTTTCTCATCTGGAACAACAGGTTATTAAAGCTATTGTTCGGATTGGACAGCTCATCTCCCTCATACAGAGAATGTACAATCTGCTGTTTGGAAATTCCGCGTTCTCCTCGCAGCCACACGAGCTGCAGGAGCTGCACAAATTTGGCTGTAGCATTTCGCCCCAGAACAATCTCTTCATCATTTCTGGTAATCGAAAAAGATCCCAGCATTCTGACCGATATCATATCCATAGTTTCCGTCATAGTATTCTCATTAATGGTCTATAAATCATTGCACTTATCTAACACCTGCATTTCAGCTCGTGCTTACAGAGATTATATCGGAATTCATCCGTCTGCAAAAGATGAAAATCATCATATTTTCCTTATGATTTAGTGTAATCTTTTTTCCTTTCGATGTTTTCCGAATAGCTGAGGGCAATACAACGACAAAAGGCTTTCCAAAACAAGACAAAGAGCAATCGTTGCTGCCGCCATCAGAAAGTCCTCAATGACCGCAATAGCCAATAGAATATAGCCTTGTTCACACGGCATTTTCAATGAGTTTGCCGTAAAACGGCTAATGATAACCTTGCATCCGGTAATCACAAACTTATGCATTACAAGAATAGCAAGAGTTCGCTCGCCAATATACACAAGCAAATTTCTAAACACCCTACCTATACGAAGGCAACCTTCTACCGACTTCGCAAGGCAGGCTACACCCATCATCCCTAGCGCTGCACACGGCAAAATCCCCCATGGATTGGAGAAAATATCCGCGCGAAAATCCGCTTCCTCCACATTCAGCAGTAAAATCCAGAGCAAAATCAAACATCCAAAACTCAGTAAGCCGGATAACCATGCAGGCAATCCTTCCCTTTCGCCCGGCACCTTCCTTCCGAAAATTCTTAGAAGCCGTCCAATTTCAAAAAAAGATAGTACGCAAGTCGCCGTTTCAAACTCCCAGGGCAGACACAGCTGTATCCCTCGTATATTTCCCCAAATCAACCAGCATATCGACAGAGCAATCGGAATGCAATACAGGATATGCAGCCCCCGAGCAGAAATTCGTTGCTGCCTGTAGAATGCTGTGAGTAGTCGCAGCAGACCATACATAAAAATTTCTACCATGACAAGACAGGTTAGGAACCACAGCGGACGATTCCATCTCATGTATCCCGATGCTGTATTGCCATACAGCATTCCCAGCAAATTTGAGCAAAACTCTGATCGTACTTCTCCTGTACCCAATGTACTTGATGCAGTCTGTCCAAGAAAAGTAAATAATAGAATACTGATAAAAGACCAGATAAAATACGGAAAGATCAGCCCCCGCGCCAGTTTGCCGAAAAATTCCGCTGCTGGACGTTCGTCAAACCCAAGTATCCCTTCATCCTTCCAGCAAAATGTCATACCGGACAGCAGGAAAAACAATGCAACTCCGCCGAACATAGAGAAATGAAGCAAAATGCTATCAGATCCGCCCTTATCTGCGCAATGACCGCTGACAATCAGGAACATTGCAATTCCCTTAGAAATATCGATCCATTCAATTCTTGTAGATTTCATCGTTTCCATGTCCCCATTGTATCACCTGGGATCACATAAATCTGTTTGTAAGAAGTCAATTCCCGCTAGAATCGACATGTGAAACAAATAATCCGGAAACTATTAGTACATAAAAAAACAGCTGCTGCAAGCAAGCTTGCAACAGCTGTTCTCACGCGCTATGCGCGACTGATTCGTCGTTATAACCGTATATTACTCTACGATAGAAACTACACGGCCAGATCCAACGGTACGGCCACCCTCACGAATAGCGAAGGTAAGTCCCTCTTCCATTGCTACCGGGTGGATCAGCTCGATGGTCATCTCAACGTGATCGCCAGGCATGCACATCTCAGTTCCTTCCGGAAGGGAGATAACACCGGTAACGTCAGTTGTTCTGAAATAGAACTGAGGACGATAGTTGTTGAAGAAAGGAG
>CAYLUU010000148.1:0-4234 GCA_964386925.1 uncultured Sarcina sp. | reverse complement strand
TCTGAATAGTTACATCTGATTTTATTTGGCGTGGTGCCTGCACGAGCGGGCATGGTAGTTTTAACAGTCGCCGGCAGTGGGATGACGACCTGGCAAAATACAACATCAGCGTGGATATGCGCAGAGAGAAGCTGGTATAATGGAAAGAGTTTGACATTGACCGTTACCGGATCGAGGTACAGGTGAACTGTTTGGCAGGAGGCGCGGAGTATGTCCTTTCGCAGAAAGCTGATCATCGCATTTTCTATTGTAATTATTCTGCCGGCGCTGCTGACAACGGCTGCATTTCAGGTGATTCGAAGGATGATGCCGGAAGATATCGCGATGATTCCAAAGGATATCATCATGACGCTTGGGAGTATGATCGTAGTGATTCTGATCGTTACGGCAATTCTCCTTACCAGCTGGATCAAGTCCAGTATTCTGGATCCGATCAACCAGCTGAAGACAGCCATGAGCCAGATTCGGGACGGAAATCTGGACTACATCCTGGGAACCGATCAGCAAGGCGAGATCGGAGAGCTGTACCAGGGATATGAAGACATGCGGCTGCGGCTGAAGGAGTCCGCGGAGCAGAAAATCGAGAATGACAAGCACGACCGGGAGCTGATCAGTAATATTTCGCATGACTTGAAGACACCGATCACTTCCATCAAGGGATACGTGGAAGGTCTGCTGGACGGTGTTGCCAATACGCCGGAAAAACAGGAGAAGTACCTCCGCACCATCTACAACAAGGTGGGAGATATGGTGAAGCTGATCAATGAGCTGACGCTGTATTCCAAAATTGATAATGATAAGATTCCGTATAACTTCCGGAGAATCAATCTGTCGGATTATTTCGGCGACTGTGTGGAAGAGATCGGAATGGAGCTGGAGTCAAAGGGAATTGAACTGAATTATTCCAACCTCCTGCCGCGGGACACGGAAATGATCGCGGATCCCGAGCAGTTTAAAAGGGTTGTGAACAACATCATCAGCAACAGTGTGAAATACATGGACAAGCAGCACGGCAGAATCGATATTCGACTTCTGGACGAGCAGGACAGCGTCCGAATTGAGATCGAGGACAATGGCCGGGGAATTGCGGCAAGGGACTTGCCGAATATTTTCGATCGGTTCTACCGGGCGGATGCGTCGCGCAATTCTGCGACGGGAGGCAGCGGTATCGGTCTGTCCATTGTGAAGAAGATCGTGGAGGACCACGGCGGATACATCTGGGCCACGGCCAAGGAGCATGTGGGAACCTGTATGCATCTGGTATTTCGCAAATATCGGGAGAGCCAGCCGGTCAATGAGACGGTGTGAGCGTTATGGCCTGCGGTATCAGAAGAAAGGAAATGAGATGAGCAGAGTATTGATTATTGAAGATGAAGAGGCAATTGCAGATCTGGAGAAGGATTATCTGGAGTTGTCGGAGTTCGAGGTATCTGTGGAGAACCGGGGGGATACCGGACTGAAGGCGGCATTGTCGGAGGATTTCGACATCATTATTCTGGACCTGATGCTGCCGGGAATGGACGGCTTTGAAATCTGCAAGAAGATTCGCGAGCAGAAAAATGTGCCGATCCTGATGGTATCGGCTAAAAAGGACGATATTGATAAAATCCGCGGACTCGGCCTTGGAGCGGATGACTACATGACGAAGCCTTTCAGTCCCAGTGAGCTGGTGGCCAGAGTGAAGGCACATCTGGCACAGTATGAGCGTCTGGTTGGCGTGGCAAAGCCGGAGAATACCGTCATTGAGATCCGCGGCCTGAAGATTGACAAGACTGCTCGCCGTGTGTGGATCGACGGCGTGGAGAAGCAATTTACGACAAAGGAATTCGATCTGCTGACCTTCCTGGCAGAGAATCCGAACCATGTATTCACAAAGGAGGAACTGTTCCGCAAGGTCTGGAACATGGACAGCGTCGGGGACATTGCTACGGTGACTGTACACATTAAGAAGATTCGCGAGAAGGTAGAGTATGATACCTCCAATCCCCAGTACATCGAGACAATCTGGGGTGTCGGGTATCGGTTCAAGATCTAAAAGATGTCTATTGGCAGGTGCTAAACAGAACCGAAGGAGTGAAAATGTCAGAGTGTGATTCCTGCAACAACCTGGAATGGGATGAGGACGACCAGACGTATTATTGCGTGGCGGATGTGGATGAGGATGACTACGGGCGAATGCTCCAGGCGGAGGCCGGCGGGCATCCTCATCAGCGCTGTCCTTATTGGGTGAACGGCGATGAATATGCGGTGGTCCGTCACCAGGCGTTTTAAAATTAGTACATCTTTGCAAGGACCAGTTAGATGTACTGGCTGCACAGACCTATGTATGAACAATCCGGGAAGGCTCTGATTCGAAATGGATCGGACGAATAGACGATTTCGAGCATGGTATTTAATTCTTTTCAATTCATCTGCATATTTCTCCCGATTGCGATTGCCGGCTGGTATCTTCTGAACCGGCGGAGCATGATTCTGGCCGATTGGTTCCTGATCGCCATGAGTCTGTGGTTCTATGGGAGCTTCGGCGTCTGGTATCTGGTGATCCTGGCGGCGAGTGCGCTGTTCAATTACGGAATGGGATGGGCACTTAACCGGAAAGCACAGGAAGCTGAGGGCGGCAGGAAGGTCCTGCTGACTGTTGGAATTCTGGTAAATCTGGCTTTTCTGTGTCTGTTTAAATATGTGAGTCCGGCGCTGTCGGAACAGGTGACGGCCGGGACTTTAGGCGTTTCTGGAGCGATGGAAAGCTTTCTGGCAATCGGGCTGCCGGTAGGATTCTCGTTCTATACCTTCAGTCAGCTTTCTTATTTGATCGACAGCTATCGAAGGGAGCTGCCACGAGACGGCTTTCGTCGATATCTTCTGTATATCACTTATTTTCCGAAAATCATTGAAGGTCCTATCACCTGTTATGAGGAGATTGCATCGCAGCTGCGGACGCCGGAGAAGAGACATTTTCGGGCAGAGGGCTTTGCAAGAGGACTCGTCCTGTTCGTTCTCGGTCTTGGCAAGAAGCTGCTGATCGCGGATGTACTGGCGGGGGCGGCGAATTTCGGCATTCAGAGTGCCTACTATCTGGATACGCTGGCAGGGATTCTCACGATGTGCTGCTATGCACTGCAGCTGTATTATGATTTCTCCGGATACTGTGACATGGCGATGGGCATCTCGGCGATGCTGGGAATTGACCTGCCGCTGAATTTCAATGCACCGTTCCAGGCGGAGAGCTTCCCGGAATTCTGGAAGCGGTGGCATATGACGCTGACGCGGTTTTTCACCCGCTATGTGTACATTCCGCTTGGCGGCAGCAGGAAAGGGAAAATAAGGACCTGCCTGAACGTTATGGTGGTGTTCCTGTTGTCAGCATTCTGGCACGGACTGGGCGGCACCTACCTGGTGTGGGGGCTTTTGTCTGGCCTTCTGGTAGTGGCCGGGAACCTTGCGGCAGGAAGAGAGCACAAGCCTGGAAGATGTGCAGCAGATGCGAAGGCATCTGCACGTCCCATGAACGGGATGAATGAGAATGGAGAGAAGACTGCGGGAGAGGAAAGTGCGCCTGCAGCGGGGAAGAGAAGACTGCGCACAGGGCTGCGGCGCCTGGGAGTGTTCGCTCTGTTCCTGTTCACATTGGTGTTCTTCGGTGCGCCGAATCTGGAATACAGCGGAGCTATCTTCCGAAGATTACTGGTACCGATGTATCCGGGCTGGCTGTACCGCATGGCGGCAAAGCTGGATGTGCCGGAGTTCTGGGTGATCAACAAGGTTGTGGCCGCAGTGGCTCCGTCCCTGTCGAATCCGATTCTGTTGTTAGAGCTGCTCGTGATCGTTGCCGCAGCACTGGTATTCACGCAGAAGCGAACGGCGGTGGAGCTGTCGCAAACCATGCAGCTGAACGGGCGGAACGCTTTTCTCATCGGCGTGCTGCTCATTCTGTGCCTGTGCTCCATGTCGGGAGTGTCGACCTACCTGTACTTTAAGTTTTAGCGCCTGAGGTATCTCTTCAGCACCTGACGATTTCAACGTGAATCGGGCGCTCCGCAGACGAATTCACGTTGCGGGTGCTGAATAGATACCGTCTTAGTAGTTACGTGCATGAATAATTTGAAAGTGAAAAAATTCATTGGAATCCTGGCAGGAACGGCAGCAGGGCTGGCGGGGCTGTGCGCCCTGACGGTGTACCTGCTGGATCCGTTCTACCATTACCATAAGCCGTGGTTCGGGCTGAAGGCGGTTC
>CAYLUU010000147.1:0-4381 GCA_964386925.1 uncultured Sarcina sp. | reverse complement strand
GACCGCAAAGCAGCTCTTTTCCTTGCCGATGGCTGTGAGGAAATTGAAGCCTTAACCGTAGCAGATCTGCTCTACCGTGCCGGCATCCCCTGCACACTGGTATCCGTCATGGACGATCGTCTGGAGATTACATCCTCGCACGAGATCCGAATTGTCACATCCATTACATTGGAAGATCTGAATGTCGAAGAGTACGACATGCTGGTTCTGCCCGGCGGAATTCCGGGGACACCGAACCTTGCAGCCTGCCCGAAGCTGATGGAGGCTGTTACCTCCTTCGCCGGCCGCGCCAATGAAGGCAAGGCCGTTGCCGCCATCTGCGCCGCTCCCTCCATTCTGGCAAACCTTGGCCTCCTGGATGGCAAGAATGCAACCTGCAATCCCTGCGCTGATGACTTTCTAAAGGAGCATGGCGCTCTTCACACCCAGAATCCGGTTGAAGTCAGCGGCAATCTGATCACCAGCCGATCCATGGGAACTGCCATTGACTTCGGACTTGCCATTGTAGAGTATTTCCTTGGAAAAGATGAGGCAGACAAGCTCTCTGCGAACATACTGCACACACGCAGCTAAGGAAACGCCGATTAAATCAGCATTTCCTTAGCAACCTCCGGTGGATCGCACGGATTTGCAAGGGAAAATGCTGCTTCGCAGCGCAAATCCGGCGAGGGAAACGCTTTAATCAGCGTTTCCCTAATGGAGCATACAGCGGTCGTGCAGTTCATACTCACACAGACGCCGTGGCAGAGGCTCTTTTCGTTCAGCTGCATGTCTGGGCACGATAACGGGTATGATTCCGAATTTACAGATGCTGAATTGCATTGCACATATCCATCTGCGGTCTTGGGGGATCGCAGATGCTTACGGGGTTACAAATGAATATTTTATTTTTCCTGAAACCGAAATCCGAACTGGATCTCGTCTACGAAGACGACACCATTGGCATGGCCATGGAACGCATCGAGTACCACCAATTCTCCTCCATTCCCATGATCAACGAGAAAACCGGCAAATACATTGGCACGCTCAGCGAGGGCGATCTTCTGCGTGCCCTCCGCAAGGGCGCCGACCAGGATGTCCGGTCCTGTGAAACACGCTCGGTTATGACTGTGCACCGCAAACGCGACTACAACAGTGTTCGCGCTGACTCTGACGTCAAGGAGCTCTTCAAATATCTGAAGGAGCAGAACTTCGTCCCTGTCGTCGACGACACCGGCGTTCTCATCGGCATCGTCCTGCGCTCTAACATTCTGGAGTTCATGATCTCGCACTACTCAGAAGAGAAGGAATCCTAAGTCTATAAGTTGAGACCTTCAACCTTTACTTGTTTCGGGCAATTCAAGGTCATGAATACTCCAAATATTCCAATCTGACTTCTCACAACAGAGCACCGGCACAGCCATCCAAACTGGCTGTGCCGGTGCTCTTTATTCTTTATGATTGTTCCTTTTGACTATTCCTGACGATTCAAAACCATTTGCCAATGAATCTAATGCATCACAAGCGCCCGAAGATCTGCGCCAGTCGTTTCATGCGCTTTGCCAGGTCCTCGCCATAGGCTCCCGGTAGCATTCTCCATTTCCAGTTATAACCCAGTGTCGAAGGTTCGTTGATACGCGCTTCGTCTCCCAGGTTCAGATAATCCTGCATTGGAATAATACAGGTGTCCGCTACCGACTGGAAGGCCAGACGGATAAAGCTCCATGCAGCTGTCTCCTCAGAAGTTACTCCGGCGTATTCTGCCGCGTACTCTCTGTCTGCCTCGGATACGTGATTGTACCAGCCGCGCATGGTCTCATTGTCATGCGTTCCGGTGTAAACCACACAGTTCGTCGGATAATTGTGCGTTAGATAATCGCCCTGACCAGGGTTGCTGGAATCAAAGGCGAACTGCAAAACCTTCATATTCGGGAATCCGGTCTGATTCACCAGCTCGCGAACAGAGGGGGTAATAAAGCCAAGATCCTCAGCAATGACCTGCCTCTCTCCCAGTGCATTCTGAATGGCTTCGAACAGGCCATATCCAGGCCCCTGTTCCCATTTACCGAACTCTGCCGTCGGATCTCCGTACGGAATCGCGTAATATTCATCGAACCCTCGGAAATGATCAATGCGGATCACGTCGTACATGTCAAAACAGTTCGCCATACGTGAAATCCACCATGCATAGCCGCTCTGTCTGTGATAATCCCACCGATAAATCGGATTGCCCCACAGTTGACCGGTTGCCGAAAAAGCATCCGGCGGGCATCCGGCAACTACTGTCGGATATCCCTTTTCATCGAATTTGAACAGCTCAGGATGACTCCATGTATCTGCCGAATCAAAGGCTACATAGATCGGAATATCTCCAATAATCTGAATGCCCTTTTCGTTGGCATAACTCTTCAGTGCCTTCCACTGGCCTGCGAACAGATACTGCTGGAATTCATAAAACCGGACTTCGTCAGCCAGCTCCGCTTTTGCTGTTTCCAGCGCCTCCGGCTTATGCAGACGCAGCTCATCCGGCCATTCGATATAGCTCTTGCCATCATTTGCATTCTTAATCGCAGAATACAAAGCGTAATCCGGCAGCCACCCCGCTTTCTCCTCAATGAACGCTTCGAAGCTCTTGCGCTCCTCATCATACACTTCATCTGCCCATTTTTCTGACAGTTCCAGCGCAAAAGGACTGTTCTGATAAGCCTTTTTTAGCAGAGGGAAACGGCCGTAATAAATCTTCTCATAATCAATATATTCCGCGTTATCGCCGAATTCGACCTTCTCTGCATCCTCTTTTGTAAGATATCCGGCCTTGATCAGCTCATCAATGTCGATAAAATACGGATTCCCCGCAAATGTTGAGAACGACTGATACGGCGAATCCCCATAACCAGTCTGTCCGAGCGGAAGGATCTGCCAATACGACTGACCTGCCTTGGCCAGAAAGTCTACAAACTCATACGCCTCCTTTGAAAAACATCCGATTCCGTATTTGGAAGGAAGCGATGTAACCGGCATCAAAACTCCACATTTTCTCTGCATCTCTATTCCCCTCATCCTATGCATCTGCATTATGTAAATTAGAACCCACATGCCAATTGCAAGCATGAATCCTTCCGCGAGGCATCCGATTCACGTTGAAATCGCCATGTGACAAATAGATACTTCACATACTCTTTAAATATAATATTGCAGTTCTTCGGATGCAAGAATCACGTTACAGATGGTAGAATTACACGTGTTTACTTTTGTAAAAAATGATATCTATTTAGCTAAGCCCCACCAATTTCAATTATGAATCCGTCCACGGCACGGCCAATTCATGTTGAAATCGAAGGTGCTAAACAGATGCAAAATAAGGCGTTTGATATGGAATTTTCTCACGTAGTTTTTTTTCTTGAAATGATTGGAACAGTAGCCTTTGCCGTCTCCGGCGTAATGGTCGCCAGGGATCGCAAGATGGATATTTTCGGAGCTGTTGTTCTGGGCTGTGCAACCGCAGTTGGCGGCGGCATGATACGGGATCTGATCCTGGGAATCACTCCGCCTGCTATGTTCACTAAGCCGATCTATGTTCTGGTTGCTGCCATTACTTCCATTGTAATGTTCTTCCTGGAATACATACGGCTCCGCTTCCCGGTTTCCGGTGAAGCAAATGTCTGTGAGTCCATCGATAACGAATTCGCTGATGACAAATCAGTTACTGCGGAATCTGCTGCTGAGGAGTCTTCTGAAGATGAATGCAGAAAAGTAAAACTATCTGCAACCTCTCATCGTTTCCTTACACGCATAGCATCCATCACAGATATGGCAGTCAATCCGGAGCGGAGTGATCTTCTCCTGAATATTGCAGACAGCATTGGACTTGCGGCATTCGTTGTGGTTGGCTGTCGCTCTGCCATTGATCATGGATACATGAATAACCTGTTCCTTTGCTCCTTCGTCGGCGTACTGACCGGCATCGGCGGGGGAATTCTGCGTGATGTTTTCGCCGGCCAGATGCCACTCATCATGCGCAAACGAGTTTACGGACTGGCCGCCATCATCGGTTCTGTAGTCTACTGTGAACTTCTCGCCTGGCAAGTGGATGTCATTATTGCATCTCTTGCCTGCATGATCATCACCTGCCTCATACGCTTTCTGGCCATCCACTATCGGTGGAACCTTCCGTCCTTCCGCTGACAGCACCAAATGTCTACATTGTAATAACGATTTTGGTATCTTTACAGCAATTCGCTGTCTATGAAGACTCCAGAATCCCGCTATGTCTTCTGGCTCTTCAAAAGGCTATATCTATACAGAAACGCCTGCACACATGTATTGTGTGCAGGCGTTTCATATTCATGGACCCTCCGGGACTCGAACCCAGGACAGGCCGGTTATGAGCCGGCTGCTCTAA
>CAYLUU010000146.1:0-4402 GCA_964386925.1 uncultured Sarcina sp. | reverse complement strand
TTTCGGACAAACGGTTTTCAAGACCGCCTCGTTATGACCGCTTCGATACCTCTCCGTATCAAATCTCTTCAAATCGCTCTGTAAGATCCCTTTGCGTTTTTGCCGAACGCAAGGGTTATATTATCAAACCAGATGTTCTCTGTCAAACAGAAATTTTACCCAATTTCTATTTGCATTTCACACCTTTCATCGTCAATCCGTCGCTTTGGCGCGTTGGCGTGTGTGAGTGCAGGTCCCTCCTGCATCCTATATAATACGCATTGGCTTATCATTATATAAGCATCTGTATGGCTCATTCGCTTTTTCAGCGGCGTATTATTCCGCGCGCATGACGATCCTAATACATACAGATGACAAATGTGAGGAAGGGGATTTGTATTATTATGAAGGAACGTGATCAATTCGGTTCAAGGCTGGGCTTCATCCTGGTCAGTGCAGGCTGTGCCATCGGTATCGGCAATGTATGGAAATTCCCATATGTGGCCGGTCAGAATGGCGGGGCTATTTTTGTTTTGTTCTATCTGCTCTTCCTGGTTCTGATGGGAATTCCCGTCATGACCATGGAGCTGGCTGTCGGGCGTGCCAGCAAATCCAGCGCCGTGCAGGGTTACAAAGCGCTGGAGCCCAAGGGCAGTAAGTGGCACATTCATGGGTGGTTCTGCATTTTCGGCTGCATTATGCTGATGCTCTATTACACCACGGTATCCGGCTGGATGCTGGATTATGCTGTTAAGTTTGCTGCAGGTTCCTTCGCAGGAATGAGCAGCGATGATGTTGGAAACGTTTTCTCTGCGATGCTGAGCAATCCTGGCGAAATGCTGATCTATATGGCTATCACCGTTGTCGCCGGCTTTGTTGTCTGTGCCGGTGGTGTGCAGAAGAGCCTTGAAAAGGTCACTAAGGTCATGATGGCTTGCCTTCTCGTTCTGATCATTATTCTGGCCATCCATAGCCTGTTCCTCTCCGGCGCCGCCGAGGGCGTTCGCTTCTATCTGATGCCCAACCTCTCAGCAGCTCTGGAAATCGGTATCGGAAACGTTATCGTTGCTGCCATGAATCAGGCATTTTTCACCTTAAGTCTCGGCATTGCAGCCATTGAAATTTTCGGCAGCTACATGTCACGTGAGAACACGCTGGCCGGAGAGTCCATTCGGATTTGTGTGCTGGATACCTTTGTTGCTCTCATGTCCGGTCTCATCATCTTCCCGGCCTGCTTCTCCTATAACGTCAGCCCAGGACAGGGGCCTTCTCTGATCTTCGTCACCCTGCCGCAGGTATTCCTGAATATGCCGGGCGGTAGACTTTGGGGAACGCTCTTCTTTATTTTCATGACCTTTGCCAGCTTCTCCACCGTTACTGCAGTATTCGAAAACATCATTGCCGCCGCCATCGATAACT
Organism: uncultured Sarcina sp.; assembly: GCA_964386925.1. GTDB lineage: Bacteria > Bacillota > Clostridia > Lachnospirales > Lachnospiraceae > CAG-791. The sequence continues at coordinate 3,004 of CAYLUU010000146.1, read as the reverse complement.
TCGGCTGGGAGCGTAAAAAGTCTGTGCTGGTCAACTTCCCGATTATTTTGATCGGCAGTATCCCTTGCGTACTCGGATACAATATCTGGAGCAATCTGACGATCATCGGCAGCCGGGATGTTCTGGACAGTGAGGATTTCCTCGTCAGCAATCTCCTGCTGCCCCTTGGTTCCCTGGTATTCCTGCTCTTCTGCGTCACAAAGTTCGGCTGGGGCTTTGACCACTACCTGGAAGAGGCTAACACAGGAAAGGGGCTCAAGCTGTCGCCAAAGCTAAAGCCATATTTCCAGTTCATTCTGCCGATCCTGATTCTGATCATCCTGGTCCGCGGCCTCGTCTGAGGACGTGCAGATTTCAGCCGCATGTTGCCTTCGGTTTTCGATGTGCAGCAACGTGTTGGCTCCATATCCCGGCGTGGGTATGACATTTTTATCCACGTTTCATATGTACACGTAAAACGCACTCCCCCATGTGGCAGGGAGTGCGTTTTTTTGTTGGATGGTTTGATTTTACAAAAATTTTCCTTTTTCTTCCAAAAAAGTTCTACTCCTCCATACACTTTTTCATTGTACAATGCAAAGGTGTTAGAATCATTGGATTTGAAAGGAGATTCGTTATGAGAAACATCATTTCTCTGAATGACAACTGGACTCTGTCCTTCCCGAAGGGCGAGCGTCCGAACGAGCAGGTTACGCTCCCCCATACCTGGAATGCGGTAGACGGTATGGATGGCAACGGCAGCTATCTGCGTACTACTGCTGTTTACAGTCGCTCTTTCACCGCTCCCAAACAGCCGCTTGCCGGCGGCCGCACCTATATCGAAATCCCTGCAGCCGGACTTGCTGCAACCGTTAAGGTCAACGGACAGGTAGCAACCACTCATGAAGGCGGCTATTCCTGCTTCCGTGCAGACGTTACTGATCTGTGCCACGAGGGCGAGAATGAGCTCGTCATTGAGGTAAGCAATGAGGATACGCCTTCCATGTACCCCGCATCCGCTGACTTTACCTTCTACGGCGGACTGTACCGCGGTGTAAATCTGATCAGCGTACCCGAAGCTCATTTTGATCTCGACTATTACGGCGGCCCCGGCATCATGGTTACCCCGAAGCCCTCTGAGGACGGCGGAGCTACTTTTGAAATCAAGGCTTTCGTCACCAATCCGGACGAGAATTTCACCGTACAGTACGTCATTACCGATGCCTACGACTGCGAGGTTGCTGGTGCAACGCGTCCTGCTGACAATACAGCAGTTACCATTTACGTTCCGGACGCAGAGTCCTGGAGCATGGACTCCCCTTATCTCTACACCGTAACAGCCCGCCTGCAGCGCCGCAACGAGACCTATGATGAAATTGCCGTGAATGCCGGTGTACGGAGCTTTAGCGTGACCCCTGACGGAGGATTCGTCATCAACGGCGTTCCCACTCCTCTTCGCGGTGTGTCCCGTCATCAGGATCGCCTGTACAAGGGCAACGCTCTGACTGCAGAGGATCATTACGAGGATGCAGAAATCATCAAGGAGCTTGGAGCCAACACAATCCGCCTGGCACATTATCAGCATAGTCAGGATTTCTATGATGCCTGCGACGAGCTGGGCTTTGCCGTATGGGCAGAAATTCCCTTTATCAGCGTTTTCAAGCCTGGAGATGATGCCTATGAGCATACCCGTCACGAGATCACCGAGCTCATCGTCCAGAACTACAACCACCCTTCCATCATGTTCTGGGGTCTGTCCAATGAGATTCTCATCGGCGGCATCAGCGAAGAGCTGGTAGAGCGTCACCACATGCTGGAGAAGGTTGTAAAGGATCTGGACCCTACTCGCCTGACTACCATTGCACATGTGTCCAACACTCCTACCACCGGACCGATGCACCGCATCACGGATGTAGAGAGCTACAACCATTACTTCGGCTGGTACGGCGGCAAGATCGAGGACAATGGTCCCTGGATGGACAAGTTCCACGAAGAAAATCCGGATATCTGCCTTGGCATCTCCGAATATGGCTGCGAAGGAATCATCAACTGGCACAGCAGCACGCCGCAGTGCAAGGATTATACAGAGGAATATCAGGCAAAATACCACGAGTACATGGCACAGGCCTTTGAGGATCGTCCGTGGATCTGGTCCAGCCACGTCTGGAATATGTTCGACTTTGGCTGTGCAGCCAGAAATGAGGGCGGCGTAAAGGGACGCAACAATAAGGGTCTCGTGACCATCGATCGCAAGACGAGAAAGGACAGCTTCTATCTCTATCAGGCATATTGGTGCACCGAGCCCATGATTCATGTGGCAGGCCGCCGTTATGCGCAGCGTGCCGGTGAAACCACAGAGATCAAGGTTTACTCCAATCAGGAGGAAGTGACGTTGTATCTCAACGGTAAAGAGGTTGGAACGCAGGCCGCACACCGCGTCTTCCGCTTCAACGTTGCTCTCGCTGAGGGCTTTAATACTGTTCTGGCCGTTGCAGGCCCTGTAAAGGACAGCATCACTCTGGAAAAGGTAGATCAGGAACCGTCCTGCTACACACTTCCCGAATTCAATGCCCGTCAGGAGGGTGTTGCCAACTGGTTCAAGCAGATGGGAAGCCTGGATCTGGAAGCTCCGATGGAATTCCCGGAAGGCTATTACAGCATTAAGGATACTCTGGAGACTCTGGCTGAAAACGAAGAGGCCTTCGCTGTTGTTTCCCACGCCATTAAGCTGGCAACCAACTTTGATGTCAAGCCCGGCGTCGGCATGTGGGATATGATGAAGGCAATGTCGCCTGAATCCATGGCTAACAACATGGGCGGAGACGAAGAGTTCTCCAAGAAATTCATCAGCAGCATGAATGCAAAGCTGACGAAGATTAAGAAATAGCACCTTCGATTTAACGATAACGAGAAAAAGGCCGATCCTTTTGGGGTCGGTCTTTTTTTCTGCATCTTAAAATTGTGGCATCAAGTTAGGGAAACGCTGATTAAAGCGTTTCCCTCGCCGGATTTGCGCTGCGAAGCA
>CAYLUU010000145.1:0-4433 GCA_964386925.1 uncultured Sarcina sp. | reverse complement strand
CTCTGCTGGAGCCCAGGCCTCTGCCAAAGCGTCCAGATACCGATCCGCCGCATCGGAGGAGACAGGCCTTCCATCAAAATGAATTCCAACAAGTGGAACGCCAGTCTCTGCTGCCTTCTGCATGAAGTGTTCCTGACAAATCGGAAGATTGATATCCGTGCTGTCAACACCCTCTCCCATCGTTGAAACGGAACTGGAGCTGTACCTGCCGCCAAGTGTCAGGATGCACAGATCCGCCTTCCGAATGGCATCCAGAGCCTCCGCATAGTCGCTCTCATCATCGCCGGCAATCGGATACCCGCGCGTATAGGTAATCTCACAGTCCTGCAGTTCCTGACGCAGTGCTTCCAGAAGGGACAGGCAGCCCGGTTTGATGGCTTCGGTTAGCTGCTCGAAAATCGGATCGTCATCTACCTGCACCTGCGTTCCTGGATATTTGGCATAATCCTTTGTGATATAGCCGCCGTTCTCATCGATTCCGGCGATGGAGCACGCCATCGCACACACGGATTCCTTCATGCTGATGTGCGTATATCCGCCGAACAGGTATCTTGCCCGGTCAGCGTGCGGTCCGACCACTGCAATCCTTCGGGTGGTTCTGGAAATGGGAAGGATGCCGTTATTTTTCAGTAGAACAAAAGACTGCTGTGCCGCACGCTTGCTGATTTCTTTATCTTCCGAATGTGAAAATTCCACTGCCCGTACTTCTTCCGGCAGCGCATAAGGATGTTCGAAGAGTCCCATCCTGAACTTTGCTGTGAGAATTCTGCGGACGACTGCATTCAAAATTTCAATGTCCGCCGTCCCATCTGCAAACCACGCCTTTAGTTCATCGTTGTAAGCTTCCTTTTTCGGCCACTCCATGTCCATTCCGGCTTCCATAGAATGAAGTCCTGCATCTGCAAGACTTTCATATAATCCCTGCACGGTGTATTCATTTCGTATGGCGGTATAGTCTGAAACCACCAGGCCGTCAAAGCCCATCCGATTACGCAGAAGTTCCGTCAGCAGGTAGTGCGATGCAGATGCCGCTTCCCCGTCGATCGTACAGTAGCACGGCATTACGCCGCGAAGTCCGCCCCCTGTAATGGCTGCCTGAAACGGCTTGCAGTAAATCTCCTCCAGAAGCCTTAGCGGAGTCTGGCTGTCCGCTCCGTGAATTCCGGCCTGCGAGTTATGAAACCCAGCAAAATGCTTTGCAACCGCTTCTGCCCGAAGTCCGTCACTTCGTTCTCCCGCCTGAATTCCTTTGGTAAACGCCGTACCAAGGGCCGCCGCGAGCGACGGATCCTCACCATAGCTTTCCGCCTGGCGTCCCAGGCGCGCATCGCGGCTGATGTCCAGAACCGGCGCCAGAATCGAAGAAATCCCAAAGCATTTTTCCTGTCTGGACACCACCTCTCCAATCTTCTCTTCAAGTTCCGGATCCCAACCGGCACCTCGTCCAATATTGGAAGGCATACTGGTGTTGCCCGCAATCATTCCCCCGCATACACCTTCCATGTGAAAAATGGCCGGAATATGATGTGGGCTCTCTTCTATTATCATTTCCTGCATCCTGCGCTGATAATTCGCAGCGGCCTCTGCATCTGTCAGATCCCGCATCTCCATGCAGGACACGCTGCCCATACCGTAATGGCAGTCCGAACGATACATTTCGCTGCTGTCCCGGTGCATGATGACACCCATCGGATAGATGCAGACAGTCTGTGCCATTTTTTCCTCAAGACTCAGCTTCCCCAGCAAATCCTCCGCACGTTCCTTTGCAGGCAAGGTCGGATTTTGATACTTTTCCATTGGATTCCCCTTCTTTTTCCTTTCATGTTGCCTTTTCTGTCAGTTTAATCAGCAGAATGTCCATCCCGTGAGCGAATAATTCCGAATCCAAGGTAAAAATTGCTTATGTTTTAAAATTAAAAGTCATTTTTCATCTCATTACACGATTTTTTGTCTCACATCCTTTGTGAATAAATGGTATCTTTTCAATCAGAAATTTCTTTTTATTGTGCACATGCTCGATACTCAGCGATTTAACGTGAATCAGACACTCCCGCAGCTGACGCATACATTTACTGTAATAAGGAGGGAAAACATGCAGAAATTCGAGAAAGGCTTTTTCGTTGGCGCTTCCACCGCCGCCCATCAGGTAGAGGGCGACAACATTCATTCCGATTACTGGGCACAGGAGCAGCTGCCCCACAGCAGCTTCGTAGAGCCCAGTGGGATTGCCTGCGACCACTACCATCGTTATGAAGAGGATCTGGACCTCATGCAGAAGGCCGGCCTCAATGCCTACCGTTTCTCCATTGAGTGGGCCAGAATTGAACCCGAAGAGGGGCAGTTCGATGAGAGCGAGATTGAACATTACCGCAAGGTCATTGCCGCCTGCAAGGCGCGCGGCATCGAGCCTGTTGTGACGCTTCTTCATTTCACCAGTCCCAAATGGCTCATCTGCAAGGGCGGCTGGGAATCTGAGGATGTCATCACCTATTTCACTCGCTATGCCACCTATGTTATGAAACAGCTGGGCAGTGAGCTGCACTATGTCTGCACCATCAACGAAGCCAACATGGGACTGCAGCTGGCTGCGATCTCTCAGCGTTTCCGCCTCATGGCAGAGCGTGCCGCCAAGGCCGCGCAGGCGGCTGCTGCGGATACCGCCGGAGCCGGCACTCCCGCAGGAAGCGCTTCCGCCGGAGCATCCTCTGACTCTGCCGGTTCCGCAGCTGCCACAGGCAAGAAGGCCGAGGGTACCGTGCAGGTCGGCATGAACTTCCAGAAAATGATGGAGAATATGAAATACGCTGCTGCCGAGAATGCTGAGGTATTCGGTACTCCACAGCCGCAGATCTTCGTCAGCGAGAGAACCCCCAAGGGAGACCTCCTCGTTTTCCGTGCTCATGAGGCTGCAAGAGATGCCATCAAGGCCATCTGCCCTGACGTTAAGGTCGGCATCACACTCTCTCTTCATGATCTGCAGGCACTTCCAGGCGGTGAATCCTTCGTCGAAAAAGCCTGGGATGAGGAATTCCGGCACTATCTTCCCTATATCAAGGATGACGATTTCCTCGGCGTACAGAACTACACCCGCTCCCTCTATGGACCGCAGGGGCAGCTTGCGGCTCCGGAGGGTTCCGAGCTAACACAGATGGACTATGAGTTCTATCCGCAGGCACTCGAGCACGTAATCCGCAAGGTTGCCGAGGATTTCAAAGGCAACCTTCTCGTCACTGAGAACGGCATCGCCACGGCCGATGACACACGCCGCGTCGCCTTCATTCACGAGGCACTGAATGGTGTCCAGAATTGCATCGCAGACGGTCTCCCGGTCAAGGGATATCTTCACTGGAGTCTCATGGATAACTTCGAGTGGCAGAAGGGCTATGCAATGCGCTTTGGTCTTATCTCGGTAGACCGCACCACCATGGAACGCTCCCCGAAGGAGAGCCTTGCGGTGCTGGGCGAATATGCCGCGGAATGAATCAGACTTGTGACATTTCACGCTCCTATTCCGTACAATGATTGCGCGGCAACCGATTCTGATGAAAACGCCTCCTTCAAGGCCTCAAGCCTGTTGCCGATGCTGAAGGTTTGGACTGACTATGGACACCAACCACAATATGAAGCTTCTCGCGGAGCTGCTGCAGTGCGGCAGCTCCGTTTATACCTGGTGCTACGATGCAGACGGGAATCTTCTTGGCAGCAACTGTCCCGATGAAACCTTTCTTGCCAGTGCCTTTGACCTCTTTGGCTGCCGCGAGGGGATGCTCGCCTATTCCCGGCACTACCGGCGTCCTCTTATTCTCGGCACGGCACTCGGCGTCCTCTGGGCTTCTGCCTACGAATATCGCGAAGATCAGCTTCTCCGAATCTGGGTGATCGGTCCTGTTTTTTACCAGGACGTATCCATGCAGGGCATCCGAAACGGTCTTGCCTGCTACCAGAATCTGGATACCAGCGTTGCCTGGACGCATCACCTTTATGAGGTGCTAAGGGGCATCCCGGTCATGCAGAATACCATCATGGACCGCTATACGCTCATGCTCCATTACTGCCTTACCGGCGAACACCTTCTCCAGAGTGACATCAACAGCGATGCAAGGCTGCAGATCGAAACCAGAGCTTCCACCACAGGCCGCGATCGCCATCGCATCTGGATGGCCGAACAGGCACTTCTCCAGATGGTCCGCACCGGCGATCTGAATTACCAGCAGGCGCTTTCCACCAGCAGTGGCCTTAGCAGCGGTGTTCCCGTGCACAGCGACGACGCCCTTCGCCAGAGCAAGACCTCCGTCATCGTCTTCACCTCTCTCGTTGTCCGTGCTGCCATCGAGGGCGGGCTCTCTCCGGAAGAGTCCTATGCGCTCGGCGACAACTATATCCAGACCATGGAGCAGGCTTCCACTCTGGGCGAACTCGGTCCGCTGGCCAAT
>CAYLUU010000144.1:0-4553 GCA_964386925.1 uncultured Sarcina sp. | reverse complement strand
GATAGCAAGAATCGCCGCTTTGTCCGCGCGAGCTGAATGGTTTGCAATGCCTGGAATATGGTAGAATGAATTCGTTCGGGCAGCGCGACTTCGCGCCTGTCTCCGACGGCTAAAAAGAACAAAACACACAGGTCAATCTGCGTGGCACAAATGCAAAGGGGAATCATCATGGATCAGACGAAAATCAGACAGGAGATCGAGGAAGGCAAGGCAGTTGTCGGAATTGAGTTCGGCTCCACCCGAATCAAGGCAGAGCTGATTACAACGGACAACATTCCGGTAGCGGAAGGAGCCTGGGAGTGGGAGAACCGCCTGGAGAACGGCGTGTGGACCTATTCTCTGGAGGACATCTGGGGCGGCCTGCAGGGCTGCTACGCAGATTTGAAGAAGGATGTGGAGGCTAAATACGGCGTAACCCTCCATCAGCTGGCAGCCATCGGCATCAGTGCCATGATGCACGGCTATCTGGCCTTCAATGAGAAGGATGAGCTTCTCGTACCGTTCCGCACCTGGCGGAACACCATTACGGGCGAGGCAGCAGAGAAGCTGACCGAGCTGTTCCATTACAACATTCCGCAGCGCTGGAGCATTTCTCACCTGTATCAGGCAATCCTGAACGGCGAGGAGCATGTGAAGGACATTCATTTCGTGGCCACTCTGGCGGCATACGTACATTGGCAGCTGACCGGTGAGAAGGTTATCGGCGTCGGTGACGGCTCCGGAATGTTCCCCATCAACATGCAGACGAAGGACTATGATGCTGAGATGGTGGAGAAATTCAACGCACTGGTGGCAGACAAGGGCTATGCATGGAAGCTGCCGGAGGTATTCCCCCGCAACCTGAAGGCCGGTGAGGCAGCAGGAACTCTGACCGAGAAGGGTGCAAAGCTCCTGGATCCTGCAGGAGATCTGGCGGCAGGCATTCCGCTGTGCCCTCCGGAAGGTGATGCAGGAACCGGTATGGTGGCAACGAATGCGGTTGCGAAGAGAACCGGAAACGTATCGGCGGGCACGTCCTGCTTTGGCATGATCGTTCTGGAGAAGGATCTTCAGAATGTATATCCGGAAATTGACCTTGTAACAACACCCTCGGGCGATCTGGTGGCAATGGCACACTGCAACAACTGCACGTCGGACCTGAATGCCTGGGTGAATATTTTCGATGAATTCTGCGCGGCAATGGGCTTCGAGGCAGACAAGAACAAGCTCTTCTCCGTACTCTACAACAAGGCACTGGAGGGAGATAAGGACTGCGGCGGTCTGCTGGATTATAACTATTACTCCGGTGAGCCGATTACGAAGATGGACGAGGGACGTCCGCTGTTCGCACGTACTCCGAATTCGAACTTCAATCTGGCGAACTTCATGCGCGTTCACCTGTACGCATCCCTGTCGGTTCTGAAGTCCGGCATGGACCTCCTGCTGAAAAAGGAAGGCGTGAAGGTTGATAACATGAGGGGTCACGGCGGCCTGTTCAAGACCAAAGGTGTTGGTCAGAGCATTCTGGCAGCAGCACTGAACACACCGGTAACCTGCATGACGACAGCAGGCGAAGGCGGCGCGTGGGGCATTGCGCTTCTGGCGGCCTATGGCGTACGCAGCGAGGGGCTGGAGCTGGATGCCTGGCTGAACAAGAACGTATTCGCGTCGGCAGAGGGAGAGACCATTCAGCCGGATCCGGCGGATGTGGCTGGCTTTGACGAATATTTGGCTCGCTATGAGAAGGGCCTGCCGATTGAGGCACAGGCGGTGCAGAGCCTTTGAAGTTATAATGCGCGTTTATCTATCTGACAGCGATGAGTTCTGGCAGAGATGTTCAGGGCAGGGATGCCTGCCGGCCGCTGAGGTCGACAGTTGAGAATGAAGGCAAACCGCTAGAGAGGAGAGAATATGCTGGAAGAATTGAAGCAAAAGGTATACGAAGCCAACATGCTGCTGCCGCAGTATAACCTCGTAACCTTCACCTGGGGAAATGTATCCGGAGTCAGCCGTAAGGACGGCGTTTTCGTTATCAAGCCGAGCGGTGTTCCCTATGAGGAGCTGAAGCCGGAAGATATGGTTGTAGTAGATTTCGACGGCAATAAGGTGGAAGGCAGAATGAACCCGTCCTCGGATACACCGACGCATGCCTATCTGTACAAGCATTGGGAGAACATCGGCGGCGTGGTACACACCCACTCCTCGTATGCAACGAGCTGGGCACAGGCAGGGCGCAGCATTCCCTGCTACGGCACGACTCATGCAGATTACTACTACGGCGAGGTTCCGTGCCTTCGGACACTGACGAAGGAAGAGATTGACGAAGCCTATGAGAAGAACACAGGTGTTCTGATCGTGGACGAGTTCGCTCGTCAGGGCAAAGACTATGAGGCTGTTCCGGCGTGCCTTTGCACCAATCATGGCCCGTTTGCCTGGGGCAAGGATCCGGTGGATGCTGTGCATAGCGCTGTTGTTCTGGAAGAGGTGGCCAAGATGGCATATCGGACCGAGCTGATCAATCCGAAGGTTGCACCGGCTCCGCAGGTTCTGCAGGACAAGCATTACTATCGCAAACACGGCGCCAACGCCTATTACGGACAGGGCAAATAAAAGCGAACCGTCCAATGGTTCCGAACCAGGGAATGCTTTCCTATTTGAGCTTCGAGCGGATACATTTACGAAGGACGGAGAACCGATACGGATAAGCGCTTAATCGGCCGGGCTGATGAAGGGGTGCCCGACCGGAGGAAGTATAGCAAAGACAAGGAGGATAATAAGTTGAAAAATCTGGAGCTGAAGAAGACTGCCAACGAAATCCGCAAGGGCATCGTGACAGCGGTGTATTCCGCACAGGCAGGACACCCGGGCGGATCTCTTTCCGCAGCGGATCTGTACACCTATCTCTATTTTGAAGAGATGAATGCCGGACCGGAGATGATCGGCAATCCTGACCGTGATCGTTTCGTATTGTCCAAGGGCCACACCTGCCCCGGCATGTATTCGGCAATGGCGCACAGAGGATATTTTCCGGTAGAAGAGCTGAAGACCTTCCGTAAGCTGGGCAGCAGGCTCCAGGGACATCCGAGCATGCACTATCTGCCGGGCATCGATATGTCCTCCGGATCTCTGGGACAGGGAATCTCTGCAGCAGTCGGCATGGCACTGGCCGGCAAGGCAGATCAGAAAGATTACCGTGTTTACACACTGCTGGGCGATGGTGAGACCGAGGAAGGCCAGGTATGGGAGGCGGCAATGTTCGCCGGAGCTAAGAAGCTGGATAACCTCTGTGTCATCATTGACAACAACAACCTGCAGATCGACGGCGACATCGCAGATGTCAACAACCCGTATCCGATTGACAAGAAGTTCGAGGCATTCAACTTCCACGTGATCACCATCGACGGACACAACTTCGACGAGATCCGCGCAGCCTTTGCAGAGGCTCGGGCAACCAAGGGAATGCCGACTGCCATTATTGCGAAGACGGTAAAGGGCAAGGGCGTATCCTACATGGAGAACCAGGCTTCCTGGCACGGCGTTGCTCCGAATGATGAGCAGTACGCAAAGGCAATGGAAGACCTTGATGCAATTGGCGCAGAGCTGGAAAAGGAGGCAGAGTAATGGCAGACGTTAAGAAGATCGCAACTCGTGAGAGCTACGGGCGTGCGCTGGAGGAGCTGGGCGCAGACCATCCCAATGTTGTTGTTCTGGACGCTGACCTGAAGGGTGCTACCAAGACCTCCTATTTCTCCAAGGCATATCCGGATCGCTTCTTTGACTGCGGAATCGCAGAGGGCAACATGATGACCATCGCAGCAGGACTTGCTACGACAGGCAAGGTTCCCTTTGCATCCACCTTCGCGATGTTCGCTGCAGGACGTGCCTATGAGCAGGTGAGAAACTCCATCGGCTATCCGCACCTGAATGTAAAAATCGGAGCCACCCATGCCGGAATCAGCGTCGGCGAAGACGGTGCCAGCCACCAGTGCAACGAGGACATCGCACTCATGCGCACCATTCCGGGAATGGTAGTCATGAGCCCCTCCGATGATATCGAGGCAAGAGCCTGCGTAAGAGCGGCTGCAGATTATGTCGGACCGGTTTACATGCGCTTTGGCCGTTTTGCGGTTCCGGTCTTCAACGATCCGGATTATAAATTCGAGATCGGCAAGGGCAAACTCCTGAAGGAAGGCAAGGACGTTACCATCGTGGCAACCGGTATCTGCGTGGCAGGTGCTCTGGATGCAGCAGAAATCCTGAAGGGCGAAGGCATTGACGCAGAGGTCATCAACATCTGCACCATCAAACCCATTGACGAGGAACTCCTGCTGGCATCGGCCGGCAAGACCGGAAAGGTCGTTACGGCAGAAGAGCACAGCATCATCGGCGGCCTCGGCGGAGCTGTTGCAGAGGTTCTCTCCGAGAAACTTCCTACGAAGATGTGCCGCATTGGCATTGAAGATCGCTTCGGCGAGTCCGGAAAAGCCGGAGAGCTGATTGCCAAGTACGGACTGGACGGCGCCGGCATCGCAGCCAAGACCCTCGCATTCGTGAAGGGATAATCCCAGCGACGC
>CAYLUU010000143.1:0-4638 GCA_964386925.1 uncultured Sarcina sp. | reverse complement strand
CATCTGTATTCGCTGTTTCTTCATGTATTCTGCTCCTATCTGATCTCCCAGGATTCCGTATTTATTCAGCGCCACCTGGTGGTTTCAAACTACCATGCCTGCTCGCACAGGCACTACCACAAATAAAATCAGCCGCTTATTATCTTCTCCTGCGGATAAACCATGTTACAAAGCCTGCGACCAGGAGCAGAATCGGGATCAGCACAATGCAGATCATGCAGACCACAATCGCCGTCATCGTCGGCACCGTAAGGCTCGTGGAGCTCACGCTCTTCACCGGAACCGAAATGGCGCTGGTATTGCCTTCCTCATCAATGCAGGCACTTACAAGGCTCGAGAACAGAGACGAGTTCGAACCGGATACCATCTGATCGGCGCCATCCGAGAAGGTCAGCACGGAACTGAAGATGTACCCTGTGGACTCCGTCTTCGTATTGCTGCTGTCGCTGTCTTCCGCACTCGACCCGACATCGGAGCTTTCTCCATCAGCATTCTCATCTGAAGATTCGTCAGATGACGTCTCTTCAGTACTCGAATCCGATGTTTCCTCATCCGGTTCTTCCGCTGTCGTGCTCTCACTGCTCTCGGAAGACGTGCTGTCCTCGCTGTCTTCATCCTCTGCGGACACCACAGACTTCAGACCCAGCACATACTGGCCGGTCGTATCGTCATCCTGTTTGGAGAAATCCTCGGTTGAGGTCGTCACATCGCTGTGTATGTATGCCTTTTCCGATGTAGTCAGGAGCGTCGTTTTCGTAACGTTCTCATCCTCGCCGGAATCCTGCAGAGCCTGTGCATACGCCAGGAACACATAGCCGTTGCCGCTCGTCACAGAGGACGTCTCCGAAGCCGTCGCCACATCCGGCAGCAGATAGGTCTCGGAGCGATAGTAGAAGCCCTGATTGTTCTCGAGCACCACCCCCTTGGAAACGCTCACGCCGTAATAGTTCAACACACGATTCCAGTTGGTCATGTCATCCGCCTGCTGGAAGTTCGTGGTCGCAATCAAATCCCCGCCGCGCTGCAGGTAGTACAGAATTTTGTCTGCATCATCCGAGGAAAGGTCTGTCGCCGGTCCGTTGATGATCAGCACACTGCAATCCTCCGGAACCGCATCGTTTGCCAGAAGGTCCAGACTCTCATACTCACAGTTCAGCTTCGAGAGCACCGAGGTGAAATTGCTGCCAAGGCTCTCTTCCCCGTGTCCTGTCAGAACATAGACCTTCGGGAGATCCTCACTCGTCACATACGCAATCGCCGAATCGACCTGTCCCTCCACATCATAGCCGGTAACCTTCTGGGTATAGGTTGTGTAATCCACGGTGTACTCGTACAGATCCGAATAATCCACCACCTTGTACCTGCTGCCGCACTCCACGATCAGTGAGTTCCAGGTGGAGCTCATCACATCACTGTACTCCTGCAGGAAAGTCGGATTGGAAGCCGGATCGATGTAGGTAACCGTCAGATGATCGCTCTGCTCTGCCATATCCTGCAGCGTCCCATCCACCGTGGAATCCATACTGGAGCTGCTGGCAAGGACATAAATCGTCACATCCTGATCCAGACTCTTCAGATAATTTTTCGTATCATCGGTCAGCGAATACAGGCCGCTCGTCGTCACATCGAACGTCGTCACATCCGAAGGTAGCTGATTCACTGCAAGGTTTGCCACCACCGTAACCGCCAGAATCAATGCAATCAGACCGGTGGAATAGGCTCCAAAGCTCAATGTCTTCTTTGACACCGAATATCTTCTCTTCTGAATTACCTGCGTGGTCAGGAACAAAAATAAGAGAATCACCGATGCCAGATACACCACGGACGTAAGGTCAATGGTCCCGTTCAGGAAATTATCAAACCTTGAAGGAATATCCAGCGCACTCAGAACCTTTGTCAGTGCATTTCCATCGGAAGAGATCATGTTCTCCAGGTTCGGCATGATCATCGACAGGAACAGGCATACGAACGAGAGAACGGCAGCAATGATGACGCTCTCTGTCAGACTCGAAATAAACACGCAGATTGCCATCTCTGCAAGTCCGAACAGCCACATGCCGAGCAAGCCGGTATAACTCTGTGCGAATGGAACGGTTCCAAACCTTGACAGCAGGAGCGGATACAGGCAAAGGCCCAGCACCACAATGGTGTGCACGGCTGCCAGAGCGAGATATTTGCCGGCAACCACCTGTCCCACGGAGACCGGCGCTGTCAGAATCATCTGATCCGTCTTCGCCTTACGCTCCTCCGCAAAGGACCGCATACACAAAACCGGCAGCATGATCAGCATCAGGATGGAGGAAATCGACAGCACGCTGGAGATATCCGGTTCCAGACCGATCAGACAGTTCATTCCGATGTAGAGAGACATCAATGCCCACATCACTGCGAGGAAGAGCCATCCGGTGAAGCTGTGGAATAGGGAGGACAGATCCTTTTTAAAGATTGCTTTCATGCCTGTTCACCTTCCTTTCCGTCATCCGCAGCCAACATCCCCGGCGCTTCTGCATTCTCTCCCGTCAGCGTCAGGAACACATCCTCTAACGACTTCTCCTCCAGATTCATACCCAGGACTGCACCGCCGGCATATACGGCAGCTCTCGACACCGACGGACGAATGTCTTCCTTCGCTTCTGATGTAATCGTGAACAACAGGAGGTTTCCGTCCTCCTTTACCGTGACTTCCTTCACCTGTGCAATGGCCCGCAGCGACTTCTCCAGTGCCTCTCGGTCACCCATTACACGCAGTACCACCTGCTGCGAGGTCGTCATTCTGGCCTGCAGATTGGCCGGTGTGTCGCTGGCTACGAGTTTCCCGTTGTTGATGATCCAGACATAATCCGCCACTGCACTGACATCGGACAGAATATGGGAGCTCAGGATGATCGTATGATCCTCCTTCAGGGAACGAATGTAATCGAACATGTCCTTCTGCTGCTCCGGATCCAGACCGGCTGTCGGCTCGTCCAGAATCAGAATCTCCGGATTGCCGAGCAGTGCCTGCGCCAGTCCAACTCTCTGCCGATAACCCTTGGACAGGTTCCGGATCAGGCGGGCCTGCACGTCCAGAATATCTGCCGCATCCAGAACCGCTGCAATCTGATCGACGCGGTCCTGCGGCGGGATCCGCTTCAGCTCTGCTGCAAAGCGAAGGTATTCCATTACGGTCATATCCGAATACACCGGCGGCACCTCCGGCAGGTAGCCAATGCTCTTTTTGACCTCTTCCGGCTCCTTCTGGATGTCCATTCCGTTGATAAGAACCGTTCCTTCTGTAGCCGCAAGGTACCCGGTCATAATGTTCATTGTTGTAGACTTGCCGGCACCGTTCGGTCCCAGGAAGCCGTAGATCTGCCCCGGCTCCGCCTTAAAGGTCAGATCGTCTACGGCCTTGTGGGAGCCGTAGCGCTTTGTCAAATGCTGTACTTCAATCATTCTCTCCTCCTGATCAGGCAATTGCGTTATGATGAACAGGAATGTCAATACCACTGCGCTCCTGTCTGGCATCACACTTATGCATCTTTTATGTATACACAGGAGTTGTGTTCGTTCCGTCATCAAACTGTGTTCAAAGTGTGAACTGCTGAAAGTATCAAATTGCAGACGTCCGCGGGGTGCACGATTCACGTTGAAATCACCAGGCGCTGCCTTCCTGTCTGCTCGAGCAGGCATCATCGCAAATATGTTTAACCCGGAATATTACGGAAATTTTTGGTATGATGGTTGTGAATATCCGAAAAGGAGCTGAAATGAAATGAATAAAAACGTCTTTTCTTCTAAATTCATCACCGCAGGTATTCTGGGTGGTTTGTCCGTTATTTTCTGCAGTCTTCTGCTGCTCACCGTTCCTGCTGCCGGCCTTAAGGCCAACGCGCAGCACAACGGGAATACGGTGATCGTCCTCGACCCCGGACACGGCGGGACTGACATCGGTGCCACCTATGCGCCCTATGTTGAGAAATGCATGACCCTGTACATGGCCTTTTTCGCCTATCAGGAGCTCAGCCAGTACGACAACGTCGAGGTCTATCTGACCAGATGGGATGATTCGGATGTATCGCTCGCCCAGCGCGTTGCCTACGCAAGCTCCGTGCACGCGGACTTTCTCCTGAGCCTTCATTTCAACGCTGCAGGCTCGAACGGCATCACCAGCGGCTCCATCATTCTGCCGTCTGCCTTCGGGAGCCTTTATGCGCAGGAATGCTCCTACGGTCTCTTAAATCTGCAGCAGCTCTCCGCCATCGGCCTTAAGAGTCACGGCTTTATGACCCGGCTCGGCCGGACCGGCAAGGATTATTACGGCATCATTCAGCGCTCTGCCGCGATCGGCCTTCCTGCCGTCATCACGGAGCACTGCTTCCTCGACAGCGAAACCGACCGCAAGTTCCTTTCTCAGGACAATTCCTACCAGCTGCTCGCCCACGCCGATGTCACTGCCCTTGCGCAGTACCTGCATCTAAAGTCCACGGCTCTTGGCGTCGACTACACGAATTACCCGCGGCCGGAAATTCAGGAGCCTGCTGCCGGCGTCCCGGTCATGCTCACACCGATTCCCTGAGCCAATATAAGTATTCAGAGCCCATCCAGGCATTCCCTTTCTGGTCAATATCGACAGTGAAATCTGTCAGAGTAGTTCCG
>CAYLUU010000142.1:3017-4640 GCA_964386925.1 uncultured Sarcina sp. | reverse complement strand
TAAAAGAATGCTGAGTTTGTTGATCGTTATTGTTATGATGGCAATCCTGTTTAAGATTACATTTTTCGTGTTCCGCATCGTTGGGAAAATCCTGGGAGGCATGCTGGGAGTCATCGGATGGCTGATCCTGGGAGGCCTTGCGGATCTGTTCGTCCAGTCGAAGATCGGCGAAGGGAAAAATGTCAGAGAAGCGAGATGGAGAGTGGAAGGGATTCTTCAAAGACTCAAGAATGCCTGATTAGAGAGGGAAGTTATGGGCTTATTCGATGTAGATGAAAAGAAGCTGCAGGCGTTGTACCACCGGGCATGGCTGGAATGCGGCCGTGGTTTTGTGTATTCAAGGAAATATGATTATCTGGACCATGCGCTGACGAAGTTTGCGATAGAGAATCACTGTTCTTATGATGAGGCGTATATATTGGCCAAGACCGGGAAGAGAACTGGCAGGCTGGCGGAGTAAGGAGACAAATGGCTAGACAGAAACCAACCGTTATTTATGAGAATACGGTACAAGGCTCTTTTGTCCGCAGGATCAATCGCTTCACGGCGGAGGTCCTGATTGATGGACAGCCGGAGATCGTTCATGTGAAAAATACGGGCCGTCTGCAGGAATTGTTGCTGCCGAAGGCGAAGGTGACACTGCAGAGGGCATCGGATCCGATGCGGAAAACGTCATATGACCTGATTTCGGTATATAAGCCGAAGATGAAATGGGTGAATATCGATAGTCTGGCGCCGAATGCATTGATGAAGCAGGAGCTGATGGGACTGAATTATGATATGGTGAAGCCGGAATATACCTATGGGGACTCCAGAATTGATTTCTACATGGAGCGAGACGGCGAGAAGTTCCTGACAGAGGTAAAGGGCTGTACATTAGCATCGGAAGCGAATCCAGGGGTCGGACTGTTTCCGGATGCACCGACGGAGCGGGGCGTGAAGCATTTGTACGAACTGGCCAGGGCAGCAACGGAAGGGTATCACTGCGCGATTGCATTTGTGATCCAGATGAACGGAATTCATCTGGTGTTTCCGAATGTGGAGACGCAGCCGGAATTTAAGACAGCTCTTGTAAATGCAGCAAAGTCTGGCGTACAGGTTGTCTGCTACGGCTGCCATGTGGAAGCGGACAGTATTGAACTAACGAGTGTTGTGGGAGATACTGCACGTTTCACAAATATGTAACTGAGCATATTGGGAAGCGCAGATAGATTGGAGAAAGTTTATGTTGTCATCAACACCGGGAACAAAGCTGAACAGATATGTGTTGGATTATGTGGTTTTTGATCTGGAAACGACAGGCATATCATCGACATCGGATGCGGTTATCGAGATTTCTGCAGTTAAGGTGCAGAACGGCCAGGTGGTTGATGAGTTCTCCACGTTGGTAAATCCATGCAGACCGATACCATACGGGGCGAGTTCGGTCAATGGCATCTATGATGATATGGTGAAGGATAGTCCGGTATTTAAAGATGTATTGAAAGATGGAAAGTTAACTTCCGCACGCCCTGTTCTACTGCGGACCGCTGGTCAGACTGATTTTCAGAACTATCTTCCGTAAGAACAAGAAGGCAGAAGAGAAAGCTGCATGATGACTACGCGGTAATTGATTGGCACCGC
>CAYLUU010000142.1:0-2917 GCA_964386925.1 uncultured Sarcina sp. | reverse complement strand
TGGGGCAGTTTTTTACACACTCCATGCAAAGGATGCATTCCGTACCATTGATTCGTTTTCTGGAATTGTCTGTCACATCTACATTCATAGGGCAAACTCTTTTACATTTTCCGCAGGAAATACATTTGCTCTTGTCACATTGCACTCGAACCAGTGAAAAATAACTCATTGGCTTCAAAAAGACGGTGATGGGACAGAGGTATTTGCAAAATGCCCGATTATCCTTGAATACATAGGCAAGTGCAATTCCGACAGCATAGTACAGCACATTGCCGACGATAAATGCCCAGAACATGATCCGTTCAATGTTTCCAACCTTTGCAAGGAACAGCGCAGATACAAAAACAAGAGAAGCAGCAAACGAAATATATCGAAGCCAGCCAATCTTTTTTCGCGGCTCTGCAGGGACCTTATAGGGCAGGAAATCCAACACCATGGCTGTCCAGCAGGCATAGCCACACCAACCCCGTCCAAAGACAAGAGGACCGAAGATTTTGGCCACCGCGTAATGGATAGTTGCTGCCTCAAAGGCACCTGTAAACAGATAGTACCAAAAGCCCTCGATCTGCATATTTTCCTGACAGATAAGTCCCAGATAAACCAGCATATACAGTCCAACCAGCAGCTGTACAATCCTGCGGGCGTACTTATATTTTCTATAATACAAAAAGAGTCCCAGTGACACCGCAATCCCGATGTAGCTGAAATTGAAGAGATAAAATACGTTGTTTTTGCTGAGCCAGAGCGCAACGGCAATGACTTCAAAAATCACCAGCATAATAAGCGGACCGATGTGATTTTTCCATTTCAAGCATTTGTTATTTTCCACAGCTCATTCCTGCATCTTTCTGATATATCCCACATGACCGGCATTGATTATAAGGCAACATACGAAGCATGGAAAGAAATCCATGGTGATTAGACAAAAGCTGTTATAATTTAACCATTCGTTTATGCAACAAGAATAAAATATGAGAGCAAATTATTGCCAATATGACGGAATCGAGATGTCGATTCTGGTGATCCAGAAAGCTTCTGCCCAATGGCGGCCTCCTGACGGATGAGTCGGCCGTGCTGTGGCCAATACATAGGAGCTTGTGAACAATGCAGGATTGTAGCATTGCAAAAATAGCTCAGACAGCAGGAGTCTATCAGATAAAGCTGCGGAGAAGATGCCATTAAGCATCTTCGAGTATCATTTTGCAAATGAGCTCTGAATAGTTATGCAAAATGAGAGAACCAAATGGAAGGAGGGACAAAATGATGCATGGACAAGGACACGGACCTGGTGGTCCTGGAATGGGAGGCCCGCATGGACCCGGAATGGGAGGCCCTCACGGACCGATGGGTGATCACAGAATGGGAAGAGATCCCTGGGGACCGCCTCCGCCGCCGAGAAGAGGTGGATGCGGGTGCTGCCTGATGCCGTTTGTCATTACCATCGGATTGATCGTGGCAGTGATCGCAATGATTGTGTAGGACAATGTATGCTGGTAATGCTGTTGATACTGGCTATAATTGCAGCCAATCTGAGGATCGGAGATTATCAGGTCTTGTGCAGTGATTTTATTGAGGATGGATGTGAGAACGAAAACCGAGGTACAGCCATGACCTTCACCCAGTACTACGTTTCGCCGCTGGGCGGCATTTTGCTGGCAGCGGATGAAATTGGTCTGACCGGATTATGGTTTGACGGCGGAAAATATTATGCTGACAATCTGCCGGCAGAGCAAACAGAGCAGGATACGCCTGTACTCGCACAGACAAAGCACTGGCTGGACGTTTATTTTACTGGAAAAGAGCCTGATTTTCTGCCACCGCTGCACCCCGCAGGGTCAGCGTTCCGTCAGGAGGTGTGGAAAATTCTTCTGCAGATTCCTTATGGGAAGACCACAACCTATGGGGAGATCGCACGGCAGATTGCTAAGAAACAGGGGCTTACCCGGATGTCTGCGCAGGCCGTCGGCGGCGCGGTGGGACATAACGCAATCTCGATCATTATTCCGTGTCACCGCGTGGTCGGCACAAACGGCAGTCTGACCGGATATGCCGGCGGAATGGATAAGAAAATAAAGCTGCTGGAATTGGAGCATACCGACATGACCGGATTTTTCGTGCCGGGGAAGGGCACATGAGAAATTGTGTAGTAAAATAATCGCTGACGGCTTGTAGGAACAGAGTTATGGCGGATGTTGATGAAATTATTGATGAAAATACAGCAATTTATCAAACAGGAAACGGTCCTATGCATCGCAGTGATCCTGGCATGCGGATCGATGATATTGGTAAGACCGGATGGACAGTATGCGGGTTACATTGACTGGCGGACGCTGTCCATTTTATTTTCTCTGATGGCAGTAATGGCAGGACTCAGGCAGCAGGGCGTGTTCGAAGATTTGTGTCAGGCGCTTCTGGCTCGGGCACGAGGAATCATCCAAGTGATCCTGGTGCTGGTGGGACTGTGCTTTTTTAGCAGTATGTTTATTACGAATGACGTTTCGCTGCTGACATTCGTCCCGTTCACGTTCATTGTGCTGGGGAGAATGGGAGGAAAAATACGACAGGAGCTGACCGTTCCGATTGTCTGCATGCAGACAATTGCCGCCAACCTGGGCAGTATGCTGACACCGATCGGCAATCCGCAGAATCTGTATCTGTATGGGAAAAGTGATCTTAGCCTGCTGGGATTTGTCAGACTAATGCTGCCATATACGATTTGGGCGCTCCTGATGCTGTTGGTATGGGGAGTGTTCACAGGAAGGCGCTGTGGCGACGCGGCAATTCGAGGAGAGACGGCAGAACGAAAGGCAGAAGATAGGAATCCGAAGCCGAATCGAAAGATCATTTTGATGGATATCCTGTTATTCCTGCTGTGCCTGCTGACGGTGATGCGAGTGGTGCCCTATGGCGTGACATT
>CAYLUU010000141.1:0-4713 GCA_964386925.1 uncultured Sarcina sp. | reverse complement strand
CCTTATGATCCTGTTTCGGGTTCGCGTATTTGATCTGTACGGACTTGAGGCTCTGGCTGTAATACCAGCCTTCAGAAGCGTCCTCGAATTTCCTGCGGTGCAGGAAGTGCGGAAGCTCTCTGCCTTCCACCTGTACGTAGAAGGGCGCCTTTTCTCTGTGAACCACATCCAGCGCAATGGTCTCCACTGCGGTCTCATAGGAGCCTTCATGATGGAAGGAAACCTCGGTCTTCGTTCCTGCCGTCACTGCGATCTCGGTCGTCAGGTACTGGCCCTTCTTGTAATCGT
This sequence comes from uncultured Sarcina sp., assembly GCA_964386925.1. Taxonomy (GTDB): domain Bacteria; phylum Bacillota; class Clostridia; order Lachnospirales; family Lachnospiraceae; genus CAG-791. Next base: position 4,425 of record CAYLUU010000141.1, on the reverse strand, counting down.
TTGTCTTGCCGTCATCCTCATACAGAGTGAAGGAGGAATCCACATCCGGTGCCAGCAGAATGGTCAGGCCGGTTGTCTTCTCATTCATCAGGTTCGTCAGGCGGTTCGTCGACATCGGAACGATCGCGCCGGATTTAATGAACATCGGCATAGAGGACAGATCCACCGGAATCTCAATCTCCTGACCGCCCTCGTACGGCATTCTCTTCTGGAAATCGTAGAAGCGAATCTTCTCGTCACCTGTCTCAGGAAGATATACCTTGCGAGTTGTTGCTCCCTTCTCCACAACGTTTGCCACCAGCAGGCTGTCGCCCCACATGAAGTTGATTCCCTCGTTCCAGGTCTTCGGATCGTTCTGGAATGCCATGAACATGGGCTCCATCAGCGGAAGGCCGGTTACGTGAGCACGATACATCAGCGAATACAGGTACGGACTCATCTTGTATCGGAAATCAATGGCCGCCTTGATGAGCGGCTTCTTGTCCGTATACATCCAGGGCTCTGTTACCGTGTTGTCCGTGTTCGTGGAATGGATCGAGAACCGCGGCATGAATACGCCGTTTTGTACCCAGCGAACGAACAGCTCCGGCTCCGGGGATACCCCGTAGAAGCCGCCGACATCGCAGCCCGTGTTGGCCATACCGGACAGGCCGGAGCCCAGAATGGTTGCGATATTGTATTTGAGCGCCTCCCAGCAGGTCAGGTTGTCGCCGGCCCAGACCTGTGCATACCGCTGAATGCCGGCATGGCCGGAGCGGCAGACGGAGAACGGGCGAACGTTCTCGTTGTACTCCACGATAGCCTCATTGGAGAGCTGGCACATGAGGTTACTCATCACCGGCTTCATCGTGCCGATGGTGCTGCCCTTTCCTTCGTAGTAAACGCGGCAGTCCTTATCCACCATGGAGTCGTACTCGCAGTTGTCATTCCAGATGGATTCGCAGCCGTATTTCAGCAGGTTCTCGGTGATGTATCCCTTCCAGCTTTTCCGGTTCTCTTCCTTCGTGAAGTCGACAAAATATCCCTTGCCGCCCCACCAGGTTCCGACGCCTGGCTTATCTTCCTTGCTGTCCTTTACGAACATGCCCTTCTCTTCCATCTCCTTCAGGAGCGGATGTACCAGCAGCATGCCGGGCTTGATGTTAGGAGAGACAACGATGCCTCTCTTCTTCATCTGCGCAAACCAGTCGGCCGGATCCTTGAAACGGTCATAGTTCCAGGTAAAGGAGCAGCGCTTGATGCCCTCCTCAGTCTCCACGGCGCAATAGCCAGAGGAGAGCTGGAAGCCGTCGGCCGGAATATCCTCTTCTCTCGTGGTGTCAATGAACTCCAGAACGGCGTCATCCGAATCCTTCGGAAGCTCCGGGTAGTACATGGAGGAGCCAAGGTATCCAAGAGCTGCCTTCGGCAGCAGAACGGATTTGCCGGTCAGATCGGTATAGCGCTCTACAACGTCCTTAATGGAAGGGCCTGCGATCAGGAACAGATCCACATCGCCGGCATCTGCGCAGAAGGTGGAATAGCGATGCCAGTAATTGCGCTTCTCGCGTCCCATGTTGAAGGTGCACTCAGCGGTCGAGTGGTAAAAATATCCAACGGCCTTTTTGCTCTGCCCCTGCAGTTTGATATAGAAGGGAACATGCTTGTAAAGGGAGTCAGTCTCTGCCGGGTTGTAGCCCATGGCATCGCCCGGAGCCATGTTCATGAACTTCTCTGCCTTATTGATGTCTCCGGATTTCTCGCCGAATCCATAGAAGCAGTCCTCCGCCTCAATCTGGCTGGCATGGAAACGTCTCTTGTTGGAATCCTCGCGATACGCCAGATCCGGAATGTCCGCATGGAGCTGTGTGCCGTCGGCATCGTATACACAGATGCGGAAGGGATCCTTCTCGATCTCAACGCGCAGCTTGGCGCCCTGAATCACGGCCTTATCCGTACCATCTGTCAGCTCTGCATGTGCGGTCTCCACCCTTTTGCGGTAGTCCTTCAACAGCTCATCCGTTCTGGACTCCCACGCTGTCATTACCAGGCTGTAGGAAGCCTCATCCCAATCACCATCGAAGCCCGCACGGATACGAATGATGTCATCCGTCAGGAACCACAGCCGCAGCTCCACTGCATCCGCCGCAATGGAATAGTAATTCCCTGCAGACGTTACCGATCCTGCCTTGTAGCAAACCTTCATGTCTTACCTCCTTCTCTATTTCTTGTCACTATTTTCTCCGAGAAATGCTGCTCACGCTCTGAACTCCATCGAAATCTGCGTCCGTTCCGCCTCGCTTCAGCATTCTCTGCCGATCCGCCCCGACAACTTCGCAGGCGTCGAATCGGTTTGTCACATTTTTAACGAAACCGATTTTAGGCAAAATAAGAATCGCCAACCAGACATATTCTGCCGTAAATGCGTTGTTTTTTTACATATTTTGACCTATTCTCGATAGCATATCCCGAAGATATTATCCCACCTGTATTTGTTAGCCTTTCCGCAGCGAATCTCGCCTTTGAAAATCCTGCTGCCGTCTGTCGCTGAACGAATATACTGCCGGATTTCATTTTGATCTCACTGTTTGCGAAGGAGGATCCCATGATTGACAAAGCCCAGGCCGCCATGGCCGCAGGAACACCGATTGCTCTGGAGCTGATCAGCGGCTCCAATATGAACATGTCGCAATCTCATTTTCATGAATACTATGAGCTGTTCTTTCTGGATTCCGGAACGCGGTATCATGCCATCGATGACAAGATTTTCCTCACGAATGCCGGCGATTTTATGCTGTTCCCACCGCTCACCATGCACCATTCCTTCAGCAATCGAGATGTCTGCTACTCTCGTGTCGTGATCTATTTTCAGCCGGATGTCATTGCCTCTGCGCAGCTGCGCGAAGCCTTTGCAGATCCCTACCATATTTCCCGGCCTTCCAAGGAGGTGCTGCGTAGCCTTCGGCGCATGGTCTATGAAATGCTGCGTGAGCAGGAGACGCCCGGCCCATTTCATTGGGAGGCAATGACGTCTCTTCTCAACACCATTCTCATTCAGGTAATGAGGGTCTCCAGAGTTGATAAATTCTCCGGCGGTAATCGCATCAATGAGGTGATCAGCTACATTCACGAGAATTACGCTTCCGAAATCACGGTTCCACTCCTCGCACAGCAATTCGGTCTCAGCGAATCCTACCTCTGCCGGCAGTTCCGCAAATACGCCAATCGAACCATTATCGAATATCTGCAGGGAACCAGAGTGATGAACGCGAAACGCCTCTTTATGGAGACCGATATGAATGTCACGCAGGTAGCTGCGCAGACGGGATTCTCGAATCTGACGCATTTCAACCGCGTCTTCCGCGCGGTGTCCGGAGAGTCGCCGTCGGAATATCGTAAGAAATGCAGGGAACCACACAACACTATCGGCAATAGCATCCGTAACGCAGAATATTATGCGATGCTCGGTAAATCCAAGGCCAAGGCAGAAAATGTCGACATTGTTACATTGTCTATCGATCAGCTTGAAGATCACGAATGAATGTTATCTTCACAGAAACCACGTACAGAAAATGTTCCCAATAAAAAACAGGAATCCCGGCAGGGGCTGCATGGATATGCGAGCCCACTGTCCGGGATTTATTGTCTATTTGTATCTATTCAGCACCTGGCGATTTCAACATGCATTGCCGCTAGCAGACAAATTCATGATTGAAATTGACAGGCGGCCAAGAGGCGTAGCCTCTCTGGCCAGCCACATCTCTTTCTCACAGAATGTAAATAAGACTTGATACGATCGTGCTGGTAAGTCCTACCAGTGCTTCATACGGGATCAGCTTCATGCGCTCCTTGATCTGCATATTTACAGAGCCGCCGGTTGCATGGAAGAAGGATCCGTGCGGAAGAGAATCTACTACCGTTGCTCCAGCGTGGATCATCGCACCTGCGTCTACCGCAGATACTCCGCTCTCGATTAACGTTCCGGAGAACGTCTGGGAAGCAATGGTTGCGCCTGCCGTCGTCGATGCTGTCGCACCGGCCATCAGGATTCCAGCAATGGGAGCCAGAACGAACGCCGGAAGATTCCCCATCTCCAGCAGGGAGATCATGTCGTACTGAATGTTGGATGCCTTGATAATGCCTGCCAGGGTTCCGGTTCCAACGAGCAGAATCGATACGCCAACCACCTTGCTGAGGCCGCCACCTCCGATGAGTCCGCCGATCAGGGCTCCCAGAATCAGGCTGTATGCAGGATGTACCTTTTTGATAATCAGAATAATCGCGACAACGAGCCCGACCAGGGCTCCAAGTGTTGTGAATTGGATTGTATCCATAATCTCCCCTTCCTCAAAGGATGCCCGAAGGCATCTTCCCTCTATATTCAAAAATTGTAGTAACTATTCAGAGCCCATTCGCAAAATCGCTGCTACGCAGCTTTCCTTTTGC
>CAYLUU010000140.1:0-4863 GCA_964386925.1 uncultured Sarcina sp. | reverse complement strand
ATCGCAGATTTGATGAAGTTCTACGGAGATCACTTCCCGGATCACATGTACGGCGGCAAATAAAGCAGAAAGGAGAGAAGTTATGAAGGCATTCAAGGAAATTGCAGATTTGATGAAGTTTTACGGAGATCATTTCCCGGATCACATGTACGGCGGCAAATAAAGCAGAAAGGAGAGAGATTATGAAGGCATTCAAGGAAATTGCAGATTTGATGAAGTTCTACGGAGATCATTTCCCGGATCATATGTATGGTGGCAAGTAAGATAAAAGAGGATCAGAGACAGGCAGAAGAGGCCGGCGGCAATGAAGACTATTGAGAGAATTGCAGAGTATATGAGCGCATATGATGACAGCTTTTTAACCTACATGCTCTGCAGAAGATAGGACAGATAGCATGGAGATGGATGACAGATATTTAATCGAAAGGAGCGATGATTATGAAGGTATTCAAGGAGATTGCAGATTTTATGAAGTTTTACGGCGATAAATTTCCGGATCACATGTATGGAGGTAAATAGTTAAGAACGTACTGCTGAGAGTAATGACAACATCAAGCCCTGAAAGAATAAATACAGGAAGTTTATTATAGATGAATTTGATAATTGCAGATCAGACAGGTAGTACATGGTCCCGACGCGATATCCAATGAGCCGAAAAGCTTGTAGGAGAGGCGTCGGGACTTTTTATGGATTGTGCTGCCGATAAAATCCTTGACGCGTCTGCATGGGAGTGATATAAATGTCACATCGACACGGAATACATGTATACAATCTTGGTGATGTAATCGACAAAGGCGTCGTTTCCTACACAGAGGAAACGGCGCCTTTTTGCATACATGAAATCCTGTCGGAATCAGACGCCCTGACAGGCTCTCCCCTCTCACAGGAGCAGGCGGGGCAGGAGGAAAGGTTTGATGGAAATGTCCTTCATTGGCCGAAGACATTTCTCTCAGACAACAGGAGGACATTATGAAAAAAACTTGGAGCAAAGCAGTGAGTGTTGCCCTGGCAGGCGCTATGCTGGCTGGCTGCGGCACGGCAGGGAGCACGAGCACAGACAGTACATCGGCCGGCAGCACCGCCGCAGACACAGCAGAGGCAACGGAGACAACCGCATCGACATCATCAGATTCCTCGGCTGAGGCAGGAACCCTTCGCCTGGCGTGGACCTCTGATATCCAGACTCTGGACGTTCAGACCACCAGCGCGAACTACATGATCCCGATGAATGTGTTCGATCGTCTCTTCGAGATTCAGCTGAATGACGACGGATCCACAGAGCTGGTTCCCAGCCTGGTAACCGATTACACCGTCAGCGATGATGGCCTGACCTATCAGTTCACCCTGCGTGACGATGTGAAATTCTCGGACGGCACACAGCTGACCGCAAGTGATGTAGAGTTCTCACTGGTTCGTCTGCTGGCACTGGATACCAGTGTGAACACCGACTTTGCTTCTTGCATTTTGGGCGCAGATGAGCTTATTGCAACCGAAGGCTACAGCTACGATGACACGGTAGAAGGCATCGAAGTAGTCGATGACACCCACATCAACATCACGCTGGCCTATCCTTTTGCCGGCTTCCTGTATGAGCTGGCAACACCGGCCGGATGTATTTATTCCAAGGCGGCTGTTGAGGCAGCAGGTGACAATTACGGAAATGAAGTCGAGAGTGCGATCGGCTCCGGTCCTTATGTCATCACCGACTGGACGAGAGACAGCAGCCTGACACTGGAACTGAACCCGGAGTACTGGGGCGACGAACCCAGCGTCAAGAAGGTTGACATCCAGATCGTTCCGGATGCTTCCACCATCAACATGATGTTCCAGAACGGAGAGATCGATATTCTGGACTGCGATGATCTGGATTCCTCTGTTGTAGAGTCCACCTACAAGACAGCATATGCAGATCAGATCGTAACCTCCAACCGTCTGGCAACGACCTATCTCATCCTGAACGAGGATGATGAGTATCTGAGCGATGTCAATGTCCGCAAGGCGATTCAGATGGCGATTGATCGTCAGAGCATTCTGGATACGGTTTACAGCGGCGACGGCAACCTGTGCGATGGCATTTACCCGAAGGGATTGATCGGCTACAGCGAAGAGAATCAGGGATGGCTTACCTATGATCCGGATGCTGCTAAACAGCTCCTCGAGGATTCCGGCTACTCTGATGGCGAGATTAAGATGGAACTCTCCGCAGACAGCTCCGCTTCCTCCAGCGTAACACTGGTGCTGCAGATGATTCAGGCAAACCTGCAGGCAATCGGAATCGACTGCTCCATTGTTTCCTATGATGAGGCCAGCTGGCTGGCACTTCGTAAGTCCGGCGAGATGAACTCCTTCGTAGCAACCTGGACCGCAGACTTCAACGATCCGGATAACTTCATCTACACATTCTTCGGCAACGATGAGAAGACGAAGCTCCGCAGCATCAACTACAAGGACGAGGACACCATGGCCCGCGTAGAGGCAGCAAGAGCGATCACCGATGAGGATGAGAGACTGGCTGAGTACGATGCACTCGAGACCAAGATCGTGAAGGACGATGCAGCATGGGTTCCGCTCTTCGGCAGAACGCACCTGTTCGTTATCAGCGACAGAGTTGCTAAGTTCGTTCCTCACTGGGCAGGTTACAGCGACTTCAATGTGAAGGGCGTAACCATGGCGGAGTAAAAGGTTATTAAAGCTTCATTGACAATCAGCAGATGCTGAAAAAGAGATACACGGAAGCTGGCCGCAGCTGATCTGCGGCCAGCCTTTGTGATGAGTAAGAGGTAATCATGAAACAGATCGTAAAGAGAATCCTCGGAACCATACCGGTTCTGCTCGGTGTCATCCTCCTGATCTTCATCATGCTCCGCGTGGTTCCCGGCGATGCGGTAACAACGCTCTTGGGTGAGCATGTCAATCAGGAAACCATCGACCGTCTGACCAAGGCCATGAACCTGGACAAGCCCATGATGGAACAGTTCTTCACGTACATTGCAGGACTGCTGCGCGGCGATATGGGCGAGAGCTACAAATACAACCGCACCGTCACCTCCATGATTATGGAGGCCTTCCCTTATACGCTGCAGCTGGCCGTGATGTCGGCAATTTTCGCCTGGGTGATGGGCATGATCCTCGGCGTCATCGCTGCCATTCGTCAGAACCACATCCTCGACCATCTCTTTATGGGACTGGCATTGTTCGGCGTCTCCATGCCGATCTTCATGACGGCTCTGCTGCTGCAGTATCTGCTGGCCTTTAAATGGAAAATTCTCCCGCTGACCTCCGACGGCTCGATTGCATCCATGATCCTGCCGGCAATTGCACTCGGGTGGAACAGCGCCGGCAGTGTGGCACGAATCACACGCTCAAGTCTGTTGGAAGCTATGCAGGCTGATTACATCGACACGGCTCGGGCGAAGGGACTGATGGGCGGCAAAGTTATTATTTTCCATGCGCTCAAGAATTCCATGCTGCCGGTCATCACCATGATGGCACTGCAGCTCTCGAGCATGCTGTCCGGCGCGGTAATCACGGAGAGCATCTTCGCCATCCCCGGAATCGGACGTCTCGCTACCACGGCGATCTCGAACCGCGACATGCCGGTGCTGCAGGGTACCGTTATCTTCACTACAGTCATCGTCATTGCGGGCAATCTCCTGGCCGATGTCCTGTACTCGGTGCTGGATCCCAGAATCCGGAAAGGAGCGTGAGTGCCATGACATTCAATAAGAAGAAACAAATCATAGAAGCACTGGAAACCGGAAGCCTGCAAAACAGCTCCGCGGCCGCCCAGAGCACCCGCGCCGCTGCAGCCAAGGCAACCGGAACAGAGTCGGCAAATTCGACTGGCAAAAAGTCGGGAAAGGAATCCCAGGAGCTGCTCTCACAGGTCGGTGAGAAGGACGGCATTCGCGAGAAGCTTCTGCGCATGTGCCGTCAGAACAAGCTGGCCGCTTTTTCGGCACTGGTGATCGCTGTGATCATCCTGGCGTCGATTTTCGCACCTCTCATCGCTCCCTACGGCGAGGCAGAGCAGGACGTCATCAACCGTCTGCAGGCACCGAGCCTTGCGCACTTATTCGGCACCGATGAACTGGGACGCGACGTATTCTCCCGTATTCTCTATGGCTCACGGGTATCGCTCGTCATTGGTATTCTGCCGAGCGTCCTCTCGCTGATCATTGGCATTGTGCTGGGCCTTCTGGCAGGCTATGTCGGCGGCTGGGTAGACGTTGTGATCATGCGAATTGCGGACATCATGCTGTCCATCCCTTCACTCCTCTTAGCCATGGTCATCATGTACACCCTCGGCAGTACAACCGTGAACCTGTTCATCGCCCTGTCCATGATCAACTGGGCGAGCGTTGCGAGAGTCGTGCGGTCGCAGACCCTGTCACTGAAGGAAAGCGAGTACGTAGAGGCATCGCGTTCCATCGGCGTTTCCGGCTGGAAGATCATGATGCGGCACATCCTGCCGAACTGCATTCCCAGCCTGATCGTACTGTTCACGCTGGAGGTTCCGTCCTCCATCCTCTCCGAGAGCTCCCTGAGCTTCCTGGGCATCGGCGTTCAGCCGCCGGCAGCCTCCTGGGGCCTGATGGTCAATCAGTCCAAACAGTTCCTGTTCACCCAGCCGTGGCTGTGCCTGGCACCCTGCATCTCCATCATGGTCGTGGTGCTGGCCTTCAACTTCCTCGGCGACGGACTCCGCGATGTACTGGATCCGTACATGAAGAATTCTTAAAGTACAATCGTACTGTGTACCAGCGACGGGTCCTGACGGATGTGTCCGGAACGGGGACGTCTCGCGACTCCGTCCTCGGACCTAGCGGTACTAAGCTCGCAAAACACGCTCGCAAGTACCGA
>CAYLUU010000139.1:0-4866 GCA_964386925.1 uncultured Sarcina sp. | reverse complement strand
TCTGTGTTCACGGTTACGCCGTGTTCCGCATAGTAGCGTGCGGCGCCTTCATGGAACGGCACGGCCATACCTTCGGTTGCATTCTCGATGGTCAGCTCCTGACCCTTCGCATTCTCCTGTGCGATCTCTTCCGTGTGATCAAAAATCGCCGCTGTCATGTTGTAGACGGTATCTGCATCAAGGTCTGCCGATACGACCACGGTTGCCTTCACGGTAATGGTGTCCACCGGCTCGTCCTGTCCGGGATACGTGTTCGCCGGAATCTCAAAAGCTGTGTAGTAAGGGCACGATTCCAGAATGTCATCCCGCAGCTCCCCGTCAATGTCGATGAGATAGACCCCGTTCGTGGTAGCAAGCTCCGTGATCGCCGTCGTAGGAGCGCCTGCTACAATAAAGGCAGCATCGATCTTGCCGTCCTTTAAGGATTCCTTGCTGTCTTCGAAGGATTGATACTGGGGATGAATATCGTCCAGACTGATGCCCGCTGCCTCCAGAACATCAATCGCGTTGAAATACGTGCCGGAGCCGGCTGCACCGATGGAGACGCTCTTGCCTTTCAGATCCTCCACTGATTGAATATCAGGATCCATGGTGACGAGCTGTACGGTTTCTGCATAGAGACCGCCCAACACGCGGAAATCATGGGTGGGGCCGTCCTGTTCGAAGGATTTGACGCCGTCCCATGCGTAGGCCATAACATCAGACTGCGTAAAGCCCAGCTGAAAATCGCCGTCCTGAATGGACTGAATGTTGACCTTGGAGCCGCCGGTGGATACGGCGGTCACCTTAGCGTCTGCGTAGTTCGTGATGTACTGGGCAATGACGCCGCCGTAGGAATAATAAGTTCCTGCCGTGCCGCCGGTACCGAACATCATGCGCGAGGTTCCCTGCCCGCAGCCGGTCAGGCTAAGGGCGGTCATAGCTGCCGCAGCCAGGATAGCCAGAATGCGGTGTCTATGGATGTGTGTTGTCTTCTTTTGTTTCACTGCTCTCTCCCCTGTCTTCGTTCCGCTTGATACTAATCAAATTGTATACAAGGATACCATATTCTTTTCCAATTAGAAATGCAAAGGTGGTAGAATATTCAAGATAACAAAAAGAACCTTTGATCCCTGAGGGAGGGTTATAAACTATGACAGCACACAAATATCCGGTCATTACCATCAGCCGCGAATACTGCGCCGGCGGTACATCCATTGCACGCGGCATTTCAGAGAGACTCGGCATTCCGTTTTATCATCACGATTTTGTAAAGGAGACCGCAGCGAACAGCGGCTATTCTGAGGCCGACATTCAGCGCGAGGGTGAGGATCTTTCCCATGCCGCGAAGTTGATGGACGGCATTCTGAACAGTGCCGTCTCCTATTCCAGCTCCCATGACGGCATCTTTCAGGCACAGAAGGAGACCATTCTGCGGCTTGCGGAAGAGGACTGCATCATCATCGGACGCTGCTCCAACATTATTCTGAAGGAGGCAGGCATCCCTTGTTTCAATATCTTCCTGCATGCCGACATGGAGCATCGCATGAAGCGTGCCATCGAGCTCGGACAGAATCCGGAATCCTCCGATCTGAAAAAATATGTCCAGAAGCGAGACAATCTGCGGGAAACCTACTACAAGAACTATACCGGACACGTGCTCGGCGATTACCACAACTATGACATCAGTCTGGATACCGGCGTCCTGGGATATGATACCTGCATTGAGATTCTGTCTGATCTGATCGGGCACTTCCACCAATAGTGTAACGTTCAGCACCTCATCTCAAATGCTTCGCATTATCGATGAAGTTGGCCAGAGCCCCTCCGGGGCTTGGCCACAGAACGATTTCATTCGAGAACATGCCCGTAAACGGTCAGTTCTCTCTGAAAATCGCTCTGTGCTGAACATATACAAAGAGAGCAGCGGCATCTTCTGTTTCAGATGTCACTGCCCTCTTTCGTTTCGTGGATTAGAGGGGAGTCGAACCCCTGTCCAAAAACCCATCCCGTGTCCTTCTACTATCATAGTCTATTGGTTCCGCCCGAAGGCATTTCCCTCACGAAGTCGGAGAACAGACACTCCCGCTTCATCGGTATCCGCTGATACGCCCACGAGCCCCGCGGCAAGGCTCATGTCGTTTCCTGTTATCTTGACGCCGTATCTGACGAGAACAGGTGCAAGTCAGGCGACGCTGGTGCGATTAGGCAGCCAGAGCGTAAGAATTATTCTTAGCGTTTATATTTAGGTTTGCCGGTTAACGATCGGCGTCGGATAGCTTCTCCACCTTCAAGATCCCTGTCGAAACCTTTACTAACCCATGGGAAGTTTATATAAGATAGCACTTCTCCCGCTTTGTCGCAAGCCCTTTTCGAAAATGTTTCTGTTCAGTGCCTGTCGATTTCAACGTGAATCAGGCGCCCGCGGACGGATTCATGATTGAAATTGACAGGTGGCCAAGAGGCTTAGCCTCTCTGGCCAACCACATCGAGGTTTTCCGAAGGAAAATCGAGATGTGGGTGCTGAACAGATACAATTCCGTATCTTCCTAAATCCCCTGCAGCACCACAACGCTCCGTCCGGACAGCTTCAGACGATTCCCGCTAACAGGTATCGGCTCATCCGTAATATACGACGGCACATTCCGACCTGCTGTGTCAATCGTAATTCCCAGGGAAACCCCGTTTAAATCCGGCAGCCGAACCATCGTATCCATCCAGTACGGATTCAGAAGAACATACACAATGTCGTCTTTCCCTGTCTTCTCGTTGTAGCCTGCGAACAGCACGCCGAGTGTCTTCGTCTCCGGCGTAATCTCCCGGAAATCCGGATCGCCGCCATTTACCGTAATATCCGGCAGACCGCAATGCGCCGGGCTCATACGACGGCTGATGCAGGGGTGTGCCTTGCGGAAGGCAATCACTGCTTTGTAGAATTCAAAATAATCTTTATTCTTCTCTAACAGTGTCCAGTCGAGCCAGGATATTTCATTGTCCTGACAATAGCTGTTGTTGTTGCCGAACTGCGTATTAGCAAACTCATCTCCTGCCAGAATCATCGGTGTTCCGCGGCTGCACATCAAGGTAGTAATCGCATTCCGCATCATCTGGAAACGAAGTGCTCGAACGGAAGGGTCAGCAGTTTCCCCTTCTGCTCCGCAGTTCCAGGAACGATTGTCATTCGAGCCATCAGTATTATCCCAGCCATTGGCCTCATTGTGCTTCTGGTTGTAGGAATAGAGATCATACAGCGTGAAACCATCGTGGCAGGTCAGGAAATTCACCGAGCTCGTATATCCCATATAAACGCCGTAATACAGGTCCATGGAACCGGTAATCCGTGCTGCCGCCTCCGGCGCTGCCCAGTAATTCCCCTTCAGGAAGTCACGCATGGTGTCACGATATTTTCCATTCCATTCTGCCCATCGGTTATACGCAGGGAAGGATCCTACCTGATACATTCCACCGGCATCCCAGGCCTCAGCGATGAGCTTTACATTGCCAAGAATGGGGTCATACGCCATTTTTTTCAGAAGGGGCGGATCCTGCAGCGGTGTACCATCTGCTGCGCGGCCCAGTATGCTCGCCAGGTCGAAGCGGAACCCATCCACATGGAATCGGGTTACCCAGTACTGCAGACATTCCACGATGAAATTCTGCACCACCGGGTGGTTGCAGTTCACCGTGTTGCCGCAGCCCGAGAAATTATAATATTTGCCATCCGGCGTCAGCATATAATAGATGTTGTTGTCCATTCCCTTGAAGGAGATAAACGGCCCGCCTTCGCCGCCCTCTGCCGTGTGATTGAACACCACATCCAGAATAACCTCAATGCCATTCTCCTTCAGGAGCTGAATGGTCTCCTTCAGTTCACGCCCCTCGCGGTTATACTCTGCCGAAGCTGCATAGCTCGTATTCGGTGCAAAAAACGCCACCGTATTATATCCCCAGTATTCGTACAGCTGCTCTCCGTTGTAGGTATGACCGTTTGCCACCTCATCAAACTCGAAGATCGGCATCAGCTCCACCGCCGTCACGCCCAGCTCCTTCAGGTACGGAATCTTCTCGATGATGCCGGCAAAGGTCCCCGGATAAGTCACATTGCTGGAGTCATGTCTGGTAAACCCGCGCACATGCATTTCATAAATGATGGAGTCCTCCATCTTCGTGTTCGGGAATTTCGACGTGTCCCAAACGAAGTTCTCCTTCACTACCCGGGCGTGGTAGGAACCCGTTTTTTTCTTAGCCTCTCCCCACTTGCGCTGACCAACTACGGCCTTGGCATACGGATCCAGAAGCTCATGCTTTTTATCAAACAGGAGTCCTTTGGCAGGATCCCACGGGCCGTCCATGCGATAACTGTATTCAAAGTCCTCTATATTCAGTCCGAAGACAAAAATAGACCAAACCTTCCCAATCCGATAACTGTCCGGGATCGGAATCACCGCAAAAGGAGTTGTTCCCTTCCGATGATACAGGAGCAGTTCACACGCTGTTCCGCCAAGCGATGCAATGGTAAAATTTACACCTCCGGGCATCTGACTGGAGCCGTTCATCGTATAAAAGCCAGGCCGCACCTGAAAGCCGGAAATGGTATCCGTTGGCTCAAAGGTCTCCATGGCCGTTTCGCCCCAGGACTGGTATTCCTTTTCCATTTCCTTGCGGAATTCGTTGTCATGTTCCTTCTCTGCTCTGGATTTTGCGATCAGTTCCTGTACCGCATCATTCAGTTTCATGTTGTCTCCCTCCGGTTGCTTTTATGTCTGTCGATTGACACAGACAGTCTTTATTCTACCATGACATCCGGAATAGTACGAATAAAAATCAGCTGCTACGTGTCTGCGACACTCCCGCAGCTGGCGCATACATCTGTGTAATGTTCAGCAC
>CAYLUU010000138.1:0-4987 GCA_964386925.1 uncultured Sarcina sp. | reverse complement strand
GATCCAGGCAATTTTCATGTATCTATGTATCTTTTTAGCACCCGGCGATTTCAACATGAATCGGGCGCCCCGCGGACGGATTCATGATTGAAATTGACAGATGGACTACTCGAACAATGCTCGCATTAACGAATCCATTTTTGCGATTGATTTCTGAACTGTTACAGTATCTGTCACTGGGGTCACAGCAGGAAGCGGGAGGAATTCATGGTTGATCACGCCGGTATTTTGATGGAACAGGGGGCCGCCGTCGCCTGCCAGTGCGTGGAGGGTGTGAACGACAACATGTCCCATGCCCATTACCATACCTACTATGAGCTCTATTACCTGGAGGCCGGGGAGCGGCATCACATCATGCAGGATCTGCAATATGAGACGAAGGTCGGCAGCTTTATGATCTTCTCCCCGTATGTGATGCACTATTCCTTCTCTGATCCGGATGTGCCTTTCCGGCGCACGGTTCTCTATTTCCGAGATGACGCCGTCGCCTCCGCAGAGCTCCTGGATTTATTAAAAGTAGGAAGCGGCCTGTACGAGCCGGCGCGGAGCATCTCCTCCTCCATCCATTCCCAGCTGTGCGAGCTGATTCGGGAGCAGGACCGCGATGATCCCCTGCATGAGACAGCAATGAAGAATCTTCTCAACACGCTGCTCCTCACGATCATGCGCAATACCACGGTCTCTCCCAAACCCGATGTCCAGAGCCGTATGGCCAAGGTGATTGCCTATATTGAAGCGAATTACCAGCATGAACTGCATCTGCAGGACATCGCCTCCGAATTCTATATGAGCGAGTACTACCTCTGCCATGAATTCAAAAAATACACGAACCGCACCATTGTTCAATACATCAATGCGCTTCGCATCCTGCACGCCCAGCGCCTCATCACCGAAAGTGATCTGAATTTCACCAAGATTGCAGAGCAGACCGGCTTCTCTTCATTGACGCATTTTAACCGGACCTTCAAGTCCATCGTGGGAGTTTCGCCGTCTGCGTATCATAAAGCAAATCCAAGGCATGAATAGAAAGGGGAATAACACTATGCAGTACCATGACATCACACCAGAAATGACCATCGGAGATCTCGTGAAATCCGGCGTATACGGCGACTTCGCCGGTTATATCTTCACCGATATGACGCCGGATCACTGGAACTGCCCGTTGGCGGATTACGGCTTTGAGAAGGTTGGCTTCGTACCGACTCTGCACCGTATGGAGGAGCTATCTGCCTCCGGTCAGAACTACGTCTATCCCATCTATGATGAGGAGACCAGGCTCTCCCAGTGGGATAAGGCAAAATCCGTTCTCCTGCACTTCCCGGGTCCCAAGGCGGATCTTCCCTATGCCGTTGTAATCCCGGGCGGCGGCTTCAATCGTCAGTGGGGACTCATCGAAGGCATGGCAATTGCCGCCAAGCTCAATGAGCTCGGATATACTGCCTTCGTCCTCTATTACCGCACGAAGATCGAACCCGTCATCCCGAAGGCCATCGAGGATATGCACGCTGCGATCCGCTTCATCGAGGAGCATGCTGCCGACTTCCATGTTCAGAAGGGGCATTACATTCTCGGCGGCTTCTCTGCCGGTGCAACGCTTGCCGGTGAAATGGGGTCAACGAATTATGGCTGGCAGGCTGCCGGCCTCCCGAAGCCGGAAATGATCTTCCTCGGCTATACGGCGATCGACATGCATTCCTTCTACGATGTGTACAATGCCTATCCGGCAGGACATCCTGCACACAATGGCATGAGCGATTTCCTGCGCCGCATCGGCGGGCCGGAATTCACCTGGGATGCACTCGCTCCGTATAATCTCGCTGACTACATGGATGCCTCCTATCCGCCGGTCTATCTGACTGCCAATGAAGACGACGGCACCGTGCCGTTCTCCAATAGTCTCCTCATGGAATCGACCTGCGAGAAGCTCGGCATTCCTCACAAATCCCGTTTCGGCAAAACCGGCGGCCACAGCTTCGGGCTGGGGATTGGCCTTACTGTAGAGGGATGGCTCGAAGATGCAATCGAGTTCTGGAAGTCTACGATTTGACTTTTCTCTGCGGACTTATATCTGTAAAGAACCGTATCAACTCCAGCATTGCCATTAATCTGCAGACCTGCTTTACTTGAAAGCAACGAACAATCGTGTAAAATGGATATAGAAAAGGCTACCGATAGACGGTTGCCCAACTACAAGCTAAAAAATAACCGTAGACCTAGGCAGTTGGCGGTTATTTTTTTGTGCCTATATACCACAATTCACATCCTATCTATTCTTCGTCGCCTTCAACAAACCGCCACATCCTTCGTAGCCACGATGTCCACTCCGGTGCCTGCTACGTCTGTCAGGACAACCTGTCCGATCTTCACCGGTGCAGCGACCTCCACATTCTTCAACGCCTTCACGCAGTCGAAAATCTTTCCCTTCGGAATTTCTCCTGCCGTCTTCACGCTGACCATCGGAATGGTTCCGCCTTTTACACGTACTGTGGAAGTGACGATTCTGGCAGGGGCTGTGACTTCTTTCCTCGCATAGGCATCACCGCGCGGGCAGGTGTTGCCTGTAACGCTTACCACGGTATCCCCTTCGAGTTTCACTGTGATCTGGCAGCCCAGAGGACAACCGATACAGGTGAGATGTCTGGTTGTCTGCATATGATCTTCATTTACCACCGTTCCCATCGTCATGCCTCCTCCAGTGTCAATCTGACCTCAGCCGCACTCTTCACTGCTGCTGCCTTGTCGCCTGTCAGCACCACCGTCTCCATTTCACCCGGAGCCATCACCGGCCGCTTTCTGGCGAATACTCTTTCTCCGTTGACGTACAGCGACAAGGTCTTGTTGCGGTAGACATTCCCGACACGCATGCGCAGAGTCAACCGGTCACCGACCTTCGAAGGACGGATGTACTCCGGAACGCAGTAGCGTATGCCGCCCTCGCACTGAACTGCAAGCTTTGAAGATTCACAATTTCTCTGACTTTCCTGAATATATTTAGCAGCCTCTCTCCCGGCCAGGCCGGCCTCCTCCGATACATAATCCACCAGATCGTGGACGTGCAGGACGTTGCCGGCAGCAAAGACACCCGGAATGCTGGTCTGCAGGGATTCATCCACACTGGGTCCGTTGGTCACCGGGCACATCTCCACCCCGGCGCCGCGGCTCAGCTCATTCTCCGGCAGCAAACCGCAGGAGAGGAGCAGCGTATCGCAGTCGTAGTGCTCTTCTGTCCCCGGGACCGGCTTCCCATTCTCGACCCTTGCAATGGTGATTCCGGTAACCCTCTTCTCTCCTTCGATGTTCACCACCGTGTGGCTCAACTTCAGAGGAATCCCGAAATCATCCAGACACTGCACAATGTTCCGCTTCAATCCGCCCGAATACGGCATCAGCTCTGCCACGCACAGAACCTTCGCGCCCTCCAGCGACATGCGCCTTGCCATAATGAGTCCGATATCTCCGGAACCCAGGATTACAACCCGTCTTCCCGGCAGATAACCTTCGATATTAACCAATCTCTGCGCGGTTCCCGCTGTATAGACACCGGCCGGCCGCATTCCCGGAATATTCAATGCTCCGCGCGGTCTCTCCCGGCATCCCATTGCCAGAACAACAGCCTTCGACTGAATCGTCAGCAGTCCGTCCTCGCGATTCACTGCCGTGATGGTACAGCCTGCTCCCGAGCGCATCTCTGACTGCCCCATGTTCTGATTTTCATCAGAAGCGTCAGCATGTCCCGCTGCCGCAATATCCAGCACCATCGTATTCAGCTTGTAGGGAATTCCCAGCTCCTCTACCTGCTGTGCATAACGACTCGCATATTCCGGTCCGGTCAGCTCCTCCTTAAAGGTATGCAGGCCAAAGCCGTTGTGAATGCACTGGTTCAGAATGCCGCCCAGCTGACTGTCTCTCTCCAGGATCAGGATGTCCAGCACGCCGGCCTTTCTCGCCTCGATGGCTGCCGCCATCCCTGCCGGCCCGCCTCCGATAATTGCTAAATCCACTGTCATCATCTCAATCACCTCCGCTTTCGTAAGCGCTACTCTAAAAAGCTGTTCCAGACTTATATTCTGACTTAACTTCAGGCTTCTCAGTCGATGTAACAGTCCTTATTGTTCCCCACTATCAGCTCGGATCCTGCCCCGGACTTCGTCACTTCTTCCTGCGGAATTCCCAGCTCCCTTGACAGAATCTCCATCACCTTCGGGCTGCAAAAGCCTGCCTGGCAGCGTCCCATTCCGGCTCGGGTCCTGCGCTTCACACCGTCCAGACTTCTCGCTCCGGGAACGCGATGGATCGCATCGATGATCTCTCCCTCCGTCACACTCTCGCACCGGCAGATCATGGTTCCGTAGGCCGGCTCCCTTTGAATCAGTGCCTGATACTCCTCTTTCGAGAGCGTCTTCGGATCTGTGATGCCTTTTCTGGTCGGCCGGAAGTCTTTTTTCTCCTCCAGTGTCAGAATGCCGGCCACCAGGTCGGATACTGTCAGGCCAATCGCAGGACCTGCAGAGAGTCCCGGCGACTCAATTCCCGCGCAGTCAACGAAGCCAGGAACGCTCTCCTGAATGATGAAATCATGCCGCGTCTCATGCGCCCTGAGCCCTGCAAAGCTCGTAATCGTCTGGCGAAGCGGCAGTTTCGCAACAGCCAGTCCTGACTTCACCCGTACCTCTTCGAGCTCCTGCGCCGTCGTTCCGACATCGTCCTTGTCTTCAATATCATTCGCAGTGGGTCCGATGAGGAGGTTCCCATGAACCGTAGGGGTCACCAGAACACCCTTGCCGAATCTACCCGGCAGCTGGAAGATGGTGTGATGTACGTGCTCTCCCGCCGTGTGGTCCAGGAGGAAATAGCTGCCTCTGCGCGGTGTGATCTGAATCTTGTCCTCGCACACCTGGTTATGGAACACGTCCGCGTACACACCGGCCGCATTGACAATTACCTTTGCCTCCAGCTCTCCTTTCGAAGTGGTGATCCGCCAGCCGCC
>CAYLUU010000137.1:0-5123 GCA_964386925.1 uncultured Sarcina sp. | reverse complement strand
TTACTATGTCTGCGTGGACAGCTTTAACGAGAATGGTATCACGACAGGAGAGGTGGTAAAAATATGCCAATAACCGGAGTGCAGCAATTCATGCTGGGAACGGTTCTCGGAAATGAGAAGGAAGCGCGTCAGACGCTGGCAGCCGTAAAGGCTGCCGGCTACGACGGAATCGAGCTCTGCGGGTTCATGATTCATCCGATTGGATTCATGGTCCGCATGCTGACAAAGGCAGCCGGCATGCCGGTGGGAAAGGGCGGCAACCTCGACTGGCATAGGCTGGTGCAGGAGGCAGGACTCAAGGTCGTAAGTCTCCATACGGATCTGGGAAGTCTTGAACGGGATCCGAAGGCGACAGCCGAGGAGGCGAAGAGCTTTGGGACGAAATATCTGGTCATCACCGGAATGTACCGCTTCAACTACGGAGACAGGGCGGCAGTCCGCGATCTGGCCGCCAGACTGAACAAGGCCGGCAAGGCACTGGCAGAAGAAGGGATAGAGCTCCTGTACCACAACCACAACTGTGAGCTGAGATTCGTGGAAGAGACCGCGGAGAGCGGGAAAGCTGCATCTGCAGACAGCGAGACACACGAGTCTGCAAATAGCGGTGATCTTCAAAATGCAGGCAACGGGAAAGGCAGAAAGCGCGCCTATGACATCCTGATCGAGGAAACTGATCCGCAGTACGTGAACTTCGAGTTCGACAGCTACTGGTTCACGGAAGGCGGCGCGAACGCCCTGGCCTGGATGAAACGCCTCGGGAGCCGCATGAAACTCTGGCACATCAACGACCGCGGAAGCCGAACGAGCGGCAGCGCCATCACGCCGATTCTGAAAACCGACAGCATGGAACTCGGAACCGGCAACATGGACCTGGACAGCCTGATGGAACAGGCACTGTCCGTGGACGTCGATGCCATCATCCTGGAAAGCCACCGCAACTGGATAGACAACTCCCCGGTGAAAAGCCTGCAGGTGAGCGCGGAGTACCTGAACAAGGTATAGGGTATATCACTTTGGCTCGCTTCGGCTGTATACTTGACAGGGGATGTCTTCACTCGTCAGACAGGAGTGGACAGTGGAGAGTGTCCGGCTGCGGGCCTTGCGAGGCCTCGGTACTTGCGAGCGTATTTTGCGAGCTTAGTACCGCTAGGTCCGAGGACGGAGCCGCGAGGCGTCCCAAAGCGGACATCTCCGCTGGCTGCTTCTGGCTGGCGAGAGTACCGGGACTTCTATGAGTATGAAAAGAACCGAGGCGAGCAGGATGAAACATTTTGACAAAGACATGACCAAAGAAGTACTCCAGATGGCCTGGCCGGCCGTCTGCGAGTCCTTTTTTATTGCGCTGGCCGGCATGGTGGATTCGCTGATGGTCAGCTCCATGGGGGCAAGTGCCGTGGCGGCTGTCGGTCTGACCACGCAGCCGAAATTCATGGGGCTTGCTTTATTTTTTGCTATGAATGTCTCTGTCTCGGCACTCACAGCCAGACGCCGCGGAGAGCAAAAACAGGAGTCGGCCAACCAGATTCTGGTGACAGCCATCCTTTTTGTTATCATCGCAGCGGCGGTCATTTCCACGGCTTGCGTTGTGTGGGCAAATCAGATCATTTCGTTCTGCGGCTCTGCAGCGGATACGCATGAGCCGGCGGTTATCTACTACCGCATCATCATGGGATGCATGATCTTCAATGTCCTCTCCATGGTCATCAACGCCGCACAGCGAGGCTCCGGCAACACGATGATCGCCATGCGGACCAACATTGTTTCCAATGTTGTCAATATCATCGGAAACTACCTCCTGATCCAGGGCCATTTCGGCTTCCCGGCACTGGGCATTGCAGGAGCCGCTATGGCAACGGTCATTGGTACCGTGGTTGCCTGCATCATGAGCTTTGCTTCCCTGCGGCATCGAGGCGGCTTTGTCAGCATTCCGTACATTATTGAGAATCGGATTCGCCCTACGATGGAGCCGGTGATCTCCATTGTGAAACTGGGATCCTCCGTCTTCGTTGAGCAGGTCCTCATGCGCGTCGGATTCATGTCTACGGCCATGATGGCGGCGAAGATGGGGACCAATGCATTGGCTGCCCATCAGGTTGGCATGAACATTCTGGGTCTGACCTTTTCCTTCGGAGACGGCATGCAGGTGGCAGCCGTTGCCCTCATCGGAAAGAGCCTCGGGGAAGGCAAGCCGGAGCACGCATGGCACTACGGCAAGATCTGCCAGACCATCGGCCTTTGCATCTCGTGTGTGCTGGCAGTGGTCTACTTCTTCGGCGGAGAGGCGCTTTACCGTCTGTTCTTCGAAGAGGAGGAGATTGTTGCGATCGGCGTGGAGATCATTCGGACGATTATCGTGATCGTATTGTTCCAGGTTTCCCAGGTTATCTACATGGGATGCCTTCGCGGTGCGGGCGACACTACCTACACGGCGGTTGCCTCCACCATCAGCGTTACACTGATCCGCACGGCGGCCTCTGCCATCTGCGGCTTCACACTGGGCCTTGGCATGGTAGGCATCTGGATGGGCGTTCTGGCCGATCAGTTCTCCCGATTCCTGTTCGCCTCCATCCGATACAAACAAGGCAAATGGACAAGGATTAAGATATGATATATCTGTTAAGCACCTGACGATTTCAACATGAATCGGGCGCCTCGCGGACGGATTCATGATTGAAATTGGCAGGTGGGCAAGGAGCGAAGCTCCTCTGCCCAGCCACATCGAGGTTTTCCGTAGGAAAATCGAGATGCGAGCGCTGAATAGATACGGCATGTCAATAAAAGCCTGAAGTACTGCAAAAGGTTATGCAGTGCTTCAGGCTTTATTCGTTTATAGGACAGCTTAGAACCGATGCCTTCCTGCTTCCAGCACCAGTTCTCTTTCGTCCGGAAGCTGTACGTTAGCAGTTACATTGGAAGGAATCACAAATTCATAGTGAACGGTTCCGCTCTCATCGTAATGCCAGCTGCTCTCGATATGTCCGACCGGGGAATCGTAGGAGGCCTCCGCATGACCGAGCGAAGGATCCGGTGTCGGCGCAATGGTCAGCCGGTCACCCTTTAGCTGAATGCCGCAGACACCGCCGAAGAGCCAGCCGCAGATTGCACCGTAAGAGTAGTGATTCAGCGAATCGTGAGGCACGCCGCTCTCGTCAATGCCAGTCCAGGTTTCCCATACCGTGGTGGCACCCTTTTTCACTTCATAGAGCCACCCCGGGGCGTCCTCCTGCAGGAGCAGCCGGTAAGCGGTATCGGCATGACCGTAATCCGCGAGGACATAGCACAGGAAAGGCGTAGAGAGAAAGCCGGTGTTCAGGTGATAGCCATTGTCTGTTACCATCTGATTCAGTGTATCTGCGGCTGCCTGATTCTCAGATTCGCTTAAAAGCCCAAAGGCAATGGGACGAACGTATTCGCACTGGCGGTCGGAGGTGATGACTCCGTCTTGCGTGAAGGCGGTGCGGTAAGCCTTGACTGCCTTTTCTGAGGTATCCCGGTAGGCTGCGGCGTCTTCTGTTTTGCCGAGGATATCGGCAATCTCGGCGAGCAGTCGTCCGGAATAGGCAAGGTAGGCCGTGCCGACGCTCTTGCGGGGATTTGCCATCGCCTGCATCGGTGTCACGCCGGGCTCACACCACTCGCCGTAGTCCATACCGGAGAGGACAGTGTACTGCGCATAATCCCCGGCTTGCTGCTCGGGTGTTGTCTGCTGCGCGCGGCCTAAGAGGAACGCATACCAGCGCGTCATCATGTCATAGTTGTCAGAGAGAATCCGCAGGTCACCGGTCCGCTGGTACAGAGCATAGGGGACCAGAATAGAGGCATCACCCCAGCCGGCGGACATGCAGAGCATCGGTGTCATGAAGCCGGGGCGGCTGTTCGGCGGTGCGATGTTAGCCATGCGGCCGTCCGGGTACTGGTTTAACCGGCATTCGGAAAGCCATTTGGCTGCAACCGGATAGCAGTCCATGAGGGTAAGCCCTGTCTCAATGAAAACACCCATATCGCCCGTCCAGCCGGCGCGTTCCCTGGTGGGGCAGTCCGTCGGAATGTCGCAGAAATTCCCCTTCTGACTCCAGACGCTGTTGCAAACCAACTGATTGACGTATGTGTTGCCGCAGGTAAAGTTCCCTGTGACCGCCATATCTGAATAAACTGCATGTGCCGTGAACTCGGCGCCTGTGATCGGAAGATCGGTTTCCACACGGGCATAGCGGAAGCCCATGATGGTGAAGCTGGGCTTCCAGTGATTCTCGCCCTCCCGGCAGATGAGCTCGAGAACCTGCGCGGTGCCGCCTTCCTTATGGCGCTTACGATCCTGAAAATTCTCCTGAGTAAAATTGCCGTTCTCATCCAGCGTCTCTCCACAGGAGAGGAGAATACGCTGACCGTCATGTGCGGCTATGTTGATCTCAATGTAGCCGGCAATGTTCTGCCCGAAATCGAGCACTGTTTCGCCATTTGGCGTATGCAGAAGAACAGCCGGGAAGGTCTCGTGCTCCCGGATGGGAAGCGTGTTCATTCCTTCAATAGGAAGAGATACATTCTCTGTGATGACGCCGTGCCAGAGAGAAGTGTGGTTCTGCACCTCTTCCAGCCGGGCATCGTAGACTTCGCCCTGCTGCAGATCATTCTGGCGGATCGGGCCGAACTGCGTCGCCATCATCCTATCATCGGAAAAACAGATTACATCCCCATCCATTTCCAGCTGGAACAGTACACTGATGGTATCGCCGAAAAGGTTCCTGTCCCCGTCAACGCCGCTGGTGCTGCGCTGCCAGCCATCGCCCAACGCAATCAGAATCTCATTCTCACCTTCGAAGAGAAGTGAAGAGATATCGTAGGTCTGCGAGCCCAGATGACGATTCCCGGTAAAGCTTCCGGGCGCCAGTACCATGTCACCTACGCGCTTTCCATTGATCCAGGCAACATAGAGCCCTTTCGCAGTGATATAGAGGCGAGCATTGTCCGAAACCTTCCCCTTGACGCAGAAGTTCTTTCGCAGATAGCTGGCAGGGCGATGCAGTTGATAGGATTCGGGGGCAGACTTGCCGGCTGCCGTGTCAGCAGAACCCATGGCAGACTTCATTGCGGCAAGTTTAGCCGGATCAAGCCCGGCAGCAGAG
>CAYLUU010000136.1:0-5146 GCA_964386925.1 uncultured Sarcina sp. | reverse complement strand
GACATTCCGCTGGATCTGGTGGTGACACCGGAGAGGGCCTATTTCTGATGACGATCTAGTACAGGACACCTCCGCCGGGACCCGGCACGTACCCAGAGGATGCAGTGAGATAAAAGGAGTACATATGCAGGAACTGACGCAGCAAAAATATGATCGCCTTCAGGCAATTCTGCGGGAGATGGGGAGCGTTGCCGTCGCGTTTTCCGGCGGTGTGGATTCTACGCTTCTGGTCACCGTGGCGAAGGCTGTCCTTGGCGACCGGGCGGTTGCCGTGACGGCGGCCTCCGAAACTTTTCCCTCCCGCGAAGCCAAGGAGGCAAGAGAGTTCTGCGAGCAGCATGAAATTCGTCAGATCGTCTTTGAATCCAATGAAATTGATGTTCCGGGCTATCGCGAGAATCCGGTGAATCGTTGTTACCTGTGCAAGCATTCTCTGTTCGAGGGAATTCAGAAGCTGGCCAAAGAGAATCAGCTGGCCTTTGTAGCAGAGGGCTCGAATACAGATGATACCGGAGACTACCGTCCAGGCATGATTGCCATCCGGGAGCTGGGAATCCGTTCTCCGCTGCGTGAGGCGGATTTGTGCAAAGCAGAGATCCGCGAGATTTCGAAGGAGCTGGGACTTCCTACCTGGCGCAAGCAGTCTTATGCCTGTCTTGCATCCCGTTTCGTATATGGGGAAACCATTTCCGAGTCCAAGCTGAAGATGGTGGATCAGGCAGAGGAATTCCTGCTGCAGCTCGGCTTTCATCAGCTGCGGGTGCGCATACATGACAAGCTGGCACGCATTGAGGTGATGCCTGCAGAATTTGATGCGCTAATGGCTCATCGAGAGGAAATTACAAACGCCTTTCGTTCCTATGGGTTTGCCTATGTCACCATGGATCTGCAGGGGTACCGCACCGGCAGTATGAATGAGACGTTGGATCCAAAGGTGATTGCAGCTGTAAAAGGATAGCGCGGCAGCACATTAGATCCTGGTTGGATTCCGAAATCTTGACAGCAGGCGTAAGGCAGGGAGCAGCAAATGACCGCAAAAGAAGTTCTGGAGAAAGTACAGACAGGGCAGATGTCGGTGGATGAAGCGGACCGATTTTTTCAGGAGAAGCCGTATGAGGATCTGGGATATGCCAGATTGGATTTGCACCGTGCGACGCGCTCCGGGTATCCGGAGGTGGTATACTGTCCTGGAAAGGAAGACGCCTATCTGGTGGAGATCTTCCGGAAATTATTCGAGAGCAACGGGAAGGTTCTGGGAACCCGGGCAAGCGCCCATCAGGCGGATCTGGTACGCGAAGCCCTGCCGGAAGCAGAATACGATCCGGTGTCCCGTATTCTGACCGTGCAGACGTCAGAAGAGCGAAAAAAGGATGCCGCTGCACGAATCGGCTGCATTGCGGTTTGCTCCGGCGGAACGGCTGACATGGCAGTTGCAGAGGAAGCTGCACAGACGGCGGAATTCATGGGGAACCACGTGGAGCGCATCTATGATGTAGGTGTCAGCGGTATTCATCGTCTGCTCTCAAGGCTGGAGCAGATCCGGAAGGCCAACGCAGTGATTGCCGTGGCCGGTATGGAAGGAGCATTGTCCGGCGTTGTGGCAGGACTCGTGGAGAATCCTGTCATTGCGGTGCCGACCTCGGTAGGGTACGGCGCGAATCTGCACGGCGTATCGGCGCTTCTGACCATGCTGAATTCCTGCGCGAACGGAATTACCGTGGTGAACATCGACAATGGCTACGGAGCCGGCTATGTGGCCTCGCAGATCAATCGCCTGGCGGTTGGGAGCTCAACGCCTGACAAGAGTGGCTGCAACGGAAAGATGTTATAACGCAAAGAGGTTATAAATGAAGCTGTATATTATTCGACATGGAGAAACGGACTGGAATGCCAGACACCTTTTCCAAGGACAGGTGAACACCTCCCTGAACGAAAAAGGAGAGGCACAGGCCGCGAATGCAAGAGAACGCGTGAAAGAGCTGGGACTAAGCTTTGATGCAGTTTATTCCAGTCCGATTGACCGGGCCGCCCGGACGGTAGAGATTGTAACCGGCCTGCCAAGAACCCATTTCCACCTGGATGATCGCCTGAAGGAAATGAACTTCGGTCCTCTGGACGGAACTCCATTTGACAAAACATCACCCTTGACCGGCCATCTGTTCGACAAACCGTCGGAATACATCGCGCCGGATGGCGCGGAGACCTTCGAAGAGATGGAAGCTCGTCTGCAGTCGTTTCTGGATGAAATGAAGGAAAAGAAACCCGGCGAGAGCATTCTGGTTGGCTGCCACGGATGCGCCATGCGCATCCTGCTGGTTTTGCTGCATTATTTGGAGCTGGACGAAATCTGGAATCAGGGAATCGGTAACTGTACGATCATTGAGGTGACATTGGGCGAGGATCAGGAATTTCACGTTACGAAGATGTATGAAACGCAAGACTGGTTCGGACAATAACCACAACATTTGGAGGTTATACTATGGCAGCATTAAAGAACACCAAGGAAAAGAGCACTGCGAGTCAGAAGGAAAAGGCGGCAGGAGAGCATTACGTTGCGTACGTTTCTGCCTATACCACAGCGACCAAGGATAAGTTCGGCATTCGGATCTACGATGTGGATATGCAGGAAGGACGCTTTATCGAGAAGGATCAGGTACAGATCACCAATTCTTCTTATGTGACCATCTCCCATAATCAGAAATTCCTGTATTCCATTACGGATGTCGGAGTGGAGTCCTACCGAATCGGAAAGGGCGGCGATCTGAATTTTGTGAACCGGGCATCCATCAACGGAATGCGCGGATCGTATTTGTCCACCGATTATACAGACTCATGGCTGTTCGTTGCGGGATATCATGACGGCAAGATTACTGTGCTGCGTCTGAATTCAGAGACGGGAGAGATCGGTGAGATTACGGATGAAGTATTTCACAAGGGCATGGGTTCCGTTGCTGAACGCAATTTCCGTCCTCATGTGCAATGTGTCAAGATGACGCGGGACAACAAATTCCTGTGTGCAGCCGACCTTGGACTGGATCATACAAATGTATATGCCTTCAACTCGATGACCGGTAAAATCAAGCAGGTCGACATCATCCATGGCGAGTTGGAATCAGCGCCCAGGCATATCAAGTTTTCAAAGGACGGTAGGTTCCTTTATATCGTGAACGAAATGAAGTGCACGATTGATGTGTTCCGTTATGAGGAGAACAACGGCGTGCCGAATTTCGAGAAGGTGCAGTCCGTCTCAACCCTGAACAATTATCATTCTGCGGATGCGGCAGCTTCTGCGCTGAATCTTTCTGATGATTTCCGCTATCTGGTGTCGTCGAATGCAGGAGATAACTCGGTTGCAATCTTCTCGATGAATCATGAGAACGGTGAACTGAAAAAGATTCTCTGCCTGCCGGTATCAGGCGATTACCCGAAGGACTGTGCGCTGTTCCCGGATAATAAGCACCTGGTGTCTCTGAATCATGAATCAAATACCATGACATTTTTTACCTGCGATCTTAAGAAAGGTCTGATCATCATGAAGGGCAAAGAACTGCACGTGGACAAGCCTAACTGCGTGATCTTCCACAAACTCGTAGGCGAACAGGTGTAAGTTTTCAGACAGTAATTCTGCGCATCGTGAAATCACCATGTGCAAAATCGTTATCTAAGGAAACGCTGATTAAATCAGCATTTCCCTAATCAGAACTCGTTACAATCCTAAGCAAGGAGATCAGATGGCAGGATCTTATTTGGGCAATATACTCCGTGTAACAACCTTTGGCGAGTCACATGGAGCAGGCGTCGGTGCCGTGCTGGACGGCTTTCCGGCAGGGATGGACCTCTGTGAGGAGGACATTCAGCAGTATCTGGATCGGCGAAAGCCCGGGCGCAACAGCATTTCAACGCCGCGGAAGGAGGACGATCTCGTTGAAATTCTCTCCGGCACCTTTGAAGGGAAAACAACCGGAACGCCGATAGGTCTCTTCATTCGCAATACCAACCAGCACTCGAAGGACTACAGTGAGCTGGCAGAATGCTATCGTCCGGGACATGCAGATTACACTTATGACAGTAAGTATGGCTTCCGCGACTATCGCGGCGGCGGCAGGTCATCTGCAAGAGAGACCGCAGCCCGCGTGGCAGCCGGAGCCGTTGCAGAGAAATTCCTGAAGGAAATGGGCATTGACCTATGCTTCTACACATCGTCCATCGGTGATGTTACGGCAGATCCTGCAAGGTTTGATCGTGCGCAGATTCTGAAGACGCAGACCTGTATGCCGGATGAAGAGGCAGACAGGAAAGCAGTTCGTCTGATCGAAGACTGCCGGGGAGCGCAGGATTCCATCGGCGGAATTGTAAGAGGATGTATCAGCGGGGTGCCTGCCGGGATCGGTGATCCGACCATGCAGCGCCTGGATGCAAGACTTGCGGATGCGCTGATGGGAATCAATGCCTGCAAGGCAGTGGAAATCGGCGACGGAATGTCCGTATCGAAGGCAAAAGGCTCCGAAAATAATGATGCCTTTTACATGGATGAAGACGGTAATGTCTGCAAGAAAACCAATCATGCAGGAGGGATTCTGGGCGGAATCTCTGACGGCTCAGACATTCTGGTGACTGCAGCGTTCAAGCCGACTCCCTCCATTTCGCAGGAACAGGAGACCATCTTTAAAGATGGAACACCGAAGACGCTGTCCATTCACGGCCGGCACGATCCCTGCGTTGTTCCCCGCGCTGTCGTGGTCTGCGAAACCATGTGCGCGCTGACGATTCTCGACGCGATGCTGATGAATCTGTCAGCGAAGGCGGAGAATGTCTGGAAATTTTATTCCAAATAACAACTGTACAGTGAACGTTTTGATCTTTATCGGAAAAGATGTTCAAATGTTCGAGGAAATTTTAGAAACGTAAGGCGAAGCGGGAGACAGGTTCGGGTCCGGCTATGGGGCACTTGATTTGCCTCGGTACTTGCTCGATGACGGAGAAATTATGTAGTAATTTCTCCATTCAGCGAGCTTAGTACCGCTAGGTCAAATCACGTAGCGAGAGCGGGCCCCAAGCGGACCGGCCTGTCAGGACCCGCAAAGCCGGATTACGAAAGAGAGAAGTATGCCACAGCAAGATTACACCTACCAAATTCAGAGTACCT
>CAYLUU010000135.1:0-5155 GCA_964386925.1 uncultured Sarcina sp. | reverse complement strand
GTCTGGATTATCGCCTGAGTATATTCAGGAAAAGGCTGAATTATCTCCAAAGAAATGAACTGCTGTCACAGAAAAGCCGCGATTGACACCCACAAACCGCGGGGCTATCATCTTAAGATGTATGTCATTCTATAGATGAAAGAGGTAGCAGCATGAAATACAACTTTAAGAAGATCGAGCCGAAGTGGCAGGCTGCCTGGAAGGAAGCAGAGGCATTCAAGGCCATCGACTTTTCAGAAAAGCCGAAGTGGTACGGCCTCGTAGAGTTCCCGTATCCGTCCGGTGCCGGCATGCACGTCGGTCATATCAAGGCCTATTCCTCCATTGAGGTGCTGGCGAGAAAGCGCCGCATGCAGGGCTACAACGTCCTGTTCCCGATTGGATTCGACTCCTTCGGACTGCCGGCAGAGAACTATGCCATCAAGACCAATACGCATCCGCATATCATCACCGAGAAGAACATTGCGCATTTCTCAGATCAGCTGCAGAGGGTTGGATTCTCCTTCGACTGGTCCCGTGAATTCGCAACGTCCCGCGCGGATTACTATAAGTGGACACAGTGGATCTTCCTGAAGCTGTTCGAGCATGGCCTCGTGTTCCGTTCGAAGACATTGGTTAACTACTGCCCGCACTGCAAGGTAGTCCTTTCCAACGAGGATTCTCAGGGCGGCAAGTGCGACATCTGCCACAGCGATGTTGTACAGCTGTCGAAGGACGTGTGGTTCCTGCGCATTACCCAGTATGCAGATAAGCTGCTGGAGGGACTGCAGGACGTGGATTATCCGGAGTCAGTAAAACAGCAGGAGGTTGCCTGGATCGGACGTTCTGAGGGTACCTTCGTGGACTTCCAGGTTTCCAATGGGAAGGGAGAGGCTATCCCGGACGAGAAGCTGGAGATTTATACGACTCGCTGCGATACCCTGTACGGCGTAACCTTCATGGTTGTTGCTCCGGAGCACCCGATTCTGGATAAATATAAGGATCAGATTACCAACTGGGGCGATATTGAAAATTATCGCAAGGAATCTGCCAAGAAAACAGAATTCGAGCGCACCCAGCTCGTGAAGGATAAGACAGGTGTGCAGATTGCAGGACTTGCCGCGATCAACCCGATTACCGGCAAGGAGATTCCGGTCTTCATTTCCGATTACGTCATGATGGGATACGGAACCGGCGCAATCATGGCTGTTCCGGCACATGATCAGAGAGACTACGACTTTGCGAAGAAGTTCGGCGTTGAGATCATTGAGGTTATCAAGGGCGGCGACATCTCGAAGGAAGCTTACACGGGCGACGGCGAGATGGTGAACTCCGGCGTTCTGAACGGCATGACCAACAAGAAGGACTCCATCGCGAAGATGCGCGAGTTCCTCAAGGAGAAGGGCATTGGGCACAAGGGCGTTCAATACAAGATGAAGGACTGGGCATTCAACCGTCAGCGCTACTGGGGCGAGCCGATTCCGTTAATTCACTGCGAGAAGTGCGGCACGGTTGGCGTTCCGGAGGACCAGCTGCCGCTGACCCTTCCTGAGGTTGAGAATTTCGAGCCCGGACAGGATGGCAAGAGCCCGCTGGCCCGCATCGAGTCCTGGGTAAACTGCACCTGCCCGAAGTGCGGCGGCGCTGCGAAGAGAGAGACCGACACCATGCCGCAGTGGGCTGGTTCATCCTGGTATTTCCTTCGCTTCTGTGATGCGCACAATGACAAGGCCTTCGCGGATAAGAAGAAGCTCGAGTACTGGATGCCGGTAGATCACTACAACGGCGGCATGGAGCACGTAACCAGACACCTTCTGTATTCCAGATTCTGGCATCGCTTCCTGTATGACATCGGTGAGGTGAACACGCCTGAGCCGTACGCAAAGCGTACCTATCAGGGAATGGTTCTGGGCTCTGACGGACAGAAGATGTCTAAGTCCAGAGGCAATGTCATTGATCCGGTAGACATTGTTGAGGAGTACGGAGCAGACACGCTGCGCACCTATGTTATGTTCATGGGTGACTACGGCAGTGCAGCTCCCTGGAGCGATGAGTCCCTGAAGGGCTGCAAGCGTTTCCTGGAGCGTGTGGCCGGATTTGTAGATATGGCAACGGCGGAACAAGAGGATCCGGAGCTCGAGTCGAAGCTTCATAAGACCATCCGCAAGGTGACGGAAGATATCGACAACATGAAGTTCAACACTGCCATTGCAGCACTGATGGCACTGACGAACGACTTCTATAAGGCCGGTTCTGTGACCAAAGAGGATGTGGTTACATTCATTAAGCTGCTGTCGCCCTTTGCACCGCACCTGATGGAAGAGATGTGGGAGCAGCTGGGCATGAATCCGGACGGCAAGACCTTCTGCACATTGTCTGCATGGCCGGAATATGATGAGGCGAAGACCGTCGATGCCACAGTGAAGATGGGCGTACAGGTCAACGGCAAGCTGCGCGGAACCATTGAGATCCCGGCAGATGCCGACAAGGAGCTCGTGCTCGAAACGGCAAAGAAGGATGAGAACGTTGCCAAGTACCTGGCAATGGGCAATCTTGTGAAGGAGATCTACGTTCCGGGCAAGATTCTGAATTTTGTTGTAAAGTAAACAAAGCGATAAAAGATAAGGGGTTCTTATCGGATGGGCATAGCCCGGACGGTAAGAACCTTTCCTGTTGCAAAAGTCTGCAGATAAACCAGAAGGGTCCGCTGCATTCCGCCACGACAATTTGATACAGCAAATCGAAATGCTCAGTATCGATATACATGGGAGTGGCGTATGGTTATTTTCATGTAAAAACCAGCCATAATCCTGTTAAATTTCTATAAATTGACAGATTGAGGCAACAGTTAAAAAAGAATACTATATTCTTTAATTCGCAAAATCACGTCCGCGCCGCATTCGTGATTCTGCGGTAACGTTAGCGGCGCAAAGAGAGGAGATTTATGAAAAAGAAGGTCGTTAGTTTGATGGCTGCGATGTCTCTTGCCGTAGCTGCTCTTGCAGGCTGCGGATCAAGCTCCAGCACAGCAGATTCTTCTGCCAGCACGG
The DNA here is from genome assembly GCA_964386925.1 of uncultured Sarcina sp. Taxonomy (GTDB): domain Bacteria; phylum Bacillota; class Clostridia; order Lachnospirales; family Lachnospiraceae; genus CAG-791. The sequence goes on along the minus strand of CAYLUU010000135.1, from coordinate 2,126 downwards.
AGACCACAGAGACTGCTGAAACAACAGAAGCTGCTGAGACCACCGCTGACAGCGAGGAGACGGCAGATGCATCTGCTTTCGAAGGCATGAAGGTTGGTTTCATCTTCCTGCACGATGAGAACTCTACCTATGACCTGAACTTCATGAACGCAGCTGAAGAGGCATGCGAGAAGCTCGGCGTTGAGATGATCAGCAAGACCAACATTCCTGAGGGACAGGAAGCATACGATGCAGCTTGCGAGCTGGCTGATGCCGGATGCAGCTTCATCTTCGCAGACAGCTTTGGTCACGAGGATTACATCATCGAGGCTGCTAAAGAGTTCCCGGAGGTTCAGTTCAGCCACGCAACCGGAACCAAGGCTCACACCGAGGGTCTGGACAACTTCCACAATGCTTTCGCTTCCATCTATGATGGCCGTTATCTGGCTGGTGTTGTTGCCGGCATGAAGCTCAACGAGATGATCGACAACGGCGAGATCACCGCTGACGAGGCGAAGATGGGCTACGTTGGTGCATACACCTACGCAGAGGTTATTTCCGGTTATACATCTTATTTCCTGGGCGCTCGTTCTGTTTGCCCGTCTGCTACCATGGAAGTTACCTTCACAGGTTCCTGGTATGATGAGACTGCAGAGAAGGAAGGCGCGAACAAGCTTATCGAGGATGGCTGCGTTCTGATCAGCCAGCATGCAGACTCCATGGGTGCTCCTACTGCCTGCGAGACCGCTGGCGTTCCGGATGTATCCTACAACGGCAGCACGGCTTCTGCTTGCCCGAATACCTTCCTGGTATCCTCCAGAATCAACTGGGAGCCTTACTTTGAGTATGCAATCACCTGCGTAGCAAATGGCGAGGCCATTGACACGGATTGGGTTGGCACACTGGAGACCGGCTCTGTTGAGCTGACTGAGCTCGGCGATGCAGCAGCTGAGGGAACACAGGAGAAGCTGGACGAAGTAAAGGCTGAGCTTGAGGCAGGCACTCTTCATGTATTCGATACTTCTACCTTCACGGTAGAGGGCGAGACGCTGGAGAGCTATGAGGCTGACGTTGATACTGATGCAGATTACACAGCGGACCACGAGGTAGTATCGGATGGATACTTCCACGAGTCTGATACAGAGTTCCGCTCTGCACCGTACTTCAACATTCAGATTGATGGCATTACTCTGCTGGATTCTGCATATTGATGACGAAATGACATAGTTAGGGAGGGCGGCGCAGCCGAAAGGATGCGCCGTCTTCTTCGTATCTATTCAGTAAGGGGCATTTTATTAGGGAATGCGTAATTATTCAGAGCCATTGATGCAATATTTTACAAATGGTCTCTGAATATTGCGAAGATATGAATACCTCTTGCTGAGCAGATACGCAGCTTGGGACACAGTGCATCGTACAACAGGAAAGGTTGACAGAGGGATGGAGAACGAAACGAGGACAGCCGCGGTTTCATTGCGGGGTATCACCAAAACCTTCGGCAGCGTCATTGCGAACGAGAAGGTGGATCTGGACATCTACAGGGGAGAGATCCTGTCTCTTCTGGGAGAGAACGGCAGCGGCAAGACTACATTGATGAACATGATTGCCGGTATCTATTTCCCGGATGAAGGACAGATCTTTATTGACGGCAAGGAGCAGATTATCCAGTCACCGAAGGATGCACTGCAGCTGGGCATCGGCATGGTGCATCAGCATTTCAAGCTCATTGATGTGCTGACGGCAACGGAGAACATCATTCTCGGTCTGGAGGGCAAGCTGAATGTGAAGGAGGCTTCCCGGAAGATTCGCGAGATCTGTGAGAAATACGGCTTTGATGTGGATCCGGACCAGAAGATCTATGACATGTCGGTATCGCAGAAGCAGACCGTGGAAATCGTGAAGGTTCTATACCGCGGCGCTGATATCCTGATTCTCGATGAGCCCACGGCGGTTCTGACGCCGCAGGAGGTCGAAAAGCTCTTCAATGTGCTGCGCAAGATGCGTGAAGACAATAAGGCCATTGTCATTATCACGCACAAGATGCATGAGGTAGAGGAGCTGTCCGATCGTGTGGCGGTTCTGCGAAGCGGTAAATACATCGGCTGCATGATGACGAAGGACACCAATGTGGAAGAGATGACCAACAT
>CAYLUU010000134.1:0-5183 GCA_964386925.1 uncultured Sarcina sp. | reverse complement strand
GGTCCGTAGATGCCGAGCAGGACAATGGCGCAGACACAGAGTGTCACCAGGATCCACTCCTTCCAGAAGCTCCCCCGGTCGATGGAATCGCGGAGGCGAACGCCATCGCCGCCAAGGTGGTGATCATGCCGTTCGTGGTAGCGATCCACGATGATCATGAGTGCTGTCATGCACAGGATGATCATCACGTTCCAGTTATTGAAGTCTGTGTAGGTACTGCATAACTCCCCGTACAGAGCAATCGGGTTCCACTGGAAATGTGTGATCATGCGAGTCATCATCTCCATCGCGGAGCGGAAATCCTGCGCTACATCGAAGACATAGCCGATATAAACGAGCAGGAAGGTGCGCAGGATCTGGAAGATACGGTACCAATTAATACCTTTCCCTTTCCTGTCCGCCACTGCAGCGTTCTCATCCTGGGCAACTTTCTTCCCCGCTGCACTATTCTCTCCGATCGCTCCTGCATCTGATAAGGCTTCTTCGCATTTAAGATTCTCGAATCCTGTACGGCAGTCGCCTTCTGGTCGAAGCATTCTCTTTACCGCCTTCTTCCACGCAGGGAACAGCGGCTCCAGCATCATCGACAGGAAGATCAGTCCGCCGTTCCAGAGACCGAAGGCCACATAGCGCCAACCTGCGCCGTGCCAGATGCCGACCACCAGGAAGACCACAATGCAGGAGAGACTTGCCGGCAGGACCTTTGCCGCGTGACGGCCAAAGTCGGTCCGGCCGAAGGATGTTTTGCCAAGGCGCTTTCCTGCTCCGGAGAACAGCGGCGTCAGCGCCAGCGGATAGAAGATGTACTTCTTCATCCAGGCACCCAGCGTGATGTGCCAGCGGCGCCAGTAGTCGTTGATAGAGGTTGCTAGGTACGGCTGTCGGAAGTTCTCCGGCAGCGTGATGCCCAGGATCTCTGCAATGCCGCGCGAGATGTCGATGCCGCCGGCGAAGTCCGCATACAGCTGAACTGCGTACAGGAGCACTGCGAGAGCGATCATGGAGCCGGAATACTGCGCATAGGAATCCGTCACCAGGTAGATATCATTGACGATGCGGTCCGCGAGCACCATCTTGCGAAGGTACCCCCAGAGGATCAGCTCAAAGCCGTGTTTGAACCGGTTCCAGTCCAGATGATGCTCCTCGAAGAGCTGCCCTGCCACCGGATCCCAGAAGCCAATGGGACCCTGGATGATCTGTGGGAAGAAGCTGATGAACAGCGCGACCTTCAGGTAATTCCGCTCTGCCTGCACGTTGCCGTTGTAGACATCGATGAGGTAGCCGGTCGCCTGAAAGGTGTAGAACGAGATTCCGACCGGGATCAGGAGCGACAGCGTCTGACGCCCCTGTGTCAGGCCTGACACCAGTCCGGGAATGTATTTGAAGAATGCAAGGATCCCGAAGCTGATAAGGAGTGTCGTCCAGAGAACGATGCGGCGGCGCTTCGTGAACTGCTGCCGGATTGCCTTTTTCTCCTCGCGGGTGAGCTTGACGCCCTCTGTTCGTCCCTTCAATGCGCTCTTCTGCTCTCCGGCCAGCTTCTGCAGTGCCAGCGCTCCCAGATAGATCAGAAGGCTCGTTCCGAGGAGCAGCGCGAGATACCAGCCGCTACAGATGGCATAGAACCCCCAGCTCGCAGCGAGCAGGATGATCCACTGATTCTGCCGATGTCTGCGGAAGATCACAGGATACAGGAAATACGCTCCGCAGGTCACAGTGACGTAGAGCAGGAAGAGGAAGGATACATAATTCATGCTGCCGCCTCCTGTTCTGTCTCGCAGTCTGTCATTTGTGCTCCTGAATTCTCCGGTACCTCTTGTACGGTCGTTGCACTTCCCGCTGAATCTGTTGATCTCATCGCATCACTTTGCAAAGTCTCATTGGCTGCGTTCTCTGTACCTGCCTGCTCTTCGTCCATCTCGTGCAGGATATCCAGCACGTCGCTGCACTCGTACAGGTCCTGTCCGTTCACGCCCTGCGCCTGGAGCTCGTCATAATATTCCAGGAAGAGTTCTGTGTACCTCGCGGTATGCTGCCACTGACGCAGCTCCTTCTCTTCCATATCTGTCCCCGTTGCCGTAACGCCATGAGCCAGCAGATATTCCGAGAAATACTTCGTAAACTTCTGCATGCCGCTGACATTCAGATGATTGGCATCGTAGAAATCGGTCTCGTTATCGATCCCGATCTCGGATTTCAGCTTTTCACAGTTCAGGAATGTGTAGCCGTACTCGTCAATAATCTCGGCAATGCGGTTGGTCCTGCGGTAGACGCGCTGCATGCGCTCGTTGTTCTTCTCGAACAGGTGCGGGGTGCGGACGAAGAGAATGTTCGTATCCGGGTACTGCTCCTGACAATAGGACAGAAAGGACCGCAGTGCCTTCTCATAGGCAGGATCCAGTTCTTCCGTTTCATCGCCCAGCTCGCTGTCCGGGATCAGCTCTCCGATTTCTGCCTTTCCGGTGATGGTCTCAAACCCTCGCAACGTCGAAACGCCTTCGTTATCGTCGTCCATGCTCTGGTTGTCCCAGATCGTTGCAATCGCGCCCTGCACGCTGCCCGGCTGATTCGAGTGATACTCGTACAGCGGAATGAGAAGGCGCAGTGCACAGGCCCAGTCCCGGGAGTCTGCGAGATATTTTGCCACCATTCGAAGACGCGGCGCTGAGAGGAGCGGCAGGTGGAGTGCCATGCGTTCCACGGCAGACTGATACATGTGATAATCGCTCTCCTCCGAGGAGCTGTAGAGAGCACCGTTCACTTCGATAACGACGGCATCAGGGTTCTGATGTGCCATGGTTTCGTCCAGCTGTGCGCGCCAGACCTGAACGGCGTCACCGTTGATCGTGAAGGGATAGCTCGTGATGCCGTAATCTGCATAGGCGACTCCCGGGCAGTAGGCACGGCTGATGTCGCTCGCGCCGATGAGGACGACATCCAGAGAGTTCTCAGGTTCCTTATAGAAGCTGATGATGCGGTCCTCGTCATAGTTGCGGTGGATGTAGAGATTGTCCCAGGCGATGCCCAGGAGGACACAGATCGCCGACACGAGGAGCAGAATTTTCAGAAATCGCAGGAACAGCGTCCTGTGCCTTGTATTGTTGTCACGGCCGTCTGGCCGTGTGGGTACTGGGGTTGTCACAATAATATTTTCTCCTGTCCAGGATTGCCGGAGTTCATTCCCCCGCGCCGTGTTACGCGGCGACCGGCTTGTTCTTGCCATACTGTACATACTGCCATGCCACGCCGGCAGCGATCATGCACAGGCCGATAATATCCGTCAACAGGCTAGGATCGATCAGGAGCAGACCGCCGATGGCCATGATAACGCGGACGATCATGTTCATATGCCCCTTCAAATAACCCTCCAGTGCAGCCGCCACACTGAAGATGCCGATCGTCGAGGTGATCGCGATCTGCAGCACTTTGATCGGCGTTGTATCGATGAGGAGCAGCGACGGGTTAAAGCAGAACACATACGGCACGATGAACGCCGCAATGGCCAGCTTGGAGGCATTGAGTGCAGTCTTCATGGGATTCGACTTCGCAATCGCAGAGCCTGCGTAAGCGGCCAGCGCCACCGGCGGTGTGATGTCTGCCACAATGCCGAAATAAAATACAAAGAAATGCGCTGCCAGTGTCGGCACGCCCATACGAACCAGAATCGGTGCACAGGTTGCTGCCATGATGCAGTAGTTCGCCGTTGTCGGTACACCCATGCCCAGGACAATGCAGCACAGCATTGTCAGCACGAGAGCAACGATCAGCTTGCCGTTCGCAATCGTGATGATGGCATTGATCAGCTCGTTGGCAAGACCAGTCATCGTAATGCATCCTGAGATGATGCCCGCAGTGCCGCAGGCTGCCGCCACCGTAATGGCGCCGCGTCCTCCGGCCTCCAGTGCGTCAATGCACTTCGAGAGGCTGATGCGATGTTCCTTATCAAACAGGCTCACCACGATCGACAGCACGATCGCATAGCTTGCTGCCTTCTGCATCGTCATATAGTTGCCGGAAACCCAGATGACGAGCATGACGAGCGGCAGGAGGAGGTATATTTTGCGGACCAGAATCTTAAATACCGGGAGCTGCTCCTTCGGAATGCCGGAGAGTCCGAGCTTTTTCGCTTCCAGATGGACGGAGAAGAAAATTCCAATGAAATACAACGCTGCAGGCAGGACAGCTCGTCCAATGATGTCAGAGTACGGCACGCCGACAAAGTCCGCCATCAGGAATGCGGCCGCGCCCATGATAGGCGGCATGATCTGACCTCCTGTGGAGGCCGCAGCCTCAACGGCACCTGCGAATTCCGGCTTGTAGCCCGTATCCTTCATCATAGGAATGGTAACGGATCCCGTAGTCACCGTGTTGCCGACGGAGGAGCCGGACACCATTCCGCACAGAGCAGAGCTGATAACGGCAACCTTGGCAGGGCCGCCGGCGTATTTGCCTGCAACGCAGTTCGCCAGCTGGATGAAAAAGTTAGAGATACCGGTCCGCTCGAGGAAAGCGCCGAAGATGATGAAGACAACGATGTATTTCGAACACACATTGATCGGCGTGGAGAAGATGCCTTCCTTCGTGTAGAACAGATTCCGCACCAGATACCGCACGCGTCCGAAAAAGTTCGGATTCGTCAGGCCGTAGGCTAACGCATAGATCAGGAAAAATCCGGCCACGCACAGGATCGGAATGCCGACGCTGCGCCGTGTCAGCTCAATGAGCGCTGCAATGCCGACGATGCCTATAATGATCTGGTAGGTTTCAAAGCGTGTTCCCTGATTGATGATCTGGTTCGCATTGAAAGTGAAATACAGAAAGGACGCCGTTCCGAGCAGCATGAAGATAATATCGCCGATCGGCATGTAGTTCTCTCGAACTTCTCCCTTTTTCGCCGGGTAGGTCAGAAAGCCCATGAGTACGATCAGCGCCAGGAAGGAGGTCAGACGGATCTCCTCCAGGAAGGTAGCGAACAGGGTGACATAGATGCACCACAGGGAGAACGCCGCCAGAATGATGCGAATGACCTTCTTGTAAGGACCGGTCCAGACACGAATGTTGGATTCCCGGTCGTATTTTTTCATAATTGCGTCAACGTCTGCAGCAGAGGCAGTCTCCGCTGCCGGGGCCGTATTGGGATTCATTTCGTTGGACATCGTTTACTCTCTTTCTGCCGTATCTGT
>CAYLUU010000133.1:0-5189 GCA_964386925.1 uncultured Sarcina sp. | reverse complement strand
GTGCTGCACGCATCTCAGGAGTATAAGCATCAAATACTGCCTGGTTGTGAGTCTTGTGATACTCCGTGAAGATCTTGTGAAGCTCCGGATTCGGCTGATAACCGTACATCTCGCAAGCTTCCTCAGCCATACGGATACCACCGTAAGGCATGAATGCTCTCTTCAGGGGCTTGTCAGTCTGAAGGCCGACAACCTGCTCAAGATCCTTCATGGACTCATCGATATAGCCAGGGCCATAAGCGGTCAGACCGGAAACAACGTCGGTCTCCTCGTCCAGTACGCCGCCCTTTTCACGCTCTGCCTTCTGCAGCTCCTGCAGCTTGCCCCAGAGCTTGTTCGTTGCATCGGTAGGAGCAGCAAGGAAGCTCTCGTCTCCGTCATAGGGAGTGTAGTTCTTCTGGATGAAATCGCGAACGTTGCACTCGCGTCTCCAGATGTTGCCTTCAAAGCCCTTCCAGGCCTCGTTCTGTAGCATGTGACATTCCTCCTTGAAATGTTAACCTAAGACATTTAGTACTTTTCGCACATAATCATCGCAGATTCCGCCCAATTCAACAAGAGCGAATCTGTAATAATTTTCATATTTCTTTGTGAAAAATTTACCAAATATCTCACCACAAATGCTTATCTTTGGCGATTAGATAGAATTTCCATCCATCGCCGTAAAGACTATAAAACGGGCAGAATCGAAAGTCAATAACCTTCCTCTCCTGCCCGGTTTTACCTTTTATAAAACGTCGTTGCGGCGGATATATCCGGGGCAGTTCGGATCCGCAATGAGCTCCTTGGCATTGATTACCTTCGCCCATTTATCCACGATCTGATTCTCCAGATGCACACCTTCGCCGATGACGGTGTGTCCCAGGATCAGGCAATTCTTAACAACTGCGCCCTTCTGGATTTCAACAGAACGTCCTACCACGGAATTTTCTACGGTTCCGTAAACTGCAGAGCCGTTGGCCACCATCGAGTTCGTAACCTTCGCTCCCTCATGATAGTGTACCGGGCAGGAATCTGTCGTCTGCGTATAGATCGGCCAGTCGGAGGAGAACAGCTGCTGGGCAACATCATAGTTCAGAAGCTCCAGATTGGCCTTGTAATAGCTCAGCAGATCGTACACTGCCGCAAAATATTCACCCTTGTGCTGCATGCCGCGAATATCCAGATTATCATTCTCCAGATTCAGAATATCCGTCAGATTGAAGATACTTGAGCGCTTTCTGGCCTCGCGGATCAGCTTCAGCAGCATTTCCTTGCTCATCACATAGGTATCCATGAAGACGTTGCGGTTTGCCTCTGTACCATCGTTTACATGGATGCTCTTAACGCCCTTTTGACGGTTAAGCTCGAGAACCGCGCAGTTGCGGTATCCCGTGTCCCCCTTGTCCGTCTTGTGATACAGAAGCGTTACATCTGCACCGCTGTCCACATGCTGCTGCAGCACCTGCTGGAAGTCCTGTTTGAACACCATGTTGCCCGGTGTGATGACAACATAGGGCTGGCACATCCTCTCGATCACCTCAATGTTGTCCATGTAGGCAGCAATGTCTGTATTGTAGACGGCATTCACACGGCTGTCCTGATTGAACAGGAGCTGGAGTTTGCCTCGCTTGGCATTGATGTTGTAACGCTGGCCATTGCTCAAATGCTCTGCCAAAGAGCGGGGATTCTGGCTGGCATATACCTGAATGCGGTCGATGTTGCTGTTGGAAAGATTGGATACTGGGAAATCCACGATGCGGTATCTTCCCAGGAAGGAGAATGCACCAATCGGGCGATAGTCCTCCATTCCTTCCACATGATAGCGGCCATTGGAGGCCGTGACGATTCCAAATGCACTGATCATCTTACTCAACCCCCTTTACATTTTTGGCAACCAACAGGATTTCCTCACTGTCCGCACTGCCGACTACGGCACCTTTTCCGACCTTCACGCCGTTTCCGACCAGTGCACGCGTCACCACTGCGCCCTCTTCAATCACAGCGCCCGGCATCAGTACCGAATCAATCACAGTAGCGTTCTTCTTCACATCAACGCCCGTGAACACGACAGAATGTTTCAGATTTCCTTCAATGTGACATCCCTGTGTGATGTATGCCACATCCACATTTGCTTCCGGTCCGATGTACTGCGGCAGTTCCGATGCATCTGCTGTGTAGATTTTCCAGGACGCATCATCCAGATTCAGTGCCCCTTTGTTGTCCAGAAGGTCCATATTGGCTTCCCAGAGAGAATCGATGGTTCCGACATCCTTCCAGTATCCTTTGAACTCATAGGCCATCAGAGTCTTCCCGCCATTCAGCAATGCAGGAATGATGTCCTTGCCAAAGTCATGGCTGGAATCCGGATTGTCACGATCCTCGATCAGGAGCTTGCGGATCACTTTCCAGGAGAAAATATAAATTCCCATCGATGCCAGATTAGACTTCGGGTTCGCCGGTTTCTCCTCAAACTCTGTAATGTGGCCTGCGCCGTCCGTATTCATAATGCCGAATCGGCTGGCCTCCTTCATCGGCACGCCGATGACAGCAATGGTGGCATCCGACTTGTTTTCTTTATGATAAGAAAGCATCTTGTCGTAATCCATCTTGTAAATATGGTCGCCGGACAGGATCAGGATATAATCCGGATCATATTGATCAATAAAGTCAATGTTCTGTGAAATGGCATCCGCTGTTCCGCGGTAAACATTCAGATTCGCATCCGCCTTCTCACGAGGCGGAAGGACGAACACACCGCCGTCTCTGGTGTCGAGTCCCCAGTTCTTGCCGCCCGCCACATAAGAGTTCAGCAGAACCGATTCGTACTGCGTCAAAACGCCGACAACATCAATGCCGCTGTTGGCACAATTCGACAGCGGGAAATCAACGATGCGATATTTTCCGCCAAAAGAAACCGCCGGCTTCGCGACTTTATTCGTCAGGTCCTTCAGCCGACTGCCACGACCGCCGGCCAGAATCATTGCCAGCATTTCGTTTTTGCTCATAATGGATACCTCCCCGATCCCTTATAGAATCAACCTAGGATCATTCTACCAAAGCTAGCCAAGCCTGAAAAGATGCGCCCGTTCATTTCGCACAATATTTTTGTAAAATTCGGTTTACATTTGGTAAAAGTTGCTGTCAATTGTACTATTTTTGCGGAATTGCCTCTGAAAATAAAAATCTCATACGGCCACCGGCTTGTGACTGCACGTCAAATGGCAGTCATGGGTATCGTCGATCAGTCCGTCAATTTCCCCAGCATACATGAATGCGCGTTGCACAGCAATGCGCACGCAGCAGGTAAAGGAGCGCCCACTTGTTAGCATTGTCTAACATTTGGCGTGCGCCGTATAATTTTCAGTGGCCACGTTACATTAATAACAATGTTGCCATTGAACTTATCCAATAAGGAAGGAGAACATTTATGGTTTACTCACAGGAAGTAAAAGACATGTGCGTCGTACACCAGGGCGTACACCATGGCGCAGCTCCCATTCCGGAAGAGGCAAAGTGGGTGAAGGCCAGAGAGATCAAAGACATCTCCGGCTACACACACGGTGTAGGCTGGTGCGCACCTCAGCAGGGCGCATGTAAGCTCTCCCTGAACGTAAAGGACGGCATCATCCAGGAGGCACTCGTTGAGACCATCGGATGTTCCGGAATGACTCACTCCGCAGCTATGGCTGCAGAGATTCTTCCCGGACTGACCGTTATGGAAGCACTGAACACAGACCTTGTCTGCGACGCCATCAACACCGCTATGAGAGAGCTGTTCCTGCAGATCGTTTACGGACGTTCCCAGAGTGCATTCTCTGAGGATGGACTGCAGATCGGTGCAGGTCTGGAGGATCTTGGTAAGGGAACCCGTTCCATGGTTGGTACCACCTACGGCACTCTGGAGAAGGGACCTCGTTACCTCGAGCTGACCGACGGCTATATCACAGACCTTGCTCTGGACGAGAATGATGAGATCATCGGCTACAAGTTCGTGAACTTCGGCAAGATGATGGACTTCATCAAGGCTGGCGATGATGCAGCAACTGCTCTTGAGAAGGCTTCCGGCAAATACGGCCGCGTTGCTGATGCAGTTCGCTTCATCGATCCCAGAAAGCAGTAATGGTAAAGGAGGAAAAAAGAAATGGCATTATTTGAATCTTATGAGAGAAGAGAGCCCCAGATTCTTGCCACACTGAGCAAGTATGGCATTTCCTCCGTTGAGGAGTGCAAGACCATCACGGAGGCTGCCGGCCTGGATGTTTATCATCTGGTAGAAGGCATTCAGCCGATCTGCTTTGAGAACGCAAAGTGGGCATACACCGTTGGTGCAGCCATCGCCATCAAGAAGAACTGCCGCACTGCCGCTGAGGCAGCTGCTGCCATCGGCGAGGGTCTTCAGTCCTTCTGCATTCCCGGCTCCGTTGCTGACCGCCGCAAGGTAGGTCTTGGCCACGGCAACCTGGGCAAGATGCTGCTCGAGGAGAACACCGAGTGCTTCGCATTCCTGGCAGGCCACGAGTCCTTCGCAGCTGCTGAGGGTGCAATCGGTATTGCTGACAAGGCAAACAAGGTTCGCAAAAAGCCCCTCCGCGTCATCCTGAACGGACTTGGCAAGGATGCAGCTAAGATCATCTCCCGTATCAACGGCTTCACCTATGTTGAGACTGAGTATGATTACTTCACCGGCGAGCTGAAGGTTCTCTCTGAGACCTGCTACTCCAAGGATGCTGAGAGCCCTCGTGCAAAGGTTCGCTGCTACGGCGCAGATGATGTACAGGAAGGTGTTGCTATCATGTGGAAGGAGAACGTTGATATCTCCATCACCGGTAACTCCACCAACCCGACTCGTTTCCAGCACCCCGTTGCAGGCACCTACAAGAAGGAGCGCCTCGAGGCTGGTAAGAAGTACTTCTCCGTTGCATCCGGCGGCGGCACCGGCCGTACCCTGCATCCCGATAACATGGCTGCAGGTCCTGCATCCTATGGCTTCACCGATACTCTCGGCCGTATGCACAGCGATGCACAGTTCGCAGGTTCCTCTTCGGTTCCGGCTCACGTAGAGATGATGGGTCTCATCGGAATGGGCAACAACCCGATGGTTGGCGCTACCGTTTCCACCGCTGTATCCGTTGAGCTGGCTGCAGCTCAGGGCAAGTTCTGAGACTAATCTCGGCACATATTCTGCTTACAGCAAGGAGCCCCTGGTC
>CAYLUU010000132.1:0-5195 GCA_964386925.1 uncultured Sarcina sp. | reverse complement strand
GCAGATAGCAGGCAGCGGAATCCCGAACGGGACCGCTGCCTTTTCAGACACTAAAATTGTCGTATCTATTCAGCATCTGTCAATTTCAATCATGGATTCGTCCATAAGTGGCCAATGCATGTTGAATCACTAGTTATTTAAAAATCGCTGTACTAGGTGGTGAACAGGTACAAGGAACCAAGATTATGGAAGAGAAACAGAAAGAGCAAAACGGCCAGGAACACCCGCTGGATTTCCACGTGCAGGATGAATTGAGCAAGCTTCCGAAGAAACCTGGCGTGTACATCATGTACAACGAGAAGGATCAGATCATTTATGTGGGGAAAGCGAAGGTCCTGCATAACCGGGTTCGATCTTATTTTCGCAGCAACATCGGACGCGGACCGGCCATTGATCAGATGGTGCGGCAGATCGCTCGCTTTGAATACATTGTAACGGATACGGAGCTGGAAGCCCTGATTCTGGAGAATAACCTGATCAAGGAACACCGACCGAAATACAATACTCTTCTGGTGGATGACAAAACCTATCCTTACATCAAGGTGACGACAGGTGAAGAGTACCCGCGTATCCTGTTCTCGAGAATTCGCAAAAAGGATAAGGCCAGATACTTCGGCCCCTTTACCAGCGCCGGTGCGGTACATGATACCATTGAGCTTTTGAATCGAATGTACGGTCTGCGGGACTGCGGCCGCAATCTGCCAAGAGATATCGGGAAGGACCGTCCGTGCCTGAATTATCATATGAAGCGGTGTATGGGCCCCTGCGTTGTCGGAGGTATCAGTCCGGGGGAGTATCGCCAAAAGGTCGATCTGGCAATAGAATTTCTGTCCGGCAATTACAATCTGATCCTGAAGGACCTGCAGAGCAAAATGGAGCATGCGTCAGAGGAGCTGAACTTCGAGGAGGCCGCCCGGTACCGGGATCTCATCAAGAGCGTCCAGCAGGTTTCCCAGAAACAGAAAATGTCGGAGGGCGTCGGAGAGGATCGTGACATCATCGGTGTTGCAATGGATCATGAGAATTTCGATGCCGATGCCGTGATTCAGACCTTCTTCATTCGAGACGGGCGACTGATGGGCCGGGAACATTTCTACATGAACCATGTCGGCGGCAAAACAGAGGCAGAGATTCTGTCCGAGTTCATGAAGCAGTTCTATGCCGGGACACCATTTATTCCGGGAACCATTATGATTCCGGAGGACGTGGAGGACCGGGCGGTGCTGGAGGAGTGGCTGACCCAGCGAAAGGAAGGCAAGGTCAGCATTCTGGTGCCGCAGAAGGGACAGAAGGAACGATTGGTACAGCTGGCTGCGGAGAACGCTTCTATTTTGCTCCATAAGGACAAAGAGAGATTAAAGCGTGAAGAGGGGCGCACAATCGGTGCAGTGCATGAGATTGCGGCGCTGTTGGGAATCAAAAATGCGGACCGCATGGAGAGCTATGATATCTCAGATATCAGCGGCTTTGCCAATGTCGGCTCAATGGTGGTTTACGAGAAGGGGAAGCCCAAGCGCAGCGATTACCGGAAGTTCAGGATTAAGAGCGTGGCCGGACCGGACGATTATGCCTGCATGCGTGAGGTGCTGACAAGGCGGTTTACGCATGGACTGCAGGAAGCCAGAAGGCTGGAGGAAGAGAACAAGGATGCGGAGCTGGGAAGCTTCACCAGGTTCCCGGATCTGATCCTCATGGACGGCGGCCGGGGACAGGTGAACATCTGCCTTTCCGTTCTGGAAGAGCTGGGACTTACCATCCCGGTGGCCGGCATGGTAAAGGATGATCATCACCGGACGCGGGGACTGTATTTCAACAATGTGGAGATTCCCATTGATACGCATAGTGAGGGCTTCAAACTGGTAACCCGGATCCAGGATGAAACCCACCGGTTTGCCATTGAATATCATCGGTCGCTTCGCTCCAAGGCACAGGTACACTCCAGACTGGATGATATTCCGGGAATCGGACCTGCCAGGAAAAAGGCCCTGATGCGGACCTTCCGATCGATCGAAGAGCTGCGGGCGGCCAGCCGGGAGCAGCTGGAGGAGATCCCGGAGCTGACGCCGGAAGCGGCCGGAAACGTGTTCCGATATTTTCATCCGGAGCAGTAACTCGCTGCGTCTACGTTTTTTGATGCGCACTCTCCGAAAATCATTCTGCGTTATCTGGCTAGTTATTTTGCAAACGCAGTACTAGATAGTATCGGTTGGGCGCAGCGGGGATCTGTGATAAACTGAAGGGAAAGTTGCAAGCTGCCCGGGCAGCTAAGGAGGGACACATGGCAAGTGTAAAGCTCAGCGAAGTAATTGAGAAGGAAAAGCTGATTAACCTGACACCGGATATCGACATCACGAAGATCAAGATCAAGCAGCCGGACATCAACCGCCCGGCCGTTCAGCTGACAGGTTATTTTGAACATTTTGATGCAGCCAGAATTCAGATTCTGGGATTCGTAGAATACTCCTACATGTCCTATATGGAGGCGCAGCGCAAGGAAGAGATCTACGATCAGCTCTTTGCAATGGGATGCCCGTGCTTTATCTTCTGCCGTGAGCTGCAGCCGGATGAGATTTTCCTGAAATATTCTGCAAAATACGGAGTCCCGGTTCTGCAGACCAAGCAGTCGACCTCTGTGTTCATGGCGGAGCTGATTCGCTGGATGAATGTTCGTCTGGCACCCTGCATTTCCATCCACGGCGTATTGGTGGATGTCTACGGCGAAGGCGTGCTGATCACCGGTGAGAGCGGCATCGGTAAGTCTGAGGCGGCCCTGGAGCTGATCAAGAGAGGACACCGTCTGGTTAGTGATGATGTGGTTGAAATCCGTAAGGTTTCGGAGGAAACGCTGGTTGGTTCAGCACCGGATATTACGAAGCACTTCATCGAGCTGCGCGGCATCGGCATTATTGATGTGAAGACGCTGTTCGGTGTGTCGAGCGTACGTGATACGCAGAATATCGATCTGGTGATTCAGCTGGAGGAGTGGGACAAGGATAAAGAGTATGACCGGCTGGGACTCGAGGAAGAATATACGGAATTTCTGGGCAACCGTGTGGTTTGCCATCGTATCCCGATCCGTCCCGGACGTAATCTGGCTATCATCTGTGAATCGGCAGCCGTTAACCATCGTCAGAAGAACATGGGATACAATGCGGCGCAGGAACTGTACAATCGTGTGCAGAATGCGCTGATGCACAAGCATGACAATGACGAGGATGATTAATATAGATATGATAAATTATGATGGTTTGACAGAAATCGTCGGTGCAGAGAATGTTCGCGTGAATGAGCCGATGGCACGGCACACTTCCTTTCGCATCGGCGGGCCGGCGGATTATTTTGTTCGCGTAACCGGACTTGCCGAGCTTCAAAGGCTTTTGCAGTATCTGAGAGCAGAAGGAGAGCCGTGGTATGTTCTGGGACGCGGTACCAATCTGCTGGTAGGCGACGGCGGGTACCGGGGCTGTGTGATTACTATGAACGGTCTGACGGCAGCGTCTGTAACCGATACGGCGCCGGAGCTGACGGGAGAGAATGCCCAGGAAGCGCAGACAGGAGATTCCAATGCAGAAGGCTTCCGTACCGGATGCCTGGATGTGGGGAGTTTCGATGCCATTCATGTGGAAGGCGGCTGCATTACGGCCGGAGCAGGAGCGTCTCTGGCGAAGGTGGCGCGGGCAGCCTGGGAGAACGGACTGACCGGGCTGGAGTTCGCTGCAGGAATCCCGGGTACCGTGGGCGGCGCATTGGTAATGAATGCGGGCGCCTATGACGGAAGCATGGATCTGGTGGTTCGGGAAGCTGCAGTTCTGATGCCGGACGGAAGTGTACGGCAAATGACGGCGGAGGAACTCCGATTCGGATACCGAAGAAGTGTGTTCAAGGAAATACCGGCAATTGCGCTGCAGGCCAGAATGGAGCTGCAGCCGGGGGATCCGGAGGCGATACAGGCTAAAATGAAAGATTTTGCCGGGCGCCGCAGAGACAAGCAGCCGCTGGAGTATCCCAGCGCCGGCAGCACGTTTAAGCGGCCGGAGGGAATGTTCGCCGGGAAACTGATCATGGATGCCGGCCTGCGCGGTTTTGCCGTGGGAGATGCTGCAGTGTCGGAAAAGCATTGCGGTTTCGTGGTGAACAAAGGCAACGCATCTGCAGCTGACGTAAGGGCAGTGATCGCCGGCGTGCAGCAGAAGGTGCTGGAGCAGTTCGGGGTGCAGCTGGAAGAGGAAGTTATTTATCTGGGAGAATTCTAGATGAGATTCGTGGTCGTGACAGGAATGAGCGGAGGCGGAAAGGCAACCGCTATCAAAATGCTGGAGGATGAGGGTTATTACTGCGTGGATAACCTGCCGGTGCGTCTGATTGATACCTTTATGGAACTGGTTAACATGCCGGGAAATGAGATCAATAAGGTGGTGCTGGGTCTGGACGTCCGTGCAGATCATTCCTTTGCATACGTGGAAGAGGTCCTGACGACGCTTCGTGAAAAGGGCTATAAGTACGAGATTCTGTTCATGGATGCCGGCGACGAGACTCTGATTAAGCGGTATAAAGCAAGCCGCCGCGCCCATCCTTTGGCACCGGACGGTCGAATCGAGGATGGCATTCACGCAGAACGCGAGGTCTTAAGGAGCATTAAGGCGAAGGCAGATTACGTCATTGACACATCGAACCTTTTGACGCGGGAGCTGAAACAGGAGCTGATCCGAATCTTCGAAGAGAATCAGAAATATAACTCGCTGATGATTTCGGTCATGTCCTTTGGCTTCAAATATGGGATTCCTTCCGATGCAGATCTTGTCTTTGACGTTCGGTTCCTGCCGAACCCTTATTACGTGGAAGAGCTGAAGCAGCAGACGGGAAACGATAAACCGGTGCAGGATTTCGTAAAGGCATACCCGCAGACCGGAGAGTTCCTGAATAAGCTGGATGACATGATCAGCTTTCTGATTCCGTATTACGTGCAGGAAGGGAAAAATCAGCTGGTAATTGCCATCGGCTGTACCGGCGGACGTCATCGTAGTGTTACACTGGCCAACGAACTCTATGGCCGTCTGAAGGACAAGGGAGATTACGGCATTAAACTCTATCACCGTGACATTCAGAAGGGGTAACCAGCACAGTTATTTTGCAAACGCAGTACTAGTACAGCGATTTTTAAATAACTAGCCATATTAACTTGCCTGATTTCCGGA
>CAYLUU010000131.1:0-5205 GCA_964386925.1 uncultured Sarcina sp. | reverse complement strand
CGAAACGGAAACAGCAGCGATTCAGAGCCGGACAAATCAGCGCAGCAGTGATTTTACGAATGGGCTCGGAATAGTTACGATTCTTATTTTTGGAAAGGAGGGTCAGCCGGATGTCTGATCCTTATCAGATTCTCGGCGTCTCGCGTGATGCGACCGATGACGAGATAAAAAAGGCATACCGAACCCTGTCCAGAAAATACCATCCGGATTCCAACATCAACAACCCGAACAAGGAGCAGGCAGAGGAGAAGTTCAAAGAGGTACAGGCGGCGTACAAGCAGATCATTTATGAGCGCCAGCACCCTTATTCCAGCTCCTCCCGGACAGGTGGGGGCGGATCCTATGGGTCGTCAGGTTCATCGGGATCCTCCGGCGGATACGGAGGCTACAGCTCCGGCGGCTGGCAGGAGTATGGAGATTTCGGAGACTTCTGGAATGAGTTCTTCGGAGGAGGATTCGGTGGTTACGGCGGGCAGCAGCGCAGCTATCGGCAGAACCAGAATCAGGACGAAGATTCCATTCGCCTTCAGGCGGCAGCCAACTATCTGAACAGCAGGCATTACCAGGAGGCATTGAATGTGCTAAGCAGCATCAGCAATCATTCGGCACAGTGGTATTACTACAGCGCCATCGCCAATTCTGGTCTTGGCAACAATGTGCTGGCCCTCCAGCATGCGAAAACTGCCGCGCAGATGGAGCCCTCCAACCAGAATTATCAGGATCTGGTGCAGCGCATGAGCGCCGGGAGCAGCTGGTATCAGCAGAGACAGAATCCCTACGGCTCCGGGCCGTCGAGCACAGCGGGCTGGTGCCTGAAGCTCTGCCTTTTGAATGCATTCCTGAACCTGTGCTGCGGCGGAGGCGGACTCTGCTGCGGAGGCGGCTACCCGAGGTGGTAGGAGAGCACCGCTTATTGGGCTGACAGGAGTGGGTGGCGGAAAGTGTCTGTCTGCAGGACCTGTGTTGCTGTACGGACACCAGCCGGCAGTAGGTGGCGGAGATGTCCACGCCTGGATGACAAGTGGACTGTATCGACCCCGCTGGTTGATACATGAGTCATGATTAGCCTTGACAACGGCGGGCCGGAATAGGTAGTATATAAGAAATTTGTGCATTAGATTAGCACATAGCGATGGAAGCCACAGGGTATCCTGTATTCTGGTATTCTGTCGTTACTCTATTGAGACGAATAAGGGAGGACATTACAATGAAGCACATTATGACTCTGAATACACGTGATATGGTTGAGAGCGCAGAGAACGGCGGATGCGGCGAGTGCCAGACTTCCTGCCAGAGCGCATGCAAGACCAGCTGCGGTATTGCAAACCAGGACTGCGAGAACAAGAACAACTAATCTGCGTCAGTCGATTATAAAGCAGAAACGGTAGGCCGGAGCATCTTCGGATGTTCCGGTCTTTTTATGAGGGAACGAACATGATTCATCAATATCAGCTGAACGGATACAACATTATACTGGACATTTACTCCGGGGCTGTCCATGTGACGGACGAGGTGGCATATGATGCCATTGCAGGACTCGATGCAGGAAAAGACCGGGAGACGATCGGCCGGGAGCTTCTGGAGAAATACAAAGAGAACGGACTGACACAGGAGGATGTGGCGGATACCTTCTCTGACATTGATGAATTGATTCAGGATGGCAAGCTCTTTACAGAGGATGTATTCGAGAACAAGGCCTTTGATCTGAAGAATCGTTCCAATGTCATCAAGGCACTCTGTCTCCTGGTAACTCATACCTGCAATCTCAACTGTTCCTATTGCTTTGCTTCCCAGGGTAATTTCCACGGGAAGGAGGGACTGATGAGCTTTGAGACCGGAAAGCGTGCACTGGATTTCCTGGTGGAGAATTCCGGTTTCCGCCGCAATCTGGAGGTGGATTTCTTCGGCGGAGAGCCGCTGATGAATTTCCAGGTCTGTAAGGATCTGGTGGCCTATGCCCGCAGCATTGAGAAAGAGAAGAAAAAGAACTTCCGCTTCACTCTGACCACCAATGGCGTAAACGTCAATGACGAGGTAATCGAGTGGGCGAATAAGGAATGCTACAACGTGGTGCTCTCACTGGATGGCCGCAAGGAGGTCAATGACCGCTTCCGTGTGGACCGTATGGGACGCGGCAGCTACGACAACATTGTGCCGAAATTCCAGGAGTTCGCCAAGGCCAGGGGAGATCGGAACTATTACATGCGCGGAACCTTTACGCATTTCAATCCGGATTTCACAAAGGATATCTTCCACATGGCAGATGACCTTGGCTTTACGGAGCTATCGATGGAGCCGGTGGTTTGCGATCCGGACAGCCCCAGTGCACTGACCGAGGAGGATCTGCCGATCCTGTTCGAGCAATATGAGATCCTGGCGAAGGATATGATTCGCCGCGAGCAGGAAGGCAAGCCGATTACGTTCTATCACTACATGATCAATCTGGAGCACGGCCCGTGCATCTATAAGAGAATCTCGGGCTGCGGATCCGGAACAGAATACATGGCTGTGACGGCCTGGGGCGATCTGTATCCCTGCCACCAGTTCGTCAGCGACCCCGATTACAAGCTGGGCAACATCTGGGACGGCGTGACCAACACCAAGACCAGAGATGAGTTCAAGCTCTGCAATGTGTATGCACGTCATGACTGCGACAACTGCTGGGCGAGACTGTATTGCTCCGGCGGCTGTGCAGCGAATGCCTACCATGCAACCGGTGATATCCACGGAACCTATGAGTATGGCTGCAAGATCTTCCGCAAGAGAATTGAGTGTGCGATTATGATCAAGGTGGCGGAGGCTGCGATGCGGGCTTCTTCACAGGGAACAGATAATAAGTAATCGAGATACCAATCCACACCCATCGTACTATCACATATCAGTTATGAGAAAGGTTCCATCCCGGGATTTCGGGATGGAACCTTTTTAATGTATTTGTCGGGGCAATAATACGATTGTTCGGTCTGGGACAGGACCTAAAAAATCCCATGCCAAGTGCTATAATCCCGATATTTTTTAAAATTCCCCGTCTGATAGAGTTTTAGCTGAGCAATTTGTATCTATTCAGCACCTGGCAGGTTCAATGTGAATCGACTGAAGTGATCGATTTATGTTAAGTTCGGCAGTTACTGAAAATGAAGAATTGGGGGATTGGAATGAATGCTGTTTCTGTAAAGAAGGGAAAGAGAAAAGAAAAAAAGCCAATCAATTGGAAAAGTCATTTCAAACGATATTGGCCGTATTACGTGATGATGCTGCCGGGAATTGTGTATCTGATTATGTTCAAGTACATTCCGATGCTGGGCAGCGTGATTGCGTTCAAGGATTATTCGGCCTACAAGGGAATCTGGGCCAGCGAATGGGTTGGACTTGCTAATTTTAAAAAGCTGTTCGCTTATTCGGACTTCTACAAGATCCTGCGCAACACGATTATTCTGGGACTTTTGAAGACGTTCCTGACGTTCCCGATTCCGGTCATTCTGGCACTGATGCTGAATGAACTTCGGAATCAGAAGGTAAAAAAGGGTATACAGACCATCATCTGCATCCCTTACTTTCTGTCCTGGGTTGTCGTTGGCGGATTGGTGTTCGATATCTGCGGCGTCGGCGGGTTGTTCAACAATATCCGCAATGCGCTGGGAATGGATACCCTGCTGGTGATGCAGAAGGAGAGCTGGTTCCGCCCGATCTATGTGTTGTCTACGATCTGGAAGGAATCCGGTTGGGGAACCGTTGTTTATCTTGCGGCCATCAGCGGTATTGATCCCAGTCTGTATGAGTCAGCATCCATTGACGGAGCCTCTCGCTTTCAGAAGATTCGATACATCACGTTCCCGCTGCTCGTTCCGACAGTGCTGACGCTTCTCTTGCTGAACATCGGCAACTTCCTGACGCTGGGCTTTGATCAGGTTTACAACCTGTATACGCCGATGACCTATTCCGTTGCGGACATTTTCGACACCTATGTATTCCGTGTAGGAATTCAGCAGGCCCAATATAGCTTTGCAACAGCGGTTGGCTTGTTCCAGTCAGTTGTGGGTCTGATCATGGTGGTTACATTTAACAAAATTGCCAATAAGGTTTCAGAAGACGGAGGGCTGTGGTGATGAGCAGAGTAAAGGATAAATCGCACGTGCGGGAATCTGCACAGGACAGAATCTTCGGGATTGTCATCACATTGATTCTGATTATATTTGCAGTAATTACGGCAATTCCGCTGCTGTCGGAGCTGGCAATTTCGTTGAGCTCCAAGACGGCATCACAGATGAATCAAATCAACCTGCTGCCGGTTGGATTCACCATCGAATCCTGGAAATACCTCCTGACAAAGGGGAATATCTGGAAGCCGTTTCTGATTTCGGTTTCCTCGACAGCGCTTGGCGTTGTAATTGCTCTTGCCTTGAATTCTCTGATGGCATACCCACTGTCAAAAGTAGAATTCACACCAGCCAAGTACATCATGCTGTTCGTCGTGTTCACAATGGTGTTCTCGGCACCGAAAGTTCCGTATTTCCTGACACTGCGATCCTACGGATTGTACAACAGCTATTGGGTGCTGATCTTTCCGCATGTCCTGACAGCTTACAATCTGATCATTGTCCGGACCTTCTTCAAGCAGTTCCCGAAGGAGTTGGAGGAAGCAGCGATGATTGATGGCTGCGGCAAGTTTCGGATTCTGTTCCAGATCGTGCTGCCGGCTTCAAAGGCGGTACTGGCAACGGTAGGCCTGTTCTATGGCGTGACGATGTGGAATCAGTACGAGCATCCGATGATGTTCCTTCAGGACACGAATTTGTTCCCTCTGCAGATGAAAATTCGTACGCTGGTAGACGGAAGTGGAGAATTGCAGGCTGTGACGGCAATGCAGACTGCTAACTATACATCAGCAACCATCAGTGCAGCAGCAGTTGTCTTCGCAATCCTGCCGATCCTGATCGCATATCCATGGATTCAGAAATATTTTGCAAAGGGCGCAATGCTTGGCTCTGTGAAGGGGTGAGCATAACCAAAACTGATCTGTTTAGGCCGCTCATTGGCGGCTACGAGCGGAGGAATGTTTACGGGAATGCTGCCGGTGCTTGTGAATAGCAAGAGAATGCAAATACTGCAAAATCCCATAGCAAGAACTAAAAAAGCCCACGGGTCAGTGGGGAAAAATATTGCTAGAGTGATAGTTGCAACAAGTAGTTCACCATGCAAGGAGGG
>CAYLUU010000130.1:0-5308 GCA_964386925.1 uncultured Sarcina sp. | reverse complement strand
TGACAATTACCTTTGCCTCCAGCTCTCCTTTCGAAGTGGTGATCCGCCAGCCGCCTTCGATGCGGGTGATCTCCTGCACCGCGGTGTCGAACTGGAATTCCACGCCATTCGCCGCTGCATTCTCTGCCATTGCGTAGGTCAGCCCGAACGGGCATACAATTGCTCCTGTCGGGGCGTACAGCGCTGCCACCGCCTCCTCGGCGATGTTCGGCTCCATTCGGCGCAGCTCCTCCTGCTCCACGATTCGAAGCTCCTTCACACCATTCTGAAGGCCTCTCTCATAGAGAGCCTGCAGTGCCGGTCGATCCTCTTCGTGCAGACAGACGACCAGACTTCCGCACCGGTTGTAGGCAAAATCCAGCTCCTCTGCCAGCTGCGGCATCATCTCACTGCCTTTCACATTGAGCTCTGCCATCCTGCTGCCCGGCTCTGCATCAAAGCCCGCATGGACAATCGCACTGTTCGCCTTTGTGGTCCCGCAGCAGACATCCTCTTCCTTATCCACCAGCAGAACATCTGCCTCGTAACGACTAAGAAACCTGGCAATGCTGCAGCCGGACACTCCTCCTCCGATGATGATGACGTCTCTCATGATTCTTCCCTCGCGTAGTCAAATGAATACTTCACAGCCTTCCGCCAGCCCTTCAGCTTCCGTGCCAGCTCCTCATCCGTAATCTGCGGCGTGAACACCTTCTCAATGGCATTGTTCTCGATGACCTCATCCATGCCGGACCAATAGCCGACCGATAGCCCTGCCAGATAGGCCGCTCCCAGTGCCGTTGTCTCGACACAGGACGGGCGCTCGACCGGAATGTTCGCAATATCTGCCTGCATCTGCATCAGGAGATTGTTGACACTGGCACCGCCGTCCACCTTCAGCGTCTGAATGCCGATACCGGAATCCTTACGCATCACGTTCAGCACATCGTTGACGAGATAGGCAATGGATTCCAAGGTTGCACGGATGATATGGTTCTTATTCACCCCTCGCGTAATTCCGACAATGGTCCCTCTCGCATACTGATCCCAGTAGGGAGCACCCAACCCGGTGAAGGCCGGGATCACATAGCAACCGTTGGTATCCTTCACCTTCGAGGCGAAAAATTCCGAGTCCGCGGCCGAATCAATGAGCCGCATCTCATCGCGCAGCCACTGAATCGCAGCGCCCGCCACGAAGATCGAACCCTCCAGTGCATATGTGATCCTGCCATCAATGCCCCACGCGATCGTGGTCACCAGCCCATTCTCCGAGAACACTGGCTGGTCGCCGGTATTCAGCAGCATGAAGCCGCCGGTACCGTAGGTATTTTTCACCTCTCCGCGATGGAAGCAGGTCTGCCCGAACAGTGCGCAGTGCTGGTCACCGGCTGCGCCCGTAATCGGAATCTCCGCCTGGAACAGTGTCGGATCCGTGTGGCCAAAATACCCGCTCGAGTCCTTCACCTTCGGCAGCATGCTCTGCGGGATACCCAGCAAATTCAGAATCTCCTGATCCCACTCCAGCGTGTTAATGTTGAACATCATCGTCCGGCTGGCGTTGGAATAATCGGTGTTGTGGTGTTTGCCGCCGGTCAGCTTCCAGATGAGCCAGGTCTCCACCGTTCCGAAGGCAAGCTCCCCGCGCTCCGCCTTTTCTCGTGCGCCTTCCACATTATCCAGAATCCATTTCACCTTCGTTGCGGAAAAATACGCGTCGATCACCAGTCCTGTCTTGCTCCGGATCGTCTCTGTCAGCCCTTTCTCCTTCAGCTCATCGCAGAATCCCGAAGTGCGTCGGCACTGCCAGACGATCGCATGGTAGATCGGCTCCCCGGTCAACCGGTCCCACACGATTGTAGTCTCTCTCTGATTCGTGATTCCGATCGCGGCGATCTGACCTCCGGTAATGCCCACCTTGTACATTGCCTCTACCGCAACGGCCAGAATGGTGGACCAGATTTCGTTCGCATCCTCCTCCACCCAGCCTGGCTGCGAATAGTACTGCGGGAACTCCCGCTGCGCCATACTGACGATTTGACCCTTCTGGTCAAACAGAATACAGCGGTTGCTGGTGGTCCCGGCATCTAATGCCATGATGTATTGGTTCATGGTTCCCTCCATAGCGTTTGCATTCCCCAATTTTTTGAATTAGCAGTCCTTTCGGACTCTCCTACTATTCTATCGTTTCTGCACCGCCGCGCCAGTAGAGAGTTCTTACTTTACAGATATTTATTTTTATCTGTTCAACACCTGACGATTTCAACGTGAATCGGACGTCCCTGCCTTCTTGTTGATTTTCCTGCCGCAAGCGGTAAACTTCATGGATAGATGCTCGGAATATTTGCATTGATAGGATCTTTTGATACATAAATTCCGGATCTTTTTGCCAGTGTTCCATACCGATGCATCTCCAGAATTCGGATAATGCTGCAGAACTACAACGTATCTAGTACAGCGTTTGCAAAATAACTATTATTTAAAAATCGCTGTACTAATAGGAGGGAATATGAATTATCTGGTCATTGGTGTCGGCGGCACCGGGGGAATCACCGCCGCAAAGCTTGCAAAGGGAGATAAGAACGTACGTGTTATCGCAAGAGGAGATAGCCTAAAGGCGATCCGGCAAAACGGCCTGACGATCCGCCATCTCTGGGACAACTCTACGGAGCAGATATTCCTCACTGCTTCCACGGAAGAGGAATATCTGGCATTGCCTGCCGATCGGCAGGCGGACGTTATTTTCGTTTGTGTTATGGGCTATTCTCTGGATTCGATCCTTCCGTTCCTGCAGAAGGCAGCGCACAAAGCAGCTACAGTCATCCCGGTTCTCAACATCTACGGCACCGGGGCACGGCTGCAGGAGGAGCTGCCGGAGGCGGATGTACTGGATGGGTGCATTTATGTTTCGGCGGCGAAGGAGGCTCCCGGCCGACTGGTGCAGCACGGACCGATTCATCGAATCGTCTTCGGTCCCCGCGACCATGCAATCGATAATCCGCGCTACCAGGCCATTGCAGAGGATCTCTGCGACTGCGGCATCTCCGGGGAGCTCTCGGCCAACATCCAGCGGGATGCGCTCGAGAAATTCTCCTACGTCTCTCCCATCGGTGCCGCCGGCCTGTACTACAATGCAACCGCCGGGAACTTCCAGCAGGATGGTCCGGAACGCGATCTCTTCATTCAGATGATCCGTGAGATCATGGCGCTGGCTGATGCCATGGGATGCTCCTTTGAGAAGGATTATGTCCCCGTGAATCTGGAGATTCTCTCGCACCTTTTACCGGACACCACCACATCCATGCAGCGCAATGTTATGGCCGGACAGGCCTCAGAGATTGACGGGTTAGTCTATGAAGTGCTTCGTCTGGGTGAGAAATGGAAGGTTCCCGTGCCGGGTTACGCAATGGTTGCTGCAGAGATGAAGAGCCGCGGACTCTGATAGACGGAATCTTGCCCACCATCATTTACCGACCACGGAAAGAAAGGGCAGATGACTCTCATCTTTATGCCTGCATGAATCGGTACACATTGCTCGCGTTGATCAGGATCATCACGATCATCAGAACGATGAAGAGCTGATCCACGGATTTCGTCTCGATCTTCTTATTGATCGCACGGCCGCAGACGCCGCCGGTAATGCCGCCGATCACCATCAGGATCAATACGCCGCTCTGGTACGCCGGCACCGTCCCGGACAGAAGCGTCGACAGAAGACTCGCGAGCTGTGAGAAGAAGATAATATACAGGGAATTCTCCGCCGCAACCTTCGTCGGCATAGAGAAAAAATAGAACAAAACTGCCAGATTAATCACGCCTCCGCCGATTCCCAAAAAGGACGACAGCACGCCCAGGAACACACCGATCAGGACGCAGACTGCGGTATTCTCAACATGATAGGTTTTCACCTTATCCTTGAAGATTGTGTACACCAGAATCCCGGAGGTCACAACCAGAAGGCAGATTGCCTGTACCGCACCGACCCGGTTCACATCTGCGAACTGCGATTTGATATACAGGAACAGCCACTTGCCGGTAACGCCGCCGGCTGCAGCGCCGAGCGCGAGCGGCAGGGATGTCTTGCGTTTCAGCTTCGACTCTCCGTCCAGCTTGTTGTGAACAACCGAATAAGTCGTCATCGCGAGAACCGTGCAGCCCGACAGGAAGCTGATCGCCGATACGTCCAGAATACCAAAGGAATCCAAGACCGGCTTAATAATGACTCCTCCGCTGATCCCGCAGATTGCTCCCACTACGGAAGCGCCAAAGCAAACGATAAAAAAAATAAGATATAACATATTCCTGTTCCCTGAAGCAGATGCTAAACCAATGCAAAACATGTAGAATTATACCATACGTCGTAAGCGTTCAACGCTATAACAGGACGTATGAGTTGCAGACAATATCTATTTAGCCACCTGTCAATTTCAATCATGAATCCGTCCGCGGGGCGCCCGATTCACGTTGAAATCGCCAGGTGCTAAACAGATACCAAAAGGAGGACAGCAGAATGGATAAGATTATGCAGCGCAGCCATGAATTACGAGATGATCCCAACGTGCATTACAACTGTGCACAGGGCGTCTTCATTCCCTTTGCAGAACGGAAAGGACTTACCAAGGATCAGGCCAATGCCATCACCCAGAACTTTGGTGCCGGCATGCGTGCCGGAATGACCTGCGGCGCCATCACCGGCGGCCTGATGGTGCTGGGCTTATATGGTGTCGGCGAGCCGCGTGATGCCGTGGAGCTGATTCACCGCGTCAGCGATCTTCATGAAGGGAGAACACAGTGCAAAGAGCTGCTCTCTGCCGAAGTCAAGAGCCCGGAGCAGAAAAAGCCTCACTGTGATACCATGGTGTACGAAGCCGTTCAGGCCTGTCTTGATATGCTGAGCGAGCGCGGGATTGCAGTCGATTGATTCAACTACAACAATGTTGCAGGCCCTTACGGGAATGTTCTCAAGCTTCGCCCGCCTATGGCCTTCCAGGAATGCGACATTGACTGGGTTGCTACAACGCTTGATGACTGCCTGGGAAAGCTCGAAGGGTAGGTTGATCGGATATCTGCCTCTCCTCGCGCATCTATAATATAAATTAAACGACTGGCCAGGGAGTTCTCTCCTTGGCCAGTGTTGTATTACATGTAAAATGAGGTATCTATTATTTAGCCTCCGCCTGTCAATATCAATCATGAAGCTGTACGCATGCGGCCAATTCATATTGGAATCATCAGGTGCTAAATAGATTATATATAACAAAAAAAGCAGATACCGAAACCAGTACCTGCTCTTCCTATTCCATACCTTCAAAACCGAATACATATTCCAGGA